>DAIEQA010000234.1:0-4061 GCA_027348115.1 Ignavibacteriales bacterium
TCTTTACGTCGATAAATTTCCTTGGTTTGCAATGGGTGACTGGAGTTCTTTCAGAAATAGAAAGGATATAACCTACGAGCAGTACGAAAAGTTACGATCTGTGTTGAAAAACTTCGAAGCAATGGCTCCATGTAAGACAACATTCGGTACAACAGTTAAACGTAAAGAAAAATCCGTACAAGCTACATTAGTGTATGGCACGACGGAAGAGTTTCAAAAGACTGCTCAAATCAACCCGGAGGAAGGAAGATTTTTAAATGCCCTTGATGTTTTGGCTGCACGCCGTGTCTGCGTGATTGGAAAAGATATAGCCAATGAATTGTTTCCCAACGAAAATCCCGTTAATCAGGATGTTCGCATAAACAATGTTCCTATGAAAGTTATAGGTGTGCTCGAAAAACAGGGGAGCGGATTTTTAGGTTCTTTCAGTATGGACGGACAAATTATAATGCCGCTTAAAGTTTTTGAAACCATATTGGGTACAGCTCGGAACAGACTTCGTATTGATGTTAAGATAGGCGATGTAGAGAAACTTGAAGATGCAAAAGAAGAAATTATTGCCGAGATGCGCGTTATAAGAAAGGTACCGCCGGGTATGCCGGATGATTTTGCAATCAACCAGCAGGAGGCCTTGAAGCAACTATACGATCAAACTGTTGGCGTAGTCGCACTGGCTGGAATTTTTATTACAGCATTATCCCTGTTTGTAGGAGCCATTGGAATAATGAATATTATGTTTGTTTCGGTTACGGAAAGGACAAAGGAAATAGGAATAAGGAAGGCGATAGGCGCAAAGACTTGGTCAATTTTAGTGCAGTTTTTAACGGAGGCAGCAATAATTTGTCTTATAGGTGGAATGCTCGGATTGATAGTTTCGTTTCCTCTAAGTTTAATAATTAACCAATTTCTGCCTACATCAATGCCTTTAGAAATAGTGGTCCTAGCGTTATTAATTTCCGCTTTAGTTGGAATTATTTCAGGATTTTTACCGGCGTGGAAAGCGTCTCGGTTAAATCCCGTTGATGCACTTAGGTACGAATAGTTTTTTCCTGGAAAAAGATGCAGGTTATAGAAAGTATAAAACTGGCAATTGGTTCCATAATGGGGAACAAGCTTAGATCGTTCCTAACGCTGCTCGGCATAGTAGTGGGACTTTTTTCCATAATAATTGTAATGACTGCGATTAGCGCTGTTCAGCAAAATATAGTTGATGCGTTCAATGCGATCGGGTCTCAAAATTTTATAGTTAACAAGTACCCGGCCTTCATCGGCGATCCTCATCGTCAAAAAAAATACCGTAACAGAAAAAACCTTACTGCCGAGCAGGGAAAAAAATTAAAGGAAATGACATCGCTTCCGTTGGCCGTTGGAATTGCGGAATACGCTAACGGTAAAGTTGTTAAATTTCTAAATGAAAAAACAAATCCAAATGTTCCTCTTGTTGGTGTTAATCAAGATTACTTTATCGCCAGGGACCTTCGGTTGGGAGAGGGTCGAAATCTTACGAAAGATGATTATGATTTTTCGAGACCCTTAGCAATGATTGGAACTGATGTAGTTGATAAACTATTCAAGAAAACTTCACCGGTTGGTCAAACTATTAAGATTGATAATATCGGTTTTGAAGTGGTGGGCGTTTTCGAAAAACGCGGTTCCGTTTTAGGCCAGTCACAAGATAATTTTGTTGTTGTGCCATTGGGTGCTTTCGAAAAACATTTTGGTACAGAGCATAGTGCTCAGTATTTAATAATGGCATCCTCCAAGGAATTGTTGGAAAAGACCGAAGATGAAGTTATCGGAGCTTTAAGAAAGATTAGAAAAGTCCCCGTTGGTGAAGAAAATGATTTTGAAATATTGACTAATGAACAACTGGTAGAAACCGTGAATAGTTTTTCGAACTATGTAAAACTTGGCGCCGGTGTTGTTGCGGCAATTGCTCTTTTGGCAGCCGGAGTGGGTATTATGAATATAATGCTTGTGAGCGTAACAGAAAGGACAAGAGAAATTGGAATAAGAAAAGCCATTGGCGCCCGAAAGCGCGCAATCCTTACACAGTTTGTAATTGAAGCCGTTGCTCTGAGCTGGGTCGGAGGTTTGATTGGAATTGTCCTCGGAATTGTCGGTGGCAACATTGTCGCTGTCACTCTCGGCGTTTCAATTATTATTCCGGTTGTATGGATTATAATAGGATTGCTCGTTACCACTTTTGTCGGCGTACTTTTCGGAGTTTACCCGGCTGTCAAAGCATCCAATCTCGATCCGATAGAAGCATTACGGTACGAGTAATTTTTAATGTATTGAATCAAACGGAGTATAGATATAGATTTATTCTACCGAATTAATAAAGCTTCCCGTTGAAAAAGAATTTTCTGATTTATACATATTTGATTCTGGTCGGTCTAACCCCCGTGTTATCCTATTCCCAAAATTTAAAAAGCGATTTCACAAAAGACACGCTTAAGATTAATCTCTCAAACGAATACCAAATCCGCTCGTTAAACATCATACCTTTTTCGGAAAAAGTTTTTGTGGGGAGTAAGTTGTTAAGTAAGGACGATTACCGGATCTATTACAGCGATGGGAAAATTTCATTAAATCCGACCGCAAAATTTTCTCTGCTCGATACGTTGTTTATTATTTACCGGACTGTAAAAATTAATTTAAAGCGAGAGTATAAACGAAGGAACCTTGTTACTTACTTTGATGCTCAAAAGAGAGATACAATAAGAACCGCAAAAAGTATTTCTGAACCTCTTACTACCGAGTCAATTTTCGGAAAGGGGATTCAAAAAAGCGGTGCGCTCGTTCGCGGATTTACCGTTGGCACAAACAGGGATTTTCAATTGAACAGCGGATTGCGTCTTCAGTTGTCCGGTAAACTATCCGACGATATCGACCTGGTAGCTGCGCTGACGGATGAAAACACTCCAATCCAGCCGGAAGGAAATACCGAAACACTCGACGAGCTCGATAAAGTCTTCATTGAGATTCGTCATAAGAATGCCGTTGGAACTTTCGGCGATTATATGCTTGATGTTACAGATAACGAGTTTTCCAGAATAAATCGAAAGCTCCAGGGTCTTAAAGGTGAATTTACTTTCGGAAATACGAAAGGCGCTGTGGCAATTGCAAGCTCAAAAGGAAAATTTAATACTAATAAGTTCAACGGGCAGGATGGAAATCAAGGACCTTACAGATTGTACGGCGTCAATAATGAAAACGCGATAATTCTTATTGCCGGAACAGAACGTGTTTATGTAGACGGCGAGTTGATGAAGCGGGGCGAGAACAATGATTATGTCATCGACTACTCTAATGCCGAAGTGACTTTTACTCCAAAGAGACTTATAACATCCGCCAGCAGAATAGCCGTTGATTTTGAATACACTGACCAGAGTTTTAAAAGAAATTTCTTCGGGGCGGATTTTTCCACAAGAATTTTAAATGACAGAATTAAAATCGGTATTGGATACTTCCGTGAAGGCGATGATGAGAACAATCCTATCGAATATACTTTTACCGATAGCGATATGGCAATTCTCCGTCAGGCCGGCAACGATAGAAACAAAGCTGTAAAATCCGGTGTAACGCCGGCAACTCCGGATTCTCTCGGAAAGATTCAAGGACTCTACACGAAGATAGATACAGTTATCAATAGCCAGGATTATACTTACTACAAATATCTTCCCGGAAACTCCTCTTCAATTTATAATGTAACATTCAGCTTTGTTGGAAGCGGCGACGGCGATTATGAAAAAGAAAGTTTAGGCAACTATAAATTTGTCGGTATTAAACAGGGCTCGTATTTGCCGGTTATATATTTGCCAATGCCGGAGTTAAAGCAGCTTGGTAATTTTTCCCTCAATGCGAATTTAGCAGATGGAATTAATCTTATAGGAGAATTTTCTGGCAGCAGCTGGGATAAGAACACATTTTCCGCTATCGACAACCAAGACAATTTGGGCTATGCAAGAAATTTCCAGTTCGATATGCTGCCAAGAGCAATCAGTCTCGGAAAACTGTCGCTTGGAAAGATCGGGTTAAGTCTCAAAGATCGATTC
>DAIEQA010000246.1:0-4443 GCA_027348115.1 Ignavibacteriales bacterium
TAAAATCCGAAGGCACTTATGTAAACGGTAAGCGCAATGGTGTTTACAAGGAATATTACGAAAGCGGCAAGCTTTGGAAAGACTGGAACTATGTAGACGGAAAGGAAGAAGGCATAAGCACATGGTACTTTGAAAACGGCAAGAAGAGCATGGAGTGGAATTACCACAACGGAAAACTTCAGGGCAAATCAAAATGGTACTATGAAACAGGTCAGCTTTGGGCTGAACCAATTTACGAAAACGACGTTCAGGAAGGATTCAGCAATACATATTATAAAAGCGGTAAACTTGAAGCGGTGTGGAATTATCACAACGGAAAGCTGAACGGCATTTCCAAAATATATTTTGAAAACGGGAAGGTTGAAGTCGAACGCAATTACGTTAACGATAAGCTCGAAGGCGTAAGCAAAGTTTATTACGATTTCGGAGGCGTTGCTCTTGAGGCGCGGTACAAAAACGACCGGCTCGACGGCACCTCATATTTTTATTATCCCGACGGCACCATCAAGGTAATCGACACTTACGACAACGGGCAGATTGTTAAACGCGAACGGTTCGATTACGGCAGCAAGATTGCCAAGATTGAGCAAAATTTCGACGAGTACTACGACGAGGGAACATTAAAATCAAAAAATAATTTTCAGGAAGGGAAACGAACCGGCATCAATCTCGAATACTACGTAAGCGGCTTTCTGAAATCCAAATTGAATTACCGCGAGGATAAGATTGAAGGGCAGGGCACTTTCTATCATGACGGCGGAACGATAGCCGAGGTGGCCGAGTTTGTTGGCAATACAAGAAACGGTTTATCTACAAAGTATGATTTACGGGGAATTAAAATAGCCGAAGAATTTTACGTTAACAACTCGCGGGAAGGCACGGCAAAAACTTTTTATCTCACCGGCGAAGTTGAATCCGAAGAAACCTACCGTGACAACAGTCTTAACGGAACAAAAAAAATATTTTCCAAATCGGGCTCGCTTGTAGCCGAAGAAGATTATTTAAACGGGGCTAAAAACGGAATAACCAGGCACTACTTTCCTAACGGGAAGGTCTCGGATTTATTTGTGTTTAAGAACAACCTACTTGACGGAAAATGTTTTACTTATGATCAATCCGGCCGCGCAATTTCTTTTACGGAATATAAAGACGGGGAGATTGTTCAACCAGCAAATGCGGCACAGCCAAAGTGATTTACGCCCAGTTTGTTGATCTTGCGGTGTTACTTCAATTTTTTTATTACAAACAAATCCATAAACTCACTTCCAAAAGCTAAAGAAGGCGTGTAGTATCCCGGACCGACAGAATTATTCAGTACTCTTGCAGCGCATTCTGCCGCGCCCCTTGCGGTTAAATTATATCCCTCCATAAATTGATAAATTTCCTCTGCCATTTCGCCTTTATCGTTTTCTACTCTTCCAAGAACAAAGGTCTCAGTTGAATACCGCTCTTCTTTCGATGGGCCAGTCAAATTTTTCTTGATGTAATTAACGGCGAAATTTTTTATCAGCTTTATCCGAAACAATTTTAGCAGCGGGATTAAAATCGATCTAAACCGGAAAACCCATTTCGAAACTCCAAGATACACTTCCGCATTCGGAATTCTTGTTGAGTGATACGAAGAATAAACATCTCCCCACGGAATTGACAGTCCGTAGAATGAAAAATTTTTTGTTTGAACATTCATGGTAAACTCGCCGATCCTCGATTCAATCACTTTTCCGTCACGTCGTATTCTGCCGCTGCCGCCAAGAAATTCGAGAGTTGTTAACCATGTTCCCCGGGAAATTTTTCCGCGTTTATTTAGAAAGCCAAGTTTCAGATTGACTGCGTCCGGCATTTTTTCACTTATCCGTTTTGCCAAACAGTCGGAAGGAATGATGTCAAATCCAACGCCCGGCATAATCACGATTCCATTTTCAAGTACGCTTCTATTAAAACTATAAGCAAGATGCATGACCGGAATTTCCCCGGTGATATCGAGATAATTAGTTTTGGTGCGAAGGCACGCTTCCATCATTTCCTTTGCGGTAAATTTGAAAGGACCGGCACAATTTAAAAGCGTATGAACATCTGCGAGGGCTTCATCTAATATTTTTTCATTCTCTATTTCAAAGACACGGTGAACACACCCCCATTTTTCCGCAAGAGGTTTCAAAGATGCTTCGTTTCTTCCGGCAAGCAAAGGTTTTATTCCTCTATGCAGAAGTTCTTCAATTATCAATCGAGCTGAATAACCCGCGGCACCGTAAACCATTAACTGTTTCGGTTTTGAGCTCATATCATAAGCAGATCATTGTTGAAAATATTTTACTGACGGGTAAAATTATTTCTTTTAAAATTTAACCGAAAGACGCCGATTTAGCATATTCTTTCGTTTGATTATGATGAATCCGATAAACGGAGTACAGCGCCTTTGAACTTTGAACCACCGGGGCATGTTAAATTCCTGTATTTGAGGTAAATGGGAAGTGCTTTAATTATAATATTTCACACATCGGACTAAATGATTAAATTTGAGATGAGGGAGTTTGTGTTCGGATACCAGACAACTCTTCCGTTGCGGGAAGATATTTTTGCTGAGTTAACAATTTCTTAATCTTGATTCGACAAAAATCTTAATAATAAATTTTAATTTTACGGGTACTTTTAGTAAGATTTTTAGAACTCAAAGCGAATAAATATGCATAAGAAGAAAGTCCTTTTCATCTGCGGTTCACTCAACCAAACTTTAATGATGCACCAAATTTCAATGCAGATGAACGAGTACGATTGCTGCTTCACTCCTTATTACGGAGATAAATTTCTTAACTTCTGCGCCAAACTCGGTATTCTGGATTTTTCAATACTCGGCGGAAGTTTTAGACGGAATACCGAAAATTATCTTCGCCGCCACAATCTGAAAATTGATTACCGCGGTTTGAATAACGATTACGACCTGGTATATACATGTTCGGATTTAATCATTCCTAAAAATATTCGCGATAAAAAAATAATCCTTGTTCAGGAAGGAATGACCGATCCGGAAAATATCTTCTTCCATCTTATAAAATATTTTAATCTTCCAAGATGGATTGCAGGCACATCGGCAAACGGTATATCCAACTTATACGATTTATTCTGTGTAGCATCCGAAGGTTATAAGGATTTCTTTATTCGCAAAGGCGCTAAATCTAAAAAGATTCTCGTAACCGGTATACCCAACTTCGATAACGCGCGGCAGTATCTAAACAACGATTTCCCTCACAGGAATTTTGTCTTAGTTGCCACATCCGATTCCCGCGAAACATTCAAATACGAGAACAGAAAAAAATTCATAAAACAATGTTTAGAAATTGCCGACGGTAGGCAATTAATTTTTAAGCTCCACCCAAACGAGAAATTCGACAGGGCGATTCGGGAAATAAATAAATACGCACCCGGCGCGTTGGTATTCACAAAAGACAATACGAATCACATGATTGCTAACTGCGATATTCTTATCACAAAATATTCATCGGTTGTTTATGTAGGAATGGCTCTTGGCAAAGAGGTTCATTCTGCTTTTGATTTGGAAGAATTAAAAAGATTAGTGCCTCTGCAGAACAATGGAACATCTGCAGAGAGAATTGCTCGAATTGGTACTTATCTTCTTGAGGAACCGAACACTACTCTTGATGATATTCACGCAGAGTTTGATTTAAAAACTGCATAGGTTTACCGGAAGTATGAGCAAAGAAACCGGCGACATATTATTTGCGCTGCTATTGCTGAGCGGAATTATAGTTGTATTTGTTTGGATAGCGAGAAAGATAAGGGCAAGAGGCGGAAGTATGATGCATACTGTTTTTGGCGCTACATACGAATTGCAGAACACCGAGAAAAGAGCCGCAATAGAACAACTGGTGGATCAAAAAGTTAAGAAGATGGAAGAACAGGAAACCGACGAACCGAAAGATAAAGCCGGTGAAACCAAATGAAGATAGTTACCGTCATACAGGCACGAATGTCTTCTTCCCGCCTACCGGGTAAGGTGTTGCTTCCAATTTTAGGTAAGCCCATGCTTATTAGGATGATCGAGAGAGTTCAGGCGGCAAAGTTAATAGGTCAGCTTGTTGTTGCTACCTCTACAAACACCGATGACGACGAGATTGAAAAATTATGTGCAGAGGAAAATTTGATTTGCTATCGCGGTCATCTTACAGATTTACTTGACAGGCATTATCAGGTTGCAAAAATTTATAATGCCGAAGCAGTAGTAAAAATTCCATCCGACTGCCCGCTAATAGATCCTATGGTGATTGATAGAGTATTGCAAAAATTTATTGATAACGACGACTATGATTTTGTAAGCAATCTTCACCCGGCAACTTACCCGGACGGCAACGACGTGGAAATTATGTCGTTTGAATCTTTGGAATGCGCCTGGAAAGACGCTACAAAAGATTACGAACGCGAACACAC
>DAIEQA010000251.1:0-2504 GCA_027348115.1 Ignavibacteriales bacterium
AAATCTTCCCACCGGCTTTTAACCGGCAAATGCGAAGCCATGAATCTGAAAATTCTTTCCGTACCGTTAATCTGTTTGTTATGATGCTCAAATATTCGATCGTGTGTTTTTCTATTCTTGGGCGGAATTGCCTTGTTCAGCGTCGAAATATTTGCTGGCCCCTGGAAACCAAATTCAGTAACAAACAAGCTGTGATCGTTAACTACGGCATCGTAATCAATCCAGCGGCTCCATATATCCCATTGATGATTATTCCCGCTGCCTTGACGATTGGGGTCTTCGTCTTCTCCAAAGGGCGAGGACGGCCAATACGGACGACGTCGATCCAGCTTTTCCATTAAGGAAGGAAGAAGCTCGTGATAAATTTTATATCCCGGCATTTCCTCGTAAGATATTTTTTGTTCTTGATGCCAGATCCATTCATTCTCGTTATTGCCGCACCAAATTGCCAGACATGCGTGATGACGTAATCGGGTAACGTTATCTTCTACTTCCGCTTTTACATTCTCAACAAATTGATGGTGTTCCGGATACGAGCCGCACGCGAACATAAAATCCTGCCAGACAAGAAGTCCCATCTCGTCGCACAGATCATAAAAATAATCCGCTTCATAAACTCCCCCGCCCCATACTCTTACCATATTAACATTAGCTTCTTTAGCGGCGTTTAGAAGATGGTAATATTTTTCTTTTGTCATCCGCGGCAGAAACGAATCGGCGGGAATCCAGTTTACTCCTCTTATAAAAAGAGGTTTCCCGTTCACAACAAACCGGAATGTATCTTTTTCGTTATTGCGAAGTTCGAGTTGGATTTTTCTAACGCCTACCCGCTTATCTTTAAAATCGATTACCGAACCGTTGTTCGAAATTATTTCGGCGCGCAGGTTGTATAGAGATTGTTTTCCTTCGCCGTTCGGATTCCATAATTGCGGGTCATGAAGAACAATATTTAAACTGGTTTCAGGTTTATCGGGTTTTAGTATTTCTTTAACGATTTGTAAATCACCTTTTCCGAGAACGACAATTATTTTTGATACCTCGTTTAAATTACCTCTCACGCAAATTCCGATTTCAACTTCGGCTCTTTGTTTATCCGCATCGAGCGTGTTAAAAGTCAGCTCGCTTAATTCTACAGATGTTGCCTGTTCGAGATAAACTGGTTTCCAAATTCCCGAAGTTGGAAACGACGGTCCCCAGTCCCAGCCAAATGAATATTGGGCTTTTCTTAAATATACTCTCTCGGAATTTAACGCGACTTGAAGCTTGCCGAACTTTTCCTCCAATGATCTTGCTTCATTCAAGGGCGAATGAATCAATATTGAAAGAACATTATTCTTTGGATTAACAATGTCGGTAACATCGAAAGAATAACTTCTGAACATATTATCTGTATCCGCCAGTTTAATATTGTTCAGGAAAATGTCGGCAACGGTATCGATGCCTTCGAACACCAGGTTAATCGGTTTGGAAAAATCGTATGAACCCGGTAGATTAAATTTTGTTTCGTATATCCAATCGCTTTCAGCAATCCAGCCAAGATTAAGTTCGTTATCCGAGTAAAATGGTTCATCAATCAATTTATTGTTTAACAAATCAGTATGAACCGTTCCGGGCACCGAGGCATAGTCCCACTTTTTTATATGTTTTATTATTTCCGCAGGAATTTTCGAATTGCCGGAATGGTCCGACAGTTTGAACTTCCAATCTTTATCTAAATATATTTTCAATGCTGCATCCTAAGTTTTATTCATCAAAAAAATATTTTAACTAACTCCGAACTATTTGTGTTGTGGACAAACTTGAAAGTAATATTAAATCCTCCGTCTTTTCGAACAGATTTGAACCCGGTTATCTTTTCGCCGCCGGCTATGATTGATTTGGGAACGGCAGCGGCAAAAATTGCTGTTGTATTCTTATGACCGGTAAACGCTTTTACTTCCAAACTCAGTTCTTTATTCCTATATTCTGCTTTATCCAATATAGCAGCGGTAGATAAAAGATGCGGTTGATTTGCAGCTCCATTTTTCAGCTCGATTTTTTTTATGCCGGTCAAGCTCTGCGGTACCACCATGCTTGGGAAAATTTTCCCGCCGTATAGGAAAGAATAATTTCCGCTGTTTAAATTATCAATACAAACTTTGAGATTCGAATTATTAATTGCGCAATTGAATACGGCAGACTTTTGCTCTTTTGGCAAAAACGGATTCAGCTGAAGATTCCAATCGTTCTCGTTAAGAAGAAAAATATTATACAAATCATAAAGGTACCAGCCCGCAGCCCAAAGGAATTGCGGCTTATCTACTGTACCGTAAACATTTTTATCCTTGGAGTTACCGTTCCTAACTTCGTACATTGCCGGCTGTCCGTTCGGTCCGTTCATAATTCCTTTGACGGTCATGGTTCTCCGTACAAAATCAATCGCTTCTTGTTTTCTATTTAACTTTGAAAGTGCCAAGGCGTACCAAGCGTTTGCATGAGGCCAAACTCCGCCGTTGATATAATAG
>DAIEQA010000276.1:0-2077 GCA_027348115.1 Ignavibacteriales bacterium
CTCCGGCTTCTCAAATAGTAAGGGCAGGCCGCATACTGTATGAAAAAAATTTTGGGCTTAACTACCCTGTAATACTTAAACTTCTTAATGAAGACGCCAGCATTGGTATTTCCGAGTTTTCTGTTGTTTATAATTTCAAAGCATTAAGAAAGCAACTGAACTTTCTTCAGAAAACGTACAAGCAGGATGTAATTATAGAAGAATACATAGATGGTCGTGAACTTAACGTTGCAATATTAGGCAACATGCCGCTTCCAATTTCGGAAATCGAATTTTCCGGTCTACCTTCAGGGTTGCCTAAAATTGTAACATACGACGGCAAGTGGATGGAAAATAGTATCTATTATAATAACACTGTTCCTGCTTGCCCGGCAAAGTTAAATAAGCAATTAAAGAAAAAAGTTGAGGATACGGCTTTGCTGGCTTTCAACGCGATGTCGTGCAGAGATTATGCGCGTGTGGATATAAGAGTGAGTAAAGAAGGAATTCCTTTTGTCATTGAAGTTAATCCTAATCCAGATATATCAACAGACTCGGGTTTTGCTAGAGCCGCCGCCGCCGCGGGTTTATCGTATACCAGGTTATTAAAAAAAATTGCCGGTTTCGCATTAACAAGGAAACAAAATGATTCGGAAGCTAAAGCCGGCTGACGCCGGGCCGATAGAAAAGATTTTAAAAAAAATACCATCGTTTAACGATAATGAAGTTGACGTTGCAATGGAGCTGGTAAATATAGCGGCTTTAAATCCTTCACAAACGGATTACAATATTTTTGTTTATGAAAACGAAGGGAAAATTTTGGGTTATCATTGCACGGGCAAACGACCGCTGACCGACGCTGTTTACGATCTGTACTGGATAGTTGCCGATCCGGATTCGGAAGTAAAAGGTATAGGCCGAAGTTTGCTTGAGCATTCAGAAAATTTTATTAAAGAAAATAACGGGAGATGGTTTTTAGCCGAGACATCTTCAAAAGAAAGTTATACCAAGACAAGAAATTTTTATTTAAGAAATAATTTTACGATTGTTTCCCAAATTAATGATTTTTATTCGGTTGGAGACCACTTGATCATATTCGGGAAGTATTTACAATAAAAACAAACAGAGGCTAAGTCATGGAACTGTGGCAACAAATGATCAGAGACAGTGTTCATACTGTTGATCAGCTTGTAGAAAAATTCAATTTAGATAAAAAAGTTGCGGAAGACCTGGATGAATTTTTTCAAGCGCGAATTAATCCATATTACTTAAGTTTGATCAGATATCCGGGTGATCCTATCTGGCGCCAGTGCGTTCCGGATCAGGCCGAACTTGAGGATTTTGATAGCGAGGAAGATCCGTTAATGGAAGACGCGATGAGCCCTGTTCCAAACATTACTCACCGCTACCCCGACAGAGCCCTCTTTCTTGTTACCAGCCAGTGCGGTTTGTATTGCCGTTTTTGCACACGCAAAAGGAAGGTTGGCGATTACGAAAAAATCTCTATGAAAGGCCTCGAAAGCGCTTTCAAATATCTTGAAAAGCATACCGAGATTAGAGACGTAATTATGTCCGGCGGCGATCCGTTAATGTTAACCGATACAATGCTTGAGAAAATAATCCAACGACTTCGCTCAATTCCGCACATCGAAATTATCCGGATTGGATCAAAAATGCCGTGTGTACTGCCGCAGCGTATTACGCCGCAGCTTTGCGATATGTTAAAGAAATATCATCCTATTTATTTAAATACACACTTTAATCATCCGTGGGAAATAACGCCCGAAAGTTCCAGAGCGTGCCAGATGCTTGCCGACGCGGGCGTTCCGGTAGGAAACCAGATGGTTTTGATGAAAGACGTTAATGATGACCCGGCAACCGTAAAAGAGTTGATGCAAAAATTATTAAGGATAAGAGTTCGCCCGTATTACATGTATATGGCTGATGAAACCAAGGGAGCAAACCACTTCCGCACTTCAATTGAAACGGGGCTTAATATTGTGGAAAACCTGCGCGGGCATACCAGCGGCCTTGCCATCCCTCATTTTGTAATTGATGCGCCCGGCGGCGGCGGAAAAATTCCACTTCTTCCTAATTA
>DAIEQA010000279.1:0-8571 GCA_027348115.1 Ignavibacteriales bacterium
CCGTTTTATCTCGGACTGCGCAAATGCAATTTGAAACGCGAGCAGGTATGCAAGCAATACTATTTTGAGTATAGACATAGGTCCTATCGTTAAGACAAAAAATTTTGTGCGAAATTAACCACAAAAAAATTAATACGCCAAATACGTACGGTGCAAAGAAAAAGAACCTCTTTAATCTTCGGAATAATGTAACGATGCGTTTGCAAATGAAGAAGAGTTGCTTAAATTTAGCGCAACAAAAAGAAAGAGCTCATGTTTACCACTAATGTAAAAGTTTATTTTTATGATGCCGATCCCGCGGGAATAATTTTCTATGCTAGTTTATTTAAATACGTTCACGCGGCTTACGAAGATTTTTTAAGAAGTCTTAATCCTGAAAGAGATTTCTTTTTCGATAGAGATTATATTTTGCCGATCATGCACGCCGAAGCCGATTACGTGAAGCCAATTAAGGTAGGAGACGAACTTAGAATAGACGTTGTGGTAAGCCTGTTGAAAAATTCTTCTTTCGAGATTAGTTACAGATTTTACAAAGACAGCAATCAATTTGCCGCTTTGGCAAAGACGGTTCATGTTTGTGTACTGAAAGAGCGATTTGAGAAGATTGAGCTGCCGAAAGATTTTTACGAAAAGTTGAAGACTAATTTAGCTTAAGAATCGAAAACAGCTCCGCCCGTTTTACTTTTCCCATTTCGTTTTTAGGAATGCTCTCCAAAAAATAAAACTGTTTCGGAATTTTATAGCCGGCTAATTTTTCTTTCAAAGATCTACGGATTTCTTCTTCGTCATTTAAATTTCCGGTAACAGCTGCGCAAACTATTTGGCCCCATGTTGCGTCGGCTGTTCCAAAAACAAAAGCATCTCGAATTCCAATTACGCTTTTAATTGCTTCTTCAACTTCCTGAGCACTTACATTTTCGCCGCCGGTAATTATCATGTCTTCTCTTCTTGAGTGAACAAACAAGTAACCTTCTTCATCAATTCTACCGTAATCGCCGGTATGAAACCAACCGTTATTTAGTTTGGCATCGGTTGTTTCCTTATCATTAAAATATTCTTTGAAGAGAGCGGTGCTGTGTACAAGAATTTCGCCGCTGCTCATCGGATCGTTTGAAATTCTAATTTGATTTTCCCCGAGAGGTTTGCCGCTTGATTCCGGCATTAATGTAAGTTTACTCGGTTTGAGCGCGGCAACCATCGAGCATGTTTCCGAGGAACCGTAAACTTTGACAATCGGCCAGCCGGCGTTGCATGCGTTAAGGCAGAGTTGTTTATCGGATGGTCCGCCGCCCAGGTAAACATATTTAAGATTTTTATTGGGAAGAAAATTTTCTTCCATCATTCGTTTAAGAGTTGTTGGAACAATTGAAATATGTGTGGGACTGTAGCGGTTAATGCCGGCTGCTATCTCCTCATGTTTCAATGATTCCGGAAATGCGGCTTGCGAACCTGTTAAAAGCGCACGGACTAGAATCATGAATCCGCCGATGTGGTAAAGCGGAAGAGAAGCCAGCCAAACATCTTCGCGGCTAAGACTGAATAACGAATCAATCTGCTTTACACTTTGATATAAACTCATAAATGTATGAACAACCGCTTTGGATTTACCGGAACTGCCTGAGGTAAATAATATTAGGGCGGAATGGTTCTTTTCGAATTCAGAATTCAAAGTGCTGAATGCAGAATTTTTAGATACATCTTTGCGGTCGAATAAAAAAATATTCTCACGTCCAAGCGAGGGAAAGTATTTACCCGGAGTGGCGTATTCTTGAAAATTAATGTCGACGATTAGAAACTTGATATCCGCCATGACAATCTGCTCATTAATTTCCTGAGGTGTATTGCGTGAGTTTAGCGGAACCGGAACGGCGCCTAAAAGCCACAATGCATTAGTAATTATCCAGAAGTCAATTTTATGACCGAACAGAATTCCAACGTTCGCGTTTTCTTTTATTCCGAGTTTGCTGAAGTGTTCGGCAG
The DNA here is from genome assembly GCA_027348115.1 of Ignavibacteriales bacterium. GTDB lineage: Bacteria > Bacteroidota > Ignavibacteria > Ignavibacteriales > Melioribacteraceae > Fen-1258. The sequence continues at coordinate 1,981 of DAIEQA010000279.1, forward strand.
TCCGAATGCATTCGTCGTTTAATTCGTTATAGTGAAATTTTTCTTCGGAGGATCGTAAAGCAGACGTTGAATTTTGTGCTGATGCATGTTCTATTAACCAATGAGTTTTATTAGAAACGGTAATCATTATTTTTTTGCCGGGTTCAAAAATAAATCAGGTCTTATGTAGAAAATTGCAGATCCGGTTAAATTCATAAAAGAATGCCTGCGGCAAAGAGTAAGCCGTAAATGGCGGAAAGCTTTGCTGTCAATTCAAGAGTTTTGTTCAGCTCGCTTCCGCGTAAAGTAAAAATCATCTTTATCAACCTAATCGAAATTGGAAGGGACAGCAGTGGAAGAAAAATTAGGAAACTTCTCTTGAACGTAAAATAAACTACAAAAAGAATTGTATAAGAAATAAGCATAAAGAATACGTATTGCATTCGTCCAAACCGTTCTCCAAATATAACCACAAGAGTGTTCTTTCCGTTGGAGCGGTCCTCTTCTCGGTCGCGATAATTATTTACAACCAAAATGTTTGTGATTAGTGCACCAACAGGAATTGAAGCCCAGAAAGAAAGCGCGGATATAACTAACGATTGCGCATAGTATGTTCCAACTGTACCGACAAAACCGAAGAAAATGAAAACAGCGATATCTCCAAGTCCGTTATATGCTAATGGAAATGGCCCGGCAGTATATGCGATGCCGGCAAGAATTGAAATTACGCCGATAAATAAAATGAAGGTTCCGCCAACATAAACCAGGTACATTCCCATTAAAAAACTGATTCCGAAAGTAAGATATATACCTATTTTCATTTCCTGTTTCGAAAGCAATCCCGATGCTGCGGCTCGTTGAGGGCCAAGTCTGCCGTGTTTATCCGTTCCGTGCAGAAAGTCGTATAAGTCGTTAACCAGGTTTGTACCTACCTGGATTAGTATTGAACACAACAATGCTACAATTGCTGCGATGGGTTTGAATACCTCATCGTGAACTGCAATAGATGTTCCTACGGCAACAGGAACAACAGCAGCAGCAAGTGTGCGGGGTCTGCTCGCAAGCACCCACGCTTCAAATTTTGAAATGGTATTTGTTTGGGATTGTATCATCAGCCTAAAAAATAAAATTATTACGGTACTCTGGGAAATTTTTTGAAATCTGGTTTACGTTTTTCGTTGTAAGCATTTTTTCCTTCCTGGGCCTCTTCACTCATATAATAAAGGAGCGTTGCGTTTCCGGCAAGCTCTTGTATTCCTGCCTGCCCATCAAGTTCTGCGTTGAATGCCGATTTAAGAAGTCGTATTGCAAGCGGACTCTTTTCCAAAATTTCTTTGGCCCATTGAATTCCTTCAGCCTCGAGCTGTTCGACAGGAACAATTTTATTCACGAGACCCATTTCGTAAGCTTCCTGCGCGTTGTATTGACGGCAGAGGTACCAAATTTCGCGCGCTTTTTTTTGACCGACAATTCGTGCAAGATAGCTCGCGCCAAATCCGCCGTCGAAACTTCCTACTTTTGGTCCTGTTTGACCAAATATAGCATTATCGGCAGCGATTGTTAGATCACACATAACGTGAAGCACATGTCCTCCGCCTATTGCGTATCCCGCAACAAGAGCAATAACGGGTTTGGGTATGCTTCTAATTTGCTTTTGAACGTCGAGAATATTTAAACGCGGTACACCGTCTTTACCTACGTAACCTTTACTGCCTCTTATTGATTGGTCGCCGCCGGAACAAAATGCATACTTGCCGTCTTTAGCCGGACCTTTGCCGGTTAGAAGTATAACACCGATACTGGAATCCTCGCGCGCGTCTGCGAATGCATCGTAAAGCTCAAGTGTTGTTTCCGGGCGGAACGCATTTCGCTTTTCGGGACGGTTGATTGTAATCCTGGCAATGCCGTCCATCTTTTCATAAATAATGTCTTCGTAATTTTTTGCTTTTGTCCAGCTAAAATTCATGGTTACCTTTCAATAGAATTCAGAAACTCTACCACAAATTTAGTAAAAAGCTCCGGCTTTTCTAAGTGAGTATTATGTCCCGTTTGGGGTATTACTTTGTGTCGTGAATTAGGAATGAACGACTTCATTGATTTATTAATATTTGTATATTTTTTATCGTATTCGCCGGATATTAAAAGCACGGGCGCTTCAATCAATTTTATTTTTTGCCAGTAGTTCGGCATCAAACCGGTGCTAAAACCCATAAGGGAATTAGCTAATCCTGTAACACTGTTTTTATTCCTCTTGTTCTTCTCGGCTTCAAAGTCTGTAAAATTTTGCAACGATTTGAAAAGCGGTGTGTTAAACCAAAAATCAGTAAACGATTCGATGCCTTCCTCTTTAATTTTATCGGCAAGAAGAAGGTCGAACTCAACGCGCTGTTTTTGATCGCAAATATCCTCAATGCCGGCAGTTGTGCTTTCCATTATGAGGGCTTTAACTTTATAAGGATGTCGTAATGTAAAAGATAGTGCAGCGCGGCCGCCCATGGAGTAACCGGCAATTAAGAATTTTTCGAATCCCAATTTTTTTGTGATGGTAAACAACTGGTACACAATTGAGCTGCATGTATAATATTTGGGATCCTCCGGGGAATCGGTTTCGCCGTGACCGATTAAATCTATTGCGAGAGGATAATAATTACTTGGTAATTGATTGAAAATAAATTGCCAGTCGACGGCGCTTCCGGTAAAACCGTGTAGAAAAATTATCGGAGTCTGAAGGTTGTCATATTCGGAATAATGAAGGAGAACATTAAATCCTATACCGTCGACGTCTACTTTCATTTATAAATTCATCTATCTTATTTGCAACAGCATTCCAGTACTTTTGACGCTGCAATTTGGATCTAATTGCGTCAGTACGGATTTCAAGAACAGTCAATTTATTTATCCCGGCCGAACGGCCGAGTTTTTTTCTAAACTCTTCCCAACTTCTGATTTTTCTGAATTGCCCGCCGTATGCTTGTACTAATTTAGCAAAATTTAGTTCCATTGGCGTTAAAAAATTTTCCGCAAAAATTTCCGGGTAATCCGAAATTGGCAATGAATGGAAAATGCCGCCGCCGTCGTTGTTAATAAGAACAACCGTAAGCGGGACCTTGAACTTGATCGAATTGTATATCCCGTTCAGATCGTGGTAGAATGCGAGATCGCCGGTTAAAAGAAATGTAGGATTATTTGATGCTCTTGCTATTCCTACGGCAGTTGAATTTATCCCGTCGATGCCGCTGGCGCCGCGGTTTGTAAATATATTTATCTGCTTGTTGTTTGCTGAGGCAAAAAAATCCACGTCGCGTATCGGGAGCGAGTTCGAAATCATTACATCGGATTTAGCCGGAATGTTTTCAAAAAGTTCATCGGCAATTTTCCCTTCGAACATGAATGGAGCTCTGCGTATAATATTTTCCTTTTGATGTACAGCAATTTTGTTCATACGTCTGATGGACTCCAGCCACGAACTTTTTCCCGTGGTGATATCAAAGCTATCAAGCGTTTTGCAAAACAAGGCGGCATCTATTGCTAAAACCGTTTTGGCAGTTTGCGACGGATCGTTTTTATCCCCAAACCTGTTAACCAGAATTTTTTCGGCGCTTGAGTTCTTGAAAAATTCTAGCAAAACATTTGATGTAGGAGCTCCTCCGAATTGAATAATTAAGTCGGGATCATAGTCCTTCCTAAACTGCCCGGAGCGTACAATTGCCGTAAGATTATCGATGATGTTGGTTTTAGCGTGACTCCCAAATCGAAGAGATGAAGACCCGTCCACGTAAATAGGGTAACCGAATTTTTTAGAGAACTTTACCACTTCTTCGGGAAATTCGTTTGCATAATAACTGTACCCGATGAGTATCAGTCCTTTTTTAGTATAAGAAAATCTTTTAGCAAGACTCTTAAGTGCAATATGATTTTCGTTTGTTGCTTTTACCGTCGGTGTTGCAGACGAAAATAACTTTTCCAGTTTAACAACATCAATTTTATCCGTATAACTTTTGGGCTCGAATGGTTTTTCAAATGGAAAATTTAAATGAACCGGCCCTCTATCTATGACACATGCATGTTCAAAAGCATCGGTTGCAAGTTTTTTCATCGAAGAGAGTTTTTGAATATTGGGCAAACCTGCATCCGCGAAGAAACGAATGTGGTTGCTGTAGATGTTATGCTGGTTAATTGTCTGGTTCGCCCCGCTGTTTCTTAGTATTGGCGGACGGTCGGCCGTAATAATTATTAACGGTATTCGCTGGTAGTATGCCTCGATGATTGCCGGGTACAACTCCGCAACCGCAGTGCCGGAAGTAGTTACAAGCACAACCGGTGTATTCGATTTCTTTGCGAGTCCCAAGGCAAAAAAAGCCGATGAGCGCTCATCGACAATTGTGTGCATTGTAATATTTTTATTCCCCGAAAAGGAAATTATAAGTGGCGTGCTTCTTGAACCAGGGGAAACGCATGCATACTTAACACCAAGATTTACAAGCTGATCGATAAAAACATCGCACCAGACAATATTACGATTTATTGATATTTTCATTTTCGAAAAGAGATAATATTGGTTTTAGTTTTAGAACTGTTTCATTATACTCGTCGGCGCTGTTGGACCCTTTAACAATTCCTCCGCCGGCAAAAGCGCGTAGGCGGTTTTCTTTTAAAACGGCAGACCGAATTCCAACAAACATTTCCGCAGTATCGTTCAATCCAACCCATCCCAATGCGCCCGCATAAAGTCCGCGTTCAAAATTTTCAATTTCATTAATTAAGTTTTGCGAAGTATGAGGAGGAATTCCGCATACAGCAGGAGTCGGATGGATTTTTTCCAGCAGCGAAAAGACCGATACCCCTTTCTTTAATTTTGCAGCTATGGGCGTATAGAGATGCTGTATGTTGGAAAGCTTTTTGATTACCGGTTTATTTTCGATTGATACTTCGTCGGCCAACGGCGTAAGCTGATCTTTGAGAAAATTTATTACGGCGTTATGTTCCGAAAGATTTTTTTTGTCGTTAAGCAGTTGCTCTTGAAGAATTAAATCCGCGTCTTCGGTGTCGCCCCGTTTAATTGAACCGGCGAGTGCATCAGTTTGCAAAAGGCGGTTCTGGATGCTGAATAGTTTTTCCGGTGACGATCCGAAAAAAAACGACTGGCCGGATTTATAAACAAATGTGTAACAATCCGGAAATTGTTCTTCCAGTTTTTTGATTATAGATTTTATTCTTGGCTGCCCGGAAAGATCAAGATCGATGTAACGCGCCAGTACAATTTTCTCAATGGTGCCGTCGGAAATATTTTTCAATGCGTAATTTATTTTCTCATCCCAGTCATTTACTCCCAAGTCTGAAATTTTATAAGAGACTGCGCTTTTAGAGGAAGGCAAGGCGTCTTCTTGTAATAATTTTTCTACAACAGTATGCAGGTATTCGTCAACACCGGCATAGTAGATGAAATTAACAACAAGGTAATGCTTGTTTTCTTCTTGATGCAGCATCAATTTAGGCGCGAACCATTTTGAATCAGAGAAGTCTATCCAAAATTCTCCCTTTATTTCCGATGGAAATTTGGTTATTCCAAAAAACAGCGGGTTATGAGTTAAATTAAAATCTCCGGCATTTGAAACAATTTGGGATTTCAAACGGTCAAACGATTCGCGTATGTAATTTATTTCTTTGAAATTTTGTCTTGAGATGGAAATTAATTCATCGGACGCAAAAAAAGAAAATCCGCCAACCGGTTTACAGCAGTAAAAATAATTTGTTGACGCGCCAATAAATTTGTCGACTAATCGTTCCCAAATCTCTTGGCTAACCGGTTGATAATAATTTATAAAAAGCCGTCGTGAAGTGTTATTCTTGACGTGATTGTCTAAAAAGGCGGTAAAATCTTTTTGGTTAAGTATCAAGTGTCGGTAAAAATTTTATTTTTGTTTTCGATAATATAAATTAAACTAAGATACTTTCAAACAATGTCTAATAACCAGCGATTCCATGAAAGATTTGCAGGTAATGTTTTACTCAATAAAAAAATTTAAGTGTAGTTTATAAAAACTCTTTTTTTTGGAATTAGAAAAACATATTTTCATCAGTAATTATTGCGCATGGAATACGCGTTTTTTATGGCAGGTGAAAAACTGCCAAAAGAATCATTCAATAAATAACGAAAGGAAGAAAAATGCCAGTTGAAAAAAACAAAATGGCTCTCGAGCTATGGGAAAAACTGTCTAAGGCGTACGATAAAGTACGTAAGTTACAATCAAAACAAATGTTTGAAAAAAATCTTACCGCGCCTCAATTTGGAGTTTTAGAAGTGCTTAGTAAATCCGGTCCGGTGCCGTTGAAAAAAATTAGCGAAGAAATGATGGTAACCGGCGCAAATATAACTTGTGTAGTAGATAATCTTGAAAAAGAAGGTTTTGTAAAACGGGTTCCTTCCAAGGAAGATAGAAGAGTAATCCTTGCAGAACTAACGCAGACAGGTAAAGCCAAAATAGATTCGATCATTCCGGAATATTCCGAGAGCATGGTTACTTTTACCTCGGTATTATCCGAACATGAACAGAAAGAGTTGACAAGACTCCTAAACAAGTTGCAAGGCAGCTAATTTTGTTTGAGTAATAC
>DAIEQA010000018.1:0-1864 GCA_027348115.1 Ignavibacteriales bacterium
ATTGCCGGAGTAATAGAAAACGTAACTGTTTTTTCTTCACCGGGATTAAGATAGATTCTTTTGAAACCCTTTAATTCTTTTACAGGGCGGCTTACGCTTGCAACTAAATCTCTTAAATATAGCTGAACTATTTCTTCGCCCGGGGTTTTTCCGGTATTCATCACTTGGACAGACACGGAAGTTGTATCTCCAATTTTAATTTTGTTTTCAGAAATTTTTATCGAATCGTACTTAAAAGTTGTGTAGCTTAAGCCGTAGCCAAAAGGAAAAAGCGGAGTATTTGGCGAGTCTAAATATTTGCTGGTGTACTTGTTGTTTTCCTGAAAAGGTCTGCCTGTATTAAGATGATTATAGTAAACCGGAATTTGCCCGGTCGATCTAGGAAAAGATACGGATAATTTTCCGGATGGATTATAATTCCCGAATAACACATTAGCAATAGCGTTTCCCGTTTGATCGCCTAAGAACCAGCATTCAAGCACCGATGGAATATTTTCGGCGATCCAATTTATAGTTAATGGTCTTCCGTTCATCAAAACAACAACTACCGGTTTACCAACCTTGAATATTGTTTCGGCAAGCTCTTCTTGAAAACCCGGAAGATCGATATTAGTCCGGCTGGCAGCCTCTCCGCTCATACCGGCTGATTCGCCCAAAATTAGAATTACAATATCGGATTCGCCGGCGGCTTTTACGGCATTATCAAATTCTTTTTTGTCGCCGCCGATTATTTCGCAGCCTTTAATATATCTTACCTTCGTTGAAGCCGGAACTAAATCTTTAATACCTTGGAGTACAGTAACTACATTTCCCGGCACGGGCGTGCTTGCCCAGGGTCCTAATGGATCATAATGATCATCTGCCAGCGGGCCAATAACTGCGATGCTTTTTACGTTCTTCTTTAACGGAAGAATATTTTTTCTATTCTTCAATAAGACAATTGATTCTTCCGCCAAGCGAAGAGCAACGCTGTCTTTGTATGAAGAAGCAAGTGAATTGTTTTTAAAATACGAAGTATCCAGATAAGGATGTTCAAATAATCCAAGACAGTATTTAACACGCAATATTCTTCTTACCGATTCATCAATAACTTTTATGGATAATTTTTTTTCATCGATCAACTTCGAAAGATTTGGTTCATAAACATAACCTTCTATTGTATCGCCAACCATGTCCATGTCAACGCCTGCAGTTATAGCTTTTAGTGCAGCTTGCGTTTTATTGTTAGCGATTCCGTGGTTGATTAATTCGCCGATCGAATTATAATCGCTGACAACAAATCCGTTAAAGCGCCAGGAGTTTTTCAAAATGTCGGTTATGGTATAATGATTAGCAGAAGCGGGAATACCGTTAAGCGAATTAAAAGCGCTCATAATTGTTACGACGCCTGCATCAACAGCGGCTTTGAACGGCGGTAAATAAATTTCTTTTAATGTACGATCGGAAATATCAACAGTGTTGTAATCTCTCCCGCCTTCCGCCGCACCGTAAGCAACAAAGTGTTTTGCACAAGCCGCAATTGTGTTTTTATCGCTTAAATTTTTTCCCTGGAAACCTTCAACCAAAGCTGCAGCTATTGCACTGCCGAGGTAAGGATCTTCACCGGCGCCTTCGGCAATTCTTCCCCATCGCGGATCCCTGGCAATATCCACCATCGGCGCAAAAGTCCAGTTTGTACCTTCGGATGCAGCTTCAAAAGCGGCAATACGGGCAGACGACTTAACCAATTCAGTATCCCAGCTGCATGAAGCAGCCAGCGGTATAGGGAATGTTGTTTTGTATCCGTGAATGACGTCATTCCCAAAAATGAGCGGAATTTTTAACCGCGATTTTTCTACGGCAATTTTTTGAATCCGGTTAATTT
>DAIEQA010000060.1:0-5430 GCA_027348115.1 Ignavibacteriales bacterium
CCATCGCCGCCGAGGTGGGCTATCCGATAATCCAGGCCATAATGGTCGGATCATCGATATATGGAATGCCGGTGTATTTATTCACTCTTGTTGCTAACATACGTACATAACTATCGAAACATTCTTTTGCTTTTTCATTTAGATAAAACTCGGCGGAATAATCCATGAACTTGCCGTACCCGATTTTTGGGTCATCAGGGTCTGGAATTTTATTGTCTTTAAACCATGCGTTGTACTGCGCCATGCCGCCTGTCCATTGCCAATAATTATTCAGAAAAAGAACGGCGTGCATATTTCGTTTTCCCATTTCTGCAAGAAGGTAATCCAACCCATCCAACAAATCATTATCGTAAACTCCGGGAGATTTTTGAAACGCGGGTTTAATTGCTCGGTCCATCAAAGACTCTTCCGATGCGGCACATACGCGAATATTGGTAATACCGGAAGCAACAAGATCGTTCAGCTCGCGTTTTAATCGTTCTCTATCTCCCGTATTTCCAGGCGAACCAAGATATGCCCCGTACCACATATTTGTCCCTACAAAATAATATGGTTTACCGCCGAGCATAAAATGAGTGCCCTTAACGGAAACGAAATTTTTCTCTTGTTTAACAGTCACTGTTGAACATCCTTCAATTATTAAAATAGATATCAGCGCAAGCGATAGAAAAAATGGCTTCGGTTTTTTCATAAAATAATCCAGCTAAAGTTTTCCTTTAAAAATTTTTACAAACTTGTTATGATTTTAATTCAGGATTGCCGATGCAATCGAGATGAAACGGTTCTTCATCACTAATTAAGTACTGAATCATTTTTTCACACGCCCCTTTATTTATTATGATTGGCCGAAAAATTTTAATTTGATTCCGGCTTTTCATGTTTTGCATTTTTCCCGCTTAACTTAATTGCATCGTAGGCAATCTTAGCCATAATAGCGTACCCGTCACCGTTAGGATGAATTCCATCCGGGAAGTATGAGCTATCGTTTGCCATTGCAGAATTGAAATCGATTAAAAGTGTATTGAATTTATTTTTGACGGAATCGATTAGCGGAATAATATTTTCATGAATTATGGAGTTTGTAATACCGTATCCGTCTTTAAAAACCGGCGGGGGAAGACAGACAAAAATCTTAGGATCTTTGTTGTCCGCCCGGAATGCTTTAATCATATCGGAATAATCGCTGAAAAAATCTTCCTTGAATTTCCAGTTCTGGGGCTTGCTGTCGTTTGTGCCGAGCATGAGAATAATTATATCCGGGTTAAACTCTTTCGCCTCAACAAAAATGTTTTCATTCCAGTAAGGAAAATCTCCTTTTTTTAACATTGTTCTGCCGCCTAGACCAAAATTTCTCACGTCGTAATTTTTGCCGAGTAAAGCGCCAAGCTGAGGCGGATAAGCTTTATCTCCCCAGCCGGCTCCTTCTGTAATACTATTGCCAACACAGGCTACTTTTATCGGCTGTTTTCCATTTTGGGCGTTAATCATAATAGTGCATAGTAAATAGATTATGAAGAATATTTTAAATGATGTCATCATTTGATTTAATTCCCATATTTTATTTCATCAGCAACATTTTCTTTACTTGAATAAAATCTCCCGCGGTCAATCTGTAGAAATAAACACCGCTAGTAAACTGCTTCGCATTTAGTTCAACTTTATATGAACCGGCAGACTGGATTCCGTTCACCAGAGTGATTACTTCCCTTCCTAAAATGTCAAAGATTTTCAAAGAAACATTTCCTGCTTTTGGAATTTGATAATTAATTACCGTGGAGGGATTAAAAGGGTTCGGGTAGTTTTGTTCCAAACTGTAAACGGCAGGCAAAGTATTTCCGCTGATTACTGCGGTAGTAACCGGCATACCGTAAATTTCAAATTCACTCATTACCAGAGGCGCAGATGTTGAAGAGGCCATTCCAAGCTTTACGTATCTTCCTTGCGCAGTTAGATTATATGTTTCGGTTCCTCCCTTTCCGCCGGCTTGAAGTTTTATTGTATTCCATGTAAGCCCGTCAAGCGAGGAATAAATTTGATACGATTTGGAATAGCTGGCTCCCCAGGTTAAAACGATTTTATTTATGTCATAAACCTTCTGTAAATCAACCTGAACAGTTTGAGTAGAACCGCTAAGACTCGTCCATGAAGTATAATAATTGCCGTCGTAAAGGTTATCCACTTTATTATTGATGATGGTTGAATCAAGCGAGGATACGGTAAAATCTCCGCCGTAAGAGCGATTAGCTTGATCTGCTGCCACAAATGAAACGTAACCGGTTTTAGAATCGCTTACCTCGCCTGAAGTTGTGATTTCGTAACTCGTATTATTATTGTCCGGTACAACGTAAATCGTTCCGCTTACAGGTACGCTTGCCCCGTTTATTTTAACCTCCGATCCTTTAGCTGTTGTCCACACAACCCTGGCTGTATCGCCAAGCGGTAATTCTTTCGGCTTAACTTTGAAATATATTATTGTTCCGGAAGGAATATACTTTACGGAAATAGATCTGGTCTGCGGATTCTCGCCGGTGGTTGTTAATGTAAAGGTTGTGTTCTGGTTGGGTATGTATGATTTTGAACCGGAGATTGCAAGAGCTTCGTTATTTATTGTAACGCCGGAACCAACTTCGGTTTCCCACGTAACAGTACATGAATCATCTTTTTGAACGTTAAGAGGTGACACCTTGAACTTGTATATTGTTCCGCTCTTAATGAAAAGAACTATATCTGCATGATGGTTTTCAAATAAGTCCGTGAGCGCGGCGACCGTTCTTGAATGATCGCTGTTCTTAGCGTTGTCGTTGGCCTGAGTATCTCCCAGCCACTGCCAGCTTAACGCTCCTGCATAACCGGTATTATATAATTGGTTATATAAATTCTGATACGGCACGCCGAATGAGTCTTCCATAAAAAATTCCGCAATCACCAAAGGTTTGTTCAGGTTCCAGCCCGCGTAATCATGATGGAAAGGTGAAAGGGCTGTACCGGCCCAGCTGTAATAATGCACCGTGTAGAAATCGAGCGTACCAAGGGAATCGCCTCCAGCGGCAATTAGCCGGTCGTCCCTGTAAAAATTATTGTTGGAAGCTTGAGGTGAATAAAATTTATTAACAATTTCCTGCGCTGTCATCTTCATACAGTAATTAGACTCAACAAACAATTCCATATTTGTTTTTTGTTCTTCGGTAAGAGAATTATAGAAAGCCGATTTGGAAACTTTCGAAAGATATGTTACATCCGTAAGAGCCTGCATTCCCCACGTACCGTTTGTAACCTTCGCGGTCGGATCAGCTCTATGAATTGCGCCGGCAGTCATGTTTACAAATCTTTGAACATCTGCTTCGGCTACATGAATTTTGCTGCTCCAATTTCCTATTTCCGTAAATCCTTCCGGCTCGTTAAAAATTTCCCAGGCTATAATTGCCGGATGCCCTTTTACTCCTTCAACCATCGGCACCAGGGCATTGTTGATGTACGCACGAATAGCAGTAGTATCCGTTAATAATTTTTTATTTCTATCCAAAATGGTTTGCGAATTGCTTGTGCTCATCATATCATGCGACCAAAGGCAAAGAAGAAGTCCTACTTCATTTTGTTCGGCAAGATCGAGAATTTTTTTTAGATCGCTTACGGCGTTATTACCCGGGCCATTTACCAAACCGTTTGAATCAAAGGAAGGCGTAGTAGTGCCGTCGGTGTGCAGCCAAAGACGGAAAGAATTTCCGCCCGCCGCATGCATCTCTGCAAAAATTTTTGAAAACTGGTTGAGATCGGGATTTCCCGTTCCAATATCGGCGGCAAATCTTACCCATGCAACATTCGATCCGTTCATAAAGATATCTCGGTTGTTGTAGTGGATACGATTCTGAGCATTTGCCTCGGTTACAAAAAGTACCGCAGCTAAAAACAAAACGGTATAAATATTTTTTTTCATGACGTTGCTGTTTTTATTTATGTAAAAATTATTTTAGTCGTACTTATATTGCGATCAATATCTTTGTGAAAATCTATCCATCGTTTGTATAAAAATTAAAAATTTATTCTATCAATAAAAATTCTTATCGCCATAATTACTTGATTAGCAACATTTTCATTACCCGGGTAAAGTCGCCGGAAATTAATCGATAAAAATATACGCCGCTTGGCAAATAGTAACTTTGAGAATTAAAGTCGACGTTAAACTTTCCGGCAGGTTGAAACTCATTCACAAGTTGTGCAACTTCTCTTCCTAAAACATCATAAACCTTCAGCGAAACTTGACCGGCTTTAGGTAACTGGTAACTGATAACCGTCGAAGGATTAAACGGATTAGGATAATTCTGTTCCAGCGAGTAAACCAGAGGAAGTTCATTTTTATCTTGAACAACTCCGGTAGTAACCGGGTCTCCAAAAACTTGAAACTCCGCGACTGAAAGTTCAACAGTTCCGTTGGGCGGAGTCATAGTCATTTTTAAATATCTGCAAGGGGTATTTAACCCTGTGTAGGTGTTAGTCCCGCCTTGCCCCGTGAGAATATTTTTTATAGTCTTCCAGGTAATTCCGTCTGTAGAACCAAGAATTTGAAATGATGAAGCGTATGCATCGCCCCAGACAACAATTATTTGTGAGACTTGATATTGCTTTTGTAAATCAACTTGGATCCACTGAGAACTTCCGCCGCCGATACAAGTCCATTTAGTATAATTATTATCATCGTTGAGATTATCCACCTTATTATTCAGAAGAGTTGAATCGAGAGAAGAGACCGTGAAATCTCCACTCATCGCCCGGTTGGCCTGATTGAACGGAACAAACGATACATACGAAGTAAGTGAATCAGAAATGTCGCCGCCGGTTGAAATTGTGTAACCGGTATGATTGTTATCCGGTACAACGTACATCGTTCCCGATTGCTCGGCCGCAACGCCGTTTATTTTAACACTTGAACCATTTGCCGTCCGCCAAATTACTCTTGCCGTATCTCCAAGAGGTAACTCTTTTGGTTTCACTTTATAATAAATAATGGTTCCGGGCGGGATATAATTTAATGTCACAGTCTTAGTCTCAGATGTGTCTCCTGTTGTTATAAGGGTTAAAGATGTACCTGCTGTAAAATTATAAGTTCTTGATCCATTTGTAGAGACTGTCTCACCATTAAGAGTTACGCCGGAACCGGTTTCAGTATCCCAGGTAACCGTACAACTTTCACCTTTTTGAAATGAAGCCGGCGACACAACAAATTTATATATTACCCCGCTCATGGTATTGAATACGATATCGTTATGATAATTCTCGTACATATATTGAAGAGAAGCATCGGTACGCGTGTGCGCAAATGTGTTGTTATCGCTTTCTTGAGTATCACCGTTCCAAGACCATGACATTGCCCCCGCGTAACCTGTTTTATACAATGTTTCATATTTCTGAGAGTATGGAACTGTAAAAACATCG
>DAIEQA010000020.1:0-5882 GCA_027348115.1 Ignavibacteriales bacterium
ATGAAAGAATCTGCACAGGCCGCGTTGAGTTATATTCGTTCAAACGCCAAAGAGTTTGGTCTCGATCAAAACTTTGCTAAGGGAAAAGAGATTCATATTCATTTGCCTGAAGGCGCGATTCCTAAAGACGGACCAAGCGCCGGAATAACTTTAACAATGGCAATGTATTCTGCTCTTAGCGGCAAACCTGCACGCAACGACGTTGCCATGACCGGCGAAATTACACTGCGCGGGAAGGTTCTGCCAATCGGCGGACTTAATGAAAAACTTCTGGCAGCCAGAAGAACCGGAATTAAAACGGTTTTAATTCCCAAAGAAAACGAAAAGGATATGAACGAAATTAAGAACGAAGTTAAAGAGGGACTAAAAATAATTCCTATCACAACAATTAAAGAAGCTTTGCCGTTTGTTTTTGAGAATAAAAAGAAAAAAACGGCAAAGCGAAAAAATTGATTAAGATTTACGAACAAGGATTTTTGATTTAAAAAAGACTTCAAAAATCTGAGCTCCATGTTCGTAAATCAAAAATCATTTGAATGATAAAATATGGCAGAGGCACTATCCATAAACAAATCCGGTTCCGAAGAGGAACTTTATATCTCTCTTCTTGCGCAATTAGAGTCGCTGATAAATTCCCAAGAGCCGGCGATTTCAGGTTTAGCCAATGTTACAGCGGCGCTTAAAGAAGCGTTCGATAAAATCAGTTGGGCCGGTTTTTATTTATTGAAAGATGGCAAATTATTTTTAGGACCTTTCCAAGGAAAGATTGCCTGCACGGTTATTCAACTCGGTAAAGGAGTTTGCGGAACAGCAGCCGAGAGAAAAGAAACAATTATTGTTGAAGATGTGGGTCAATTTCCTGGCCATATCGCCTGCGATTCCGGCTCGCGTTCCGAAATTGTCGTTCCTCTTATTAAAGCTAAAAATATTTACGGTGTTTTGGATTTGGATAGTTATTCTATTTCCGCATTCGGCAAGGCAGACAAAATTTATTTAGAAAAACTTTGTAAATTGGTTTCGGATAAATTCAGTATCGATCAATTTAAGTCGGTTATTTAGAACTTATTTCTGTTAATCAGATTTTCCAGTTAAAATCACTTGAATAAATTTTTATGGCATTTATAGTTACAGCTCGCAAATGGCGCCCTCAGACTTTTGAAGAAGTTGTGGGGCAGGAACACATAACCACTACATTAAAGAACGCAATTCTTAATAATAGAATTGCTCATGCGTATCTTTTTGCCGGTCCGAGAGGCGTTGGCAAAACAACAACTGCCCGAATACTCGCGAAAGTCTTGAACTGCCAAAATCCTAAGAACGGCGAGCCGTGCAACGAATGCGAAATGTGCAACGCGTTTGCCAATTCTCAAAGTCTCGACATCATTGAAATCGACGGCGCATCGAACAGAAGGATCGAAGAAATTCGAACTCTGCGCGAGTCGGTTAAATACGCTCCTACCAAAGGGAATTATAAAGTCTATATTATAGACGAAGTGCACATGCTTACAACGGAATCTTTCAATGCGCTTCTTAAAACTTTGGAAGAGCCGCCGGAACATACTGTGTTCATCTTCGCAACTACCGATGTGCACAAAGTACCGCTCACAATCGTTTCAAGATGCCAACGATTTGATTTCCGCCGCATCGAAATGAACACGATGAAGAAACTTCTTTCGGAAATTGCCGAGGCCGAGAAAATTAAAATAGACGACAAAGCTTTGACGCTGATTACAAAGAAAGCAGACGGCGCTTTACGCGACGCGCAAAGTTTGTTCGACCAGGTAATTTCATTCGGCGGAACCGATGTCGATTCCGATTTGCTCGCAAAGATGTTTAATCTTATTGATGACGAAGTATATTTCACCATCTCCGATGCCGTCTTGACAAAAAATTTTGTTGCCGCATTCGATGTCTCCCAAAAAATTTACGAGAACGGCTGGAGCTTCGTCGATTTTATGAACGGTTTGCTTGAGCATTTTAGAAACATTATGACGGTCGTCATCAGGAAGAACGACGATTTGATCGAGACGGCCGATGTATTCAAGAAAAGATATCTCTACTACTCCGATAAATTTTCCGAAGGTGATTTGTTACGAATATTAGCTTTTCTCAACAAGGTTCAATACGAATTGAAGTCTTCCTCGAACCAAAAAATAAAAATTGAAGTCTCGCTTTGTCATCTAATCGGGCTCGAAAGATCGTCCACTATTACCGAGCTGCTATCAAAGCTGGATAAAAGCGAAGTAAGTGAAAAATCAAAATCGGTTTTCGACTCCTCCGGCGGATACGGTTCTTCATCAAAACAAATTAACTCCTCTATTTCAAACGTACGCCCGGTAATAAAAGAAGAAATTCAGCTTCCGGAAATTTCCGCGTTTGTTCCGCCTTCTCTTAACAGCGGTTCGGATTTGAAAGAGATGATTAACAAATGGCAAAACTTTGTTGAGCAAGTGAAGAACGATAAAATGTTTTTCGGATCAGTGCTTGTAAATGCTAATTTGGTTTCATACAATAGCAATGAAATACAGCTTGCGGTTGAACACCCCGAAGATGAAGGGATTATCGAAGAGAATAAAACTTACCTCGATAAAAAAACCAAGGAAATTTTCGGCGAGAAGATTGAAGTAAAAGTTGCTAAAGAAAAAAAATCTGCCAAAAATAAATCTGCTGGAATCCAGAAATCGAATGATGAAATAGCGGATGAGAATCCTTTGGCAAACGCTATTATAAAAGAGTTGGGCGGTAAAGAAATAAAAAAATAGAACTTCTTTTCAAGCGGCCAAACATTTTTCCGCTTCAACTTATTTTAGCTTGGCAGCTAAAGCCAGTACCTTCTCGGCGTGACCGGGAATATATGTTACATCGATTATATCTGCGATAATACCCTTTTTATCTACGATGAAGGTTACCCGTTTATCCATACCATAATCCATTAGTACGCCGTATTCATTTGATACTTTTTTATCCGCATCGGAGAGAAGCGGAAAATTAAGATGATTGTTTGCAATAAAATCCTTTATAGCTTTGGTATCATCTACACTTATACCGAGTACTTGAATTTTATTTTCTTTGAATTTACCCCAGTCATCTCTAATTCCGCATGCTTCGGTAGTACAGCCGGGGGTACCGGCTTTAGGATAAAAATAAACAACAACCGGAGATTGCTTGCAGAGCAAATCGAGAGTATATTTTTTACCGTGAACATCCTGAAGAGTGAAGTTTGGCGCTTTATTGCCTACCTTTAATTTATCTTGCGCATGAATTGAAGAAGATGAAACGAAAGCCAACGTTAATATAACAATGACAAATAGCTTTTTCATAATGAGGTCCTTTCCAGATCAGTTAGATTCTCTATTTCCGTGCAGGTAAAACCAATCAAGAATGAGTATAGTTCCAACACTAGAAAAAAATTCCGGGTCAATTTTTCGGTACCTTCAATCGACCCGGTTTTAAAAATTATTTCATAAGTAATAATTTCTTTGCGCTGAAATAATTTTTTTCGCTGCTTTCCAGTGAGATCGTGAGGATATAAATTCCGGAAGCCTGGGTCGACCCGTTAAATTTTACGGAATACTTTCCTTCGTTCGCAATTTCATTTATAGGTTCCGCAACTACCTGACCAAGTATGGTATAAATTTTAATTATTACATGACCTTTTACCGGCAGCACATAATTTATTGTTGTAACCGGATTAAAAGGATTTGGAAAGACCGATACTTCAATGCTGCCGAGCGAATCTTTCTTTGCTGAATTTTCAACATCAGTATTCTTATTGCCGGATTCATCTTGACAATCACTGCAATAACCGTGATTTTCATCAAGGTTATAAACCAGAAAACCGCTGTAGGGTGTAAGTATTTTTTGTTTGATGCTTAGATCAATTATGTCGGAAATCGTGATCGGGTCGTACGGTAATTTTAATAGTGATTGAATATGCCCGCCGTACCATGCCGTTGCAATTTGACCGTTCCCTTTTACAACGTCGCTCTCATTAATAGTTGTTACGTACTTTTGAGTTGTTGTTTTATACTTTCCGAAAACGGTAATCTCAACAGGAAATTGCCAGGAATATTTTCCAATTTGCATTATAGGGGTATTTAGAGGATAGTATCCTTCATGAAGCGCGATAAAGTGTTTGCTGTGTGCATACCCTTCCTGGAATCTCATTTGCACCTCAACACTTTCATAATGGCTTATCTCTTCGTACAAAAACGAATAAAGCATTTCTTTCAATGTGTTGTACCTTAAAAAGAAAAGATCGCCGGAAGAAGGATATGTAATCTTTCCGTAAAAAGATTGCATCTGGGTTTCGTAATAACCGTTGTTGTAATAAAGATAACCCTTGTTGTCGAGATCGAATACATGAATTTTTGTACCGACTTTGAATTTGTTAACTATATCGTCGGCAAGTTGATTTTTATCCGCGTCGTTCAGATTAATCGTGTTTGTATTGGTTATAAAAAGAACTTCTCCGCTGCCGCTTTTGGAATTTATAAAATCGGTTGCCTGCGAAATCAACGGCAGAAGATTATTATAACTCGGGAACGATCGCATCATGATCGTTTGAAAAAGCCGATCGATGCTATCCTTGTTACACGGTATCCAATTTTTTCCACCGGATAATATTTCATCATAAGCTATAAGCACATTGATGGAATCGGATTCCGAGAAGGCCTGCATTACTGATTCTTTTAAGTATGAGAGCAGAAAATCTCCATCCAGATTATTTGTATTAAAGCGGTTGAAATCGATAACGAATAAAACATTGCGCGGCGTCGCAAGTTTTGGAATGTTGGGTGGATAAACAGCCAGGTGATAAAAGCTTTCATTATCCTGAGTAGTCGTCGTCATAAAAATATTATTCTTAATAGGAGAGGGTAACTCCATCTCAACAAATTGATCTGCTTCAACCGGTATTGTAATTTCCCAAGCAGCCAAATCAAGTTGTAGTTTCGAATCAATGACATTTGTTCCAATAATTTTGGGTTCGTAAGGCTGATCATCATATTTGTATAGTATTTTCAACTGTTTGATGCCCGGAGTATTTTGAGCAATAAGTTGAGTCATTGGAAGCCAAACACGCATGCTGTTTCCCGTTGGTCTTGCCGGCAACAAGTATTGAATCTTGAATCTTCTCGGTTCATTTCTTTTTATGGGAAATAATCTCAGTTCGTGTGTAACTTGTCCGGAACTGTTCGCATATGATTGAGTAAGCAGACCGGGATTTCTAACCGGTGAACTAACATTGCTAAATAATAATTCTGCAGTCCACTTATCCAAAATATCCGCCGTAATAATAGAATCTCCTTGCCAATACCAGAACTCATGAACAATGGCGTCTTCCGGTAAATCGAACTGCCATTTAAATTCGAGTTCATTATAATTCTTGAAGAACCAGCTTTGGAAATCGTAGGAAACAGTCATGTACAAATTAAATTCAACATAGTCACCAACCGGACGAATAACTAGAGTGGCTTCGTCTATGTTAACATTGTAATCTTTTACATTTGGATAGTTAGCCTCGTAAACAGAAAATTCTGTTGCACCAACGGATGCAAACGAAATTAGCAAGCATATATAGATTATTATCTTTTTCATTTCTTCACCTCGATTTTTTACAATTAACGGACTAAAAGAAGTTTAAGGGATTTAACCGATTGCGGAGTTTTGAAGACGGCGAAATATACTCCGGACGAAACAGGCAATCCCGCATCGTTATTTCCGTCCCATTGCAATTTCAACTCGGTTGAATTTCCGTATTGCGTTAAATCGAAGCCGCGAATTTTCTGGCCAAGAACATTGTAAATGGCAAGATTTTTTTCTCCTTTAAGTATGTTTTCAGTCAATTTAAGTATGATGGTTGTTTGAGGATTAAAAGGATT
>DAIEQA010000026.1:0-6144 GCA_027348115.1 Ignavibacteriales bacterium
TATCCTTTCATATATTTATTCAGGCAGTTCACTTCAAGACAGAGCGGTTTCATTCAATTCATCTTAGGCGTTCCCGGAGTTCTAATCGGGAAAAAAAGTTTTGTCGGGCCTAAGGACTCGTCCTATTGGGGAGGGCTTTACGTCGGGAAACCAGGTTTGACTGGATTTTGGCATATTGAAAATATTCCGATGACCGACATCGAAGAAGTAAAAAAGCTGGACATATTCTATGCAAAGAATCAAAATATCTGGCTGGATCTTGAAATATTAGGCAAGACGTTTTCAAAAATGTTTTTTAAAGCGGAGTAGAGATGGCAAAAAATATACTCGATTTCGAAAAACCGATCATCGAGCTTGAGAATAAAATCGAAGAGATGAAAAAGCTTGAGGGCAAGCTCGATATCTCTTCGGAAGTAAAAACTCTTGAAGACAAAGTTTTGCAGCTGAAAAAAAGTATTTACGAGAATTTAACAAGATGGCAGCGCGTACAACTTGCACGTCACCCGGAGCGCCCTTATACTTTAGATTATATTTATATGATGACTTCCGATTTTATCGAACTTCACGGCGATCGGTTATCTAAAGACGACCATGCGATTGTTGGCGGATTTGCCAAACTCGATAATCAAAAGGTTATGATTATCGGTCATCAGAAGGGAAGAGATACAAAATCAAATCTTTATAGAAATTTTGGAATGCCTAACCCGGAAGGTTATCGAAAAGCGTTAAGACTTATGAAGCTTGCCGAGAAATTTAAAATTCCAGTAATAACAATGCTGGATACGCCCGGCGCTTATCCCGGTATTGAAGCCGAAGAACGCGGGCAAGCAGAGGCCATAGCAAGAAATCTTTTGGAAATGAGCCGGTTACGAGTTCCCATTGTTATTGTGATCATTGGCGAAGGAGCCAGCGGTGGCGCATTGGGAATCGGTGTTGGGGACAGAGTTCTTATGCTTCAGAATACTTGGTACTCCGTAATAAGCCCTGAATCTTGTTCAAGCATTCTTTGGAGAAGCTGGGATTACAAAGAACAGGCCGCGGAGTCGCTAAGACTCACAGCTGAAGATTTATTTGAGCAGGGAATTATTGATCGTATTATTCCGGAACCTTTAGGCGGCGCTCATAAAGACCATCAACTAATTTCGAGCACGCTAAAATCCGTTTTGCTCGAAGAGATTGAGCAGTTGATGAAAGTAAAACCCGATAAGCTTGTCCAAAACAGATTAGAAAAATTTGCGAAGATGGGCGTTTACCAGGAATAATCGTTTCGTATAGTTGAAAAAGAAATCGTTATATAACTCACTTTTTATTTTCATCTAAATCGCTTAAAGAATTTTATGCTTACCCACAATACCGAACTGCGCGTACGTTATGCCGATACGGATAAAATGCAGTTTGCTTACAATGGAAAATATCTTGAATACTTTGAAGTAGGAAGAACAGAATTGCTTCGTGCAACGGGGTTGTCTTATGCCGAAGTTGAAAAGCACGGTTACCAATTACCTTTAATAGAAGCAGGGGTAAAGTATAAACAACCGGCCCGCTACGACGATCTTTTGGAAATAAGCGCAACTGTTAAAGAATTGTATTCCCCAAAGGTCCACATCGAGTATGTGATTAAAAGAAAAGAAACCGGCGATATTATTGCGGAAGGTTTTACAACTCATATGTTTATAAGAACAGACACAAAAAAAGCAGTTCGGCCGCCTTTAATTTATGTAGAAGCGCTGAAAAAATATTTCTGATTTATAACCGATGGAATGAATTTGAATTTCGATTACGTAAATCATTATAAAGCCGATGCAGAAGAATTTGACTATTTTGAAAATAGACTCGGAGCCACTCTGCATGACGAGAAAAGGGTTCATGAGTTTATAATGTCCAAGGTAAAAGATAATTGCAAATCTATTCTTGATGTTGGAAGCGGTTCTGCCTGGGTTGCCGCCGAATTTATTCCTTTGAATAAAAAAGTTTTCTCCCTCGACATAAGTAAGACAAATGTCGTTAAGGCGTTGAAAAAATATCCTGCGGAAAATCATAACGGCTTGGTTGCCGACTCTTTTCATCTGCCATTTAAAGACGGCGTTTACGATTTGGTAATTGCATCGGAAGTAATAGAACATGTAATCTCTCCAAAAGTTTTTATAGAAGAGCTTTACTGCGCAGTTGCTGCCGGAGGGTCTTTAATAATAACAACGCCTTATAAAGAAGTGCTTCGATATGTTTTGTGCGTACACTGCAATAAAAAAACTCCTGTTCATGCGCATATTCATTCATTCGATGAAAAAATATTTCAGCAAATGTTGAATGAGCTGGGTATCGAAAATTTCGAACAAATTTTATTCGGCAATAAAATTCTAATTTTTTTACGCACTTATGTATTATTGAAACATCTTCCTTTCTCGCTTTGGAAGGTGATTGATAGAATAGCGAATTTATTTTATAATATTCCCGCGCATTTTATGATTGTTATCAACAAGAAAAAATAATCTGCGCCGGATTCTTAGCGGCTCAAAATAATGCTCGAAAAAATTAAAGAACTTACAAAAGACACCGCCATTTACGGCATCAGTACAATTGTGGGAAGGTTCCTCGGCTTTCTCCTGGTTCCGTTCTATACGAATGTAATCGGTCCCAAAGATTTCGGAATCTACTCAAATGTTTATGCCTACCTTGCATTTTTGAACATTGTTTTCATTTACGGAATGGATGCCGCTTACATGAAATACGCTTCCTTAGCAGGCGATGAAGAGAAGAGAAGAACATTTTCAAATGCGTATTTGTTTGTTCTTGCGTCAACGGTGGTTCTTGCTGTTGTTATGTACCTGCTCCAATATCAATTTTCGGCGGTGATGGAGATTCCGGCTGAATATCACAAACTTTATCTTTACGTTATAGGCATCTTGGTTTTTGATACTCTCGCGCTTGTGCCGTTTGCAGATTTACGGCTTAGCCGGAAAGCTTTTAAATTCAGCACCATTAAACTTGCGAACATAATTATTAATCTGGCGCTCAATTTTATACTTGTTCTCAAATTCCGCCTTGGCATCGAAGCAATCTTTATAGCTAACCTCGCTGCTTCTGCGTTCTCGTTCATTGCGGTTACACCGGATTTGTTTTCAAAATTGTCTTTTAAAATTGATCGTAATCTTTTAAAAATGATGCTCAAGTTCGCCGTTCCGTATTTACCCGCAAGTCTTGCGGCAATGGTTGTTCAGGTGGTGGATCGCCCCGTTGTACTTGCGATGACTAACGAAGCTACTCTCGGTATTTACCAGGCAAATTATAAACTCGGCATTTTTATGATGCTTTTCGTTTCAATGTTTCAATATGCATGGCAGCCGTTCTTCTTAAATAACGCTAAGGAAAAAAACGCAAAAGAAATTTTTGCAAAAATTCTTACGCTGTTCCTAATCATTTCCAGTCTTGTATGGATCGTTCTAACGTTGTTTGTTGAAGACTTTGCGCGATTTCAAATTTATCATGGCAGGTCGATCATCGGGAAAGAATATTTAAGCGGGATAACAATAGTGCCTGTAGTTTTGCTCGGCTACTTGTTCAACGGGATCTATTATAATTTTCAGGCCGGAATTTATATTGAAGAGAAGACAAAATATTTTCCGTACGTTACCGGTGCGGGAGCGGTTGTAAATGTAGTGGTTAACCTATTGTTGATTCCGGTTATGGGAATTATGGGTGCCGCGCTCGCTACTCTGGCAAGTTATGTTGTTATGGCAGTAAGCTTATTTTTCTTTTCGCAAAAAGTTTATAGAATTAAATATGAGTACGAAAAAATTTTTAAAATTCTTGCTTTGATTTTTATTTCCGGAGGACTGTACTATTATCTTTATTTTGAAATCGGCATGAATATGATTTACAAATTTATAATGCTCGCAGGATTTCTAATTCTACTAGTGTTGCTTCGCGTAGTAGAAAAGAATGAAATAACCCGCTTTGGAAAATTACTCCTTCGTGTTAAATAAAATATCGTCTTCTCCGTTTTAGATTCTTTCTTAATTGTCAAGAATGAAAATTTATTTTTTGTTCTTATCTTTGTTTAGAAATTAGGCAAGGCATCATGGAAGAAATCCTCCTTAAAATTCAAAGAATATCAAATCGATTTGAAGATATACAATTACCGGAATACGCAACTCAAGGAAGCAGCGGTCTCGATTTGCGTGCGGCTGTTGAAGATGAAATGAAAATTTCAAGGGGTAACTTTGCTCTAGTTTCGACGAATCTCCGCGTAGAAATTCCGTTGGGATACGAAATACAAATTCGACCGAGAAGCGGGCTCGCTGCAAAAAACGGAATCGGAGTTTTAAATTCCCCCGGTACAGTCGATTCGGATTACCGCGGCGAAATAAAAATTATTTTATTCAACTTTGGAGAAGAAGATTTTGTTATTAAAAGAGGCGATAGAATTGCGCAGATGATTCTTTCTAAAGTTTATCGCGCCAAAATTATTGAATCCGAAAATCTTAATGATAGCCACAGAGGCGACGGCGGCTTTGGCCATACAGGAACAAAATAAATTTAGAATTAGGAATTCATAACGTTTATAATGAAAATAAATTAAAAATTATTATTCAGTATCTAGTATCAAGTATCCAGAAACAAGCATCAAGAACATGTCAGATTTTATTCACATACATAATCATTCTCATTACATTCTTCAAGACGGCGCATGTACGGTAGAGGATTTAATTCATGCCGCCAAAGAAAACAACATGCATGCCGTAGCTTTAACGGACCACGGCGTAATGTTCGGCGTTTCGGAATTTTATAAGAAGGCAAAGAAAGAGGGGATTAAACCTCTCGTAGGGATGGAAGCTTATATAGTTGTAGACGGCTCCCGTTTCGATAGAAGGGATGAGAGCGAAGCGGGCAGAAGAAAATCGAAATATTATAATCATCTTCTTCTTCTCGCAAAGAATCAAACCGGTTACCACAATTTAATGAAGCTTACAACCATCGGTCATACCGAAGGATTTTATTACCGGCCGCGAATAGATTTTGAAGTGCTGCAGAAATACAGAGAGGGATTGATCTGCACCTCGGCTTGTCCCGCCGGCCCAATTGCTACACCGATTATTAATGATGAACTTGGAAAAGCGAGAGAGACCGCAATACGACTCAAAGAAATTTTCGGCGATGATTTTTATTTAGAGATTCAAGATCACGGTATGGAAGTGGAACGCCCTATTCTTGAAACCATGCCTAAACTTTCGCGCGATCTCGGAATTAAGCTAGTTGCTACCAACGATATTCATTACATCGAAAAAGATCATTCCATCGCTCACAATATTTTAATTCAGCTCGGCGATAAAAACGGATTCGATTATAAAACTTTGCGCTATGGTACCGACCAGATTTATTTCAAATCCGCCGACGAGATGAAAAAACTTTTCAAGAATTATAAAGGCGCGATTGAAAACACACTTGAGATAGATGAGAAGATAAATCTCGAACTGGATTTTAAAGGCCATCACTTTCCGCAGTTTCCTATTCCGCCAAATTCTAAAGCTGCCTCACTCGAAGATTACTTGAAGCAAATTGCCGAGGATCGACTTCAAATAAAATATAAAACTCTTACTCCGGAAGTTGAAGATCGTTTTAAATTCGAAATTGATGTTATCAATAAGATGGGCTACGCCGGGTACTTTTTAATTGTTCAGGATTTTATAAATGCTGCAAAGCAAAGGGGGATTCCGGTTGGACCGGGCAGAGGCAGCGCTGCCGGGAGTCTTGTTGCCTATGTACTTGGCATTACGAACGTAGACCCGTTGAAATATAATTTACTGTTTGAAAGATTTTTAAATCCTGCCCGAAAATCGATGCCTGATATCGACGTTGACTTTGCCGACGACAAACGCGGCGAAGTTATCAGCTACGTTAAAGAAAAATACGGCGAGGATTCGGTTACGCAAATAGTTACATTCAACAGATTGTCATCCAAAGCTGTACTCCGCGATGTAGCCCGCGTTCTCGGTATTCCTATTCCAACTGTTGATAAAATCACAAAATTTATTCCTTCCAAATTTGGAAAAGTATTTTCGATTGACCAGGCGTTGGAAGAAGTTCCGGAACTCGACTGGGTTAAAAAATCTTCCGATGAAAAAATTATCGAACTGATTCGTTACG
>DAIEQA010000004.1:0-17563 GCA_027348115.1 Ignavibacteriales bacterium
CTTTTTTTTCGATAATATCATACGGGTTTCCAAAGTATTTCATAATTCAAAATGAAAAAAATTCTACTAGTCGAAGACGATTCAAAAGTACGGTTTTTGTTAAGGCGGCTTCTTGAAAAAAAATTCCGGATGGAAGTTTACGAAGCTGAAAACGGCGCCATAGGTCTAGAACTCTGCCGGCAGCACAATCCGAAATTAGTATTTCTCGATATATCTATGCCGGTAATGGATGGCATCGAGTTTTTAACCGAGCTTCGAAAGGAAAATACAGAGATACCGGTTGTGGTTATGACCTGCAATAACGATAGAACAATTGTGGCTAAAATGCTAACCCTGGGGATAAGCGACTATATAATTAAATCCGAATTCATAATGTTTCTGGAAAGTCGTATTGCGGAAATTCTTGAGAAACACTTTGTAGCGTTTAGAGTCTAATTAATTGCCGAACGGATTCGCCCTGTCTTCATTAAAACCGGGCAGATAGTTTGAAGTACTTTCCAATTCCTGCGTCCACCCTTTTGTTAGTCCGTATTTCTCCATCAGATCAATTGCCTTCTCATATTCTGAAGCCCTGATAGGCCTGTCAATCAGAATATCTTTATAAGCTTTATTGGTTGGATAGTACTGCGCCATCAGCGAGATATGAACGTTTGGACTTAACTCTTCAGCGATAAACTTAAACACCTTTTCGGATTCGGCTAATCCGTTTGGAAGAACAAGATGCCTGATGATTAATCCTCTTACCACTATGCTGCCATCATACACCAGTTCATCGCCGACTTGATTGAACATTTCTTTAATTGCCGCTTTCGTACTTTCGAAATAATTATCGACCCTTGAATATTTTTTTGCGTAGGTATTGTCGCCGTATTTGAAATCCGGCAGGTAGATATCGATAACTCCATCATAAAGTTTTAGCATTTCAATTGAATCGTAGCCGTTAGTGTTATAAATGACGGGAAGCTTTAATCCTTTACTGGCAGCAATAGAAATCGATTTTAATATTTGAGCGGAGAAATGAGTAGGGGAGACAAGCCCGATATTGTGGCAGTTCTTTTCCTGGAGTTCGAGCATTATGCCGGCAAGTCTTTCGTAGCTGACTTCATTTTTCCTTTCGACTTTCCAGTTTTGACTGATCTCGTAGTTCTGGCAAAAGATGCATCTAAGATTGCAGTTTCCAAAAAAAATATTTCCCGCGCCGCGTGAACCGGATAGACTCGGTTCTTCTCCGAAATGCGGCGTGTACGAAGATACAATCGGCAGTTCGAGACTTTGGCAAATGCCGTACTCGCCGTTTGTTCTGTCCACTTCGCAATTACGGGGGCAACTTCTGCATGAACGAAGAATGGTTATAGCTTTCTCCGCTTGTTTTTCAAGCTCGCCCGATTTTGAAAGTTTTAAATAGCCCGGTATATAAGTCATTTTTCTTTTTCAAAATTTAATCGACTGAAATATACCAATAAGGAAAGAAAGTCCTTTTTGGAAAGATTGTTTTATTTCCCAGCGACAACTTTAAAAACGGGGTTATTGTGCGATAATAGAGATAAGAAGTAGTTGCCTTAACTTTGAATTAACAAGTAATAAAATAACAGAAATATCAACTAATTAAGTGAGAACCAATATGGCATTAGTGACATGGCATTCAAATTACACTGTAAATGTAAAAGAGATTGATAAACAGCATCAACAGTTGATTAGTATTATGAATGAACTTCATGACGGTATGAAAGCAGGCAAAGGTAAAGAAGTGCTTAGC
The DNA here is from genome assembly GCA_027348115.1 of Ignavibacteriales bacterium. Classification (GTDB taxonomy): domain Bacteria; phylum Bacteroidota; class Ignavibacteria; order Ignavibacteriales; family Melioribacteraceae; genus Fen-1258. The sequence continues at coordinate 1,757 of DAIEQA010000004.1, forward strand.
AGGGTACTCGACGAGCTTATTAAATATACCGCCTTCCATTTTAAATACGAAGAAATGTTGTTCGATAAATTTTCTTACCCGGATACCGCTGTGCATAAAAGACAGCATGCAGATCTTGTTCAGCAGGTTTTGGAGTATAAAGAAAATTTTGACAGCGGTAAAAAAATATTGACTATAGAGGTGATGGATTTTCTTAAAGAGTGGTTGACAAATCATATAGTCGGCGCGGATAAAAATTATTCTTCATTTCTGAACGGTAAAGGTGTTGTGTAATAGAAGAAAGATAAAATGGAATTTATTTCTTGGGTCGAAGAGTATTCCGTAAATGTTAGAGAGATAGATCATCAGCATAAAAAACTGTTGGAGATTATCAATAAGCTGCATGATGGAATACTTGCGGTTAATTACGATTTTACGCTTACAGAAGTGCTTGACGAGTTGGTAAATTACACTGTTTACCATTTTGGATTTGAGGAAAATCTACTTGTAAGATCCGGTTATCAAAAAGTAACCAAACATTTTAGTATGCATTCGGAATTTATAGACAAATTGAAAGATTACTTAAGAAAACATCAAAGCGGAGAAATTTCAATAACAGAAGATTTAATGAGTTTTTTAAAGGATTGGTTAGTCAATCATATTATGCATACGGATAAGGAGTATTCATCATTTTTAAATTCTAAAGGTATCACATAATCAATAAAAGGTGATTTATGGCATTATTTAATTGGAATAATACATACTCGGTCGGCGTTCAGGAAATTGATAAACAGCATAAAGTACTCGTCGACTTAATAAATGAACTTCATGACGGCATGAAACTGGGGAAGGGAAAAGAAACACTCGGAGAAGTTCTCAATGAGCTCGTTCGATATACCGTTTACCATTTTGGCTACGAGGAAAAAATAATGGAAACGGCTAAATATTCTGAAGTGAATCTGCATAAAAGAGCTCACAAGGATTTAGTTGAGCAGGTGCAAAAAATAAAAAACGATTATGAAGGCGGCAGAACAGTACTTACTATGGAAGTTATGACATTTCTAAAAGACTGGCTCGGCAATCATATTATGGGAACCGATAAAAAATATTCGTCGCACCTTAACAGTAAAGGAATATCCTAAGCTCTAAAGTTTTCCTTTTACTGCATTTGCATTACACCCCTCAACACTGTAGCCCGTGTTTGCCCGCACGGGCTACGCCTTTAAAGAATACTACCGAATAAAAAAATAGTAGCCTAAAACACATTACTAATCCTTTCGAGATTAATAAACTATATACTATTAATTTATGTTAAATTGTTATATTGATTTTTGAACATCGAATCTCTAAATGAAAATAAGAATCAAGAATATTTACAGTCATCTTTTGCATCAACCGCGTGCAAATATTTTATTCTTATTTATCCTGGTTACCATTCTAATTTCGATAACGGGAGCGGCTTATTTCTTCTATAAAAAAGATCAAATTGAAAAAGAAAGATTTGTTTATTTGCGTTCGATTTCAGATTATAAAATTTCACAAATTGAAAATTGGCTGAAGGAAAAACACGCTAATCTTGAAATTGTGAAAGCATGCTCGCCGTTTATCAACATAACGGATTCCCGCGCAGGCATAACTCAGGATGTTAAGAACTGGCTGTCTCTCGTAAAAAAGTATTCGGATTATGAAAATATTGTTTTCACAAATGCCGGTGCTAAAATTATATTCAGCATTTTACCTTTGAAGCCGGCTTTAACAAAATCCGATTCGCTGCTTATTGAAAGCGCCGCTGATTCCAACTCAATTAGATTTTCGGATTCGGAGGAAAAAACCGCCGGCGATGAATTTCTTAGATTTTATGTACCGTTCAAAAAGACTAGCGCGTTGGATAAAAATCCACTTGTATTAATTCTCGAACTTAATCCTCAAAAATATTTCGACGCGATTTTGAATTATAGTTTGGATAAATCTCCCACGCTTGAAGCTTTGTTGGTGAAAGCCGTTGGCGACAGTGTTGTGTATTTGAATAAGCTGCGGTATTCCAACAGAAGAAAAGAATTCAAGTACGATGTTTCAAACAAAGCTCTCAGGGAAACAGCAGCCATTAAAGATATGCCGGGATTTGTAAAAGCCACCGATTACAAGGATGATAATGTTATTGCTTACATTCAAAAGGTTCCTTCCTCGGCATGGTTCTTAATTACAAAAATTAATAACACAGAGTTTTACGAACCGGTTAATAATTTAGCCAGGTTGATTTTTCTTGCCGCGGTGTCCGCCGATTTATTTTTTGCTGTTATTCTCTTTTTTATTTGGCGTAAGAATATAGTTGATAACTATAAAAAGATGTACTCCGCTCAGCAGGAAAAAACTAAAGTTGAAAATCGCTTCGATACTCTTGTCAACGGTGTTCTTGATGTAGCTATTTTCATACTTGATTCGGAAGGCAATGTCCTATCGTGGAATAAAGGAGCTGTAAAAATTTACGGTTATACTGCTGAAGAAATAATCGGCAAACATTTTTCCGTTTTCTTTACGGAAGAGGAACGTAAAAACCATATCCCTTATTTGGAACTGCAGAAAACTCTTGCCAACAATGGCAATAGTGAGGAGGGATGGCGGCTTAGAAAAGACGGCTCAACGTATTGGGCAAATGCCGTTATATCTGGTTTAAAAGACGACAGCGGCAATGTGTACGGTTTTCTTAATGTAACCCGCGATCTTACCGAAAAAAGAAATATTGAAGAAGAAATAAAAAATTCGCGCGACTTTTATCTTAAACTTCTCGATGATTTTCCAAATCCTGTGTGGCGTTCCGATTCGGCTGCGAAGTTCAACTACTTTAATAAAGCGTGGCTAAAATTTACCGGAAGGATGTATGATGAAGAGTTGGGAGACGGCTGGATTTCGGGAATACACCCGGAAGACACTCAAGTTGTAGTTGAAAATTATGCTCAAGCTTTTCGGAATAAAGAAAACTTTACAGTCGAATATAGATTAAAAAATTCTCTCGGCGAGTACAGATGGGTTGTCGATTTTGGACTGCCGTATTACGATATGGAAAATAATTTTGCCGGCTATATCGGTTCTCTTTACGATATCGACGACAGAAAAAAATACGATGACACAATACAAACATTGATGAGGATAAGCGAAAAACTTTACTCATCCTTGGAAATAAATCAAATCCTTGATTCACTCGTTACCGAATGTACGCAGCTTACCGGCGCCGAAGGAGGATTTGCGTCTATCAAAGATGAAAAGGAAAATTATCAAGCCAAAAAATATTTTAGGATCGATCACTGGGAATATATCGATTTAGAATTAGCGCCGGAACACAATGTAATACGAAAATTTATTTCGACAAAAGCAAGCCAGCTTCTTACCGAAGTCGAATACGGAAAAAATATCGACGCGGAATTTGCGAGAAAATATAAAGTGAAACATGTTTTATCTACACCGCTCTTTGGTTCCGATGACGAGCTGTTGGGATTTTTTGAAATTCATAATAAGAAGAACGGCAAAGTTTTTACTAAAGAGGATATTAACCTTTTGCGGTCGGTGGCGCGAAACGCTTCCATATCGATTTCAAAATCTCTTAACTATGAAAAGCTAAGGCAAGCCGAAATTCAATTGCGAAAATCCGAATCCGAGTTGAGAAATCTAACTGCGCAAATACAGTACGCTCGCGAAGCAGAAAGACAAAATATTGCAAGAGAAGTTCACGACGAGCTTGGTCAGCTTTTTACCGGTATAAATTTGAATATTTCTCTGTTAACCGAATCATTGGAACAGAAAAAGCATTTGTCCATCGATGAAATTCTCGATGAGCTTCATTCAGTTCAAGCTTTTGTAAATAAAGGAATACAAACCGTAAGAGATATTTCCGGCAGCTTAAGGTCTTATGTGCTGGACCACCTTGGACTTATCCCGGCTATTCAGGAATATTCCAGGGAGATTGAGCGCATAAGCGGTGTAAAATGTGAATTCAATTCCGGAATTGATTCCTTTGATCTTGGCGAGGAGAAAAATGTAGCGTTGTTCAGGGTGGTTCAGGAAGCGTTGACAAACATTATCCGTCACGCCGAAGCAACTCTTATGAAAGTTGATATATTAAATATTCAAAGCAAAATAAAAATTGAAATTTCCGATAACGGCAAAGGGATACCAAAAGGTTCGGAATACTTCGCGCATTCAATGGGCCTGCTCGGCATGAAAGAAAGAGTAATGTTTATTGGCGGTAAGTTGGAATTTGAATCGGAAGAAGGAAATGGAACAAGAATAATTATTTCAATCCCTATGAACGGTTAAATAATAAAAAGGTAAGCAATGAAAATAATTATTACAGATGATCATGAAATTATTCGCGAGGGGTTAAAGAAAATTCTTACAAAGCAGGAAGATTTAAAGATTGTCGGGGAAGCTTCCAGCGCCAAGGAGTTGATTAATCTTCTTGACAACACCGAAGTTGATTTCATTACGCTAGATATTTCAATGCCCGGCAAAAGCGGATTAGATATTGTTAAGGATATTAAACTGCGTTTCCCTGACGTCAAAATTTTAATGTTCAGTATTTATCCTGATGAGAAGTTTGCAAAAAGAGCTTTAACAATGGGCGCCGATGGGTACATAAGCAAAAATGCTAAGCCGAGCGAAATAATTTCCGCGATAAGAAAAATTGAGAGAGGCGGGAAATATTTAAAATCGGAATTAATTGAAGAATTATATTTAAACCCGGTCGGCTCCATAGGTACTGTTCAACACGAAGCTTTATCCAACCGTGAATTTGAAGTTTTAAGACTATTGGCGAAGGGGAATAAAATTACAGAGATAGCCGAATCGCTTGGCCTGAGCGTTAATACGATCGCCTCCTACAAGTCGAGGATCCAGGAAAAACTTGGACTTAAATCGACGGCTGAAATAATCCGTTACGCTATTGATAACGATTTAATAGAAAAATATTAAGGTATATCCCGTCGATCTTATCCTGCCGTAAAATCAACCACATCCTTTTACAAATTATTACTGCATACCCGTAATTGCCGCAAATCTATATTAGCCACCGAGAAATTTGGTGAGACTAATTATGAGAATCCTGGTAACAGACAATTCCGAGAGAGTAAGAAAGACCCTTATAAAATATTTAGATCTTGAAATATATTTTGACGCGGTCTTTGAATCTCAAACAGTTGATGAAGCAAAGCGAATAATGCAGAATATAAAGATTGAAGTTGTGCTTTTAAATCTTCAATTGGAAGATCAAAGCACTCTGGAATTAATGAACTTCAGTCAATCTCAGGCGCATAAACCGCTTGTAATATTGTGCTCTACTTACGGAACCCCTATAGGCGGAGGTATCAAGGAAAAATTTATGGCAAGGCGCTTGTATGATGAATCATCCGCATTGCTTGAACTCAAAAAATTTATACGATCATTTGTGAAGAACGAAAACCCCGACTCTTCAAAAAAATTACTTAAACAACAGATTAATTAAAAACAATCAGGAGATAAAAATGAAACGACAAATAAAATTTTCTTCGGGAATCGCATTTGTTGCGATTATGATTGTTGCCTTGTTCGGCTGCAAGGATCCGGGAGTTAACGATCCTTATTCAGGGGCAAATGCCTCCAACTCCGGTTTTATGAAATTAGCTGTTCAAAGCGCATCGGTTAGTTCGTTCCAACCGAACTATAATGAAGAACAAGCCATAGCAATGGCCGGCACTATGAACAAAGATCTCTATCCAATTAAGGTTGGACAAAAAATGACGCTGACGAATCAAACTTTAACACTTGTAAAAGACAGCACAACGGCAACCGGGACTCTCGTCCAAAAATATGACGGGACATTAATAATCAAAGGTTCATTCCAAAAGCCAACATTTGGAATTAATTCTCATGTGGACACAACAATTCAAAAACCGTTTTCAACAACGATTACGAGAATTATTAAGTACCAGCGGATTGCCAATACGGGCAACGACACAACGGATTGGAAAATTGTTGCCGTATCTCTTCCAAACGGCGGAACTAGCGGAACAGATATTCAAATTTCAAAAATCACTCTGACGGCTCAGGATGGTTCTACTGTAGAAATTGACGACCCGAATCAATATTTCTTTAACGTTGGAAGCGATAAAGACGGAACAGATAATGACGATTACAAAGAATACAACAATGGTTTGTCAATGAGGTTCGGTGCCGAATTTGGAATGCACGGCTGGAAAGGATTGTTCACATGGTATAGACAAAATCAACCGGTGAAAATTTCTGTTGAAATATTAAGTACTTCAAGCGATCCTGATTTTCTAACGATTACTTACGGCGCTGCAAAAGACGGAAGATTTAGAACTAAAGAGCAATTCGATTTGATCTCAAGCACACTTCAAGGAAGCTATTACAAAAAAGTTTACGAAAAGGACTGGTATACCAATCCTTATCCCGGTATTAAACACGCAGTTATAAATGCATTCCCCAGAAATGTTATTTACGATACCAATACCGGCGTCCAAGAAAAATCTTGGGGCATCCCGTATAGGGTTCAATAGAATATCCGTTGTGTGTGTGAAATATCTAACTACAACAAAAATTAGGAGAACAAAATGAAAGCAATAGATAAAAAAATACTGAGATTAACTTTTTTCATAATTCTTTCGTTCATACTGGCAGCATGTTCTAAAAACAATAATCCCGTTGATTCCAATATGGGCAGTTCATCAGTATCCGGGAGAATTACAACATCGGACGGATTACCGAAATCGCTCGCAAAAACCGGATCGATTGAATCAACTCAAGGCGACGTACAGGGTGCTGCGGTAATCCTCGCGCAAGTTCAAGCTGACGGCTCTTTAAAAACCGTCTCGACAAATGCAGTACAGACCGATGCCGCAGGCAAGTTTACGGTTCAAACAAATCTCAGCGGTGTTAACAATATAATTGTTGTTGCCAATCAGGGCTCAACAGAATGGAAAGCAAGAGTTTCTTCAATTCTTCAAAGCGGTACGACCGTATACGCCCCGCCGTTAAATGCAAAATCGACAACCGAAGCCGATCTTTACATAAAAATAGTTGGCCAAGGTCATTCGCAGGATGTTGATGAGTCGGATTTAAAATTATTAATGGACAGCGATGTTGCGGCGCAGATAAAAGGCGACGATAATGCTCAAACTCAGATTATCAATGCGATGGAAGCAAAGTATCAGGCTACGTCACAAGCTTCTGTTAATTCTTATTTCGGATTTTCAAACAGTCAGATGCAGGCTATGGCATCCGCTAAAGCAAATGCAAAGACAAAGCTTGATCAGGCTTTGTATGCATCTGGTGATTCGGACGATGAAACGGATAATGATGTAAATGATTATGAAGGAAATGTAATCGCTGCTTCCTCTTCGAGTAACATTAGTGCCTCATCTTATACAGAATTAATGAGAATAGGTTTTACAGCTTTTATAAATGCTACTTCTTCAATGAGTGCTCAGGCAAAATTTGCTGTTGCAAAAAGTTTCAGCAAGAGATATGCATTTGTATTAAGCTACGCAATGCAAGAGCAATTTACAGCAGCAGGTGCTTCAAATTCTCAGATTAATGCCGTTGCCTCTGCTGGCAACACTCTTTATGCTTCGATAAAAAGTTCTACGGATATGAGTCAGATTGCAGATGCATATGCACAATATCGCTCATCGATACAATCAGAACTTAAGCTTACTTTAAGTGCTTATGCATCAATAATAGATTCAATTAACACAACAATCAGCACTGGAGCTAAAACAACCTTGGTTTCAGTAACAAGTTCGGGAGCGTCATTCAGCTCAGTTGTTAATGCATACATAACATTTTTCAGTTCGGTAAAATCGTCAACTCAAACATCGCTAACAGGCGCATCTTCTGCACAAATCAATTCCGCGTCACAAATTTTAATTTTGGCTAATATGAATTAAAATCAACCGGGAGGAAGGGGTTCATTTCGGCTCCTTCCTTCAGAAATTTCTAATTAAAATAATTATTGAAAAACTAAAAGGAGATAGATGCTATGTCTATATATAACAAAATGTTTTTCGGAAAAATAAAATACTTAGTTGTTTTCCTGACGCTTCAAGTTTTATTCCTGGCTCCTTGCGTTATTAAAGCTGATGATGGAGCTGAGTTTACCGGCACAATTCAGGTTAAGACGGATTCGAGTATAACTGTTAATTCTGTCGAAGTTATGGTAAACGCTTTGACTAGAATCAGCAGCAATACAAATGCGAATCTTCCATTCGACAGTCTTAAAGTTGGCGAGATTGTTAGAGTCCAAACAATATCGCAAAATCATAGCACTCTGGTAGCGGTTACAATCCGCGTGATGGAAAGATATATGAATATGGAATTATCCGGAAGAATAACAGCGTTGACTTCAAATTCTTTAACTATTGGAGGAAATGAAATAACGGTTGATTCCAACACCGTTATATTCACCCAGTTTCATTCGGGAATTATGTTTGGCAACCTCCAAGTTGGAGACAGTGTAAGTGTTAAAGCTGTGCAAAGAATGGGCGGAGGATATTTAGCTACGGTTATTATGGTCTTTACTAATCATTCGACTAAGGAAATTGAACTTGAAGGAAAGATTCAAGCAATAACTTCCAGCACTATCCAAGTCATGAATGTTGTCTTCAAGGTAGACAGCACCACGGTAATTATCGCCGAAGAAAAAGGACTTGTTAAGCTCTCGAATTTGAGCGTGGGTGAAAGCGTTGATGTTCGCGGTTTTATGAATGCTGATTCTGCGTATCAGGCTCTTTTAATTAAGGTTGATGATAATGGATTTGCTCAAAGCAAAATTGAATTAAAAGGTTTTATAAGTGCGGTGGACTCCACGAGTATTGTAGTGAATCGAATCCGGTTCGATGTGGATTCTGCAACTGTGATATTTGCCCACGACGGCAGCATGTTAATGTTCTCCGATTTGCATGTAGGTGATTTTGTAGAGGTAAGCGGTAATAAAATTGGCAATATGACTTACGCCGCGCTTAAAATTCAATTGGAATCCGATCATGAAAGAAAAGAAATTGAAGTGGCGGGAACCGTTGATTCAATCGGTACGGATAATTTCTCCGTAGGCGGTTACAAATTATTTGTGAATGATCAGACCAAAATGTATAACCAATTTAAACAAAGCATTTCATTTGCAAGTCTTAATGCCGGAACATTTGTAGTTGTTGAAGCTTATTCCGACAGCGGAAAATATTACGCTTCTGTCATCAAGGTTCGGGATAATTCAAAATCCGAAATTGATGTGACCGGCGCAATCACCGCAATTAACGGGACGAGTATTACTGTTAAGAACATTACCTTCACAACGGATCAAAACACGGAGTTTTGGGATAACAACCGAATCCCGATAACTCTTGCAGATTTGAAAGTTGGTCAGATTGTTCATATAGACGGTGAAGTTCAAAGTGGAAATCAGAATTATGCGCTCCGGGTTAAGGTGGAAGATTTTTGGCGATCGACAATAATTGTAGAAGGAACTATCGATAACCTCGGTATCAACTCGCTGACTGTTCATGGAAAAACTTTTGCAGTGGATTCAACTACTGTTATTGTTGGTTTGGGGAGCGGCTTAATCAATTTTAGCAGTCTCACGGTTGGGCTTAAAGTTGAAATAAAAGCAAAGGCGGATTCATCCGGTAATTTAATTGCTAAGCTGATCAAGGTGCATTCAAACGGAGAATTTGATGTTTACGGTAAAATTGATTCGCTTTCTTTGAATACTGTTTACGTGGCCGGACTCACAATAAAAACCGACAATAGTACGGTTTACTTCGATCAATTCGATCATGTAGTTACTTTTGATAGTCTGAAAGCAGGCCAAATGGTCGAAATAAATTATATCAAAACAATGACCAAAGAAAACCAGGCTGTCAAAATAGAAATAGAGTGCAGCCCGAATTCCAGCCAATTCAATGGCGTTGTGTCCGCAGTCAATTCGAATCAAATACAACTATCTGTTCCGTCGTTCACAATAAATTCCAATACGGTATTTATTAACTCTGCTTTCACGCCGGTACAATCCGGTTCAATTCAAGCCGGCCAAAGTGTAACTGTTTGGGCTTTGCAAGATAATACCGGTAATTTAACCGCGGTCCAGGTTCAGATGATTTCCGGGGAGGTTACTGCCGTAGGAAATAATACAGGCACTGCTCGCCCGGTTAATTACCAGTTGATGCAAAATTATCCTAACCCGTTTAATCCAACAACAAACATCAGCTTTACACTTTCTAATCCGACGAATGTAAGATTGGAAGTTTATAATATTCTCGGCGAGAGAGTTACAACGCTGATCAATGGTCAAATGAATGCTGGAGTGCATCTGGTTAAATTCGATGGTTCCAACCTTGCATCAGGGGTTTATTTCTACAGATTAAAAGCTGGCGAATTTGTTTCTGTAAAGAAAATGATGTTGCTTAAGTAAGTTGCCCTAAGACAATGCTGGTCGGTGAATTTTAGTTCTCCGATTTACCGGCCGGCAAATTTTATTTAGACAATTTTCGGAGAGTTCGATGAAAAAAGTCATCATAAGTCTAGTATTGTTTTTAGCGCTTGTTGGAATTAATGAAGTTCGTGCGCAATCCAGAAAGTTTGGACTTGGCGTAATAGTAGGAGAACCTACGGGTTTAAGCGCTAAATTATGGCTATCGCGCAGTAATGCTTTAGCGTTTGGTTTGGGGTGGTCTGTTGAAGGTTATAGAATCAACGGATTTGATTCAGACTATGGTAATGTAACACGCACGCACATTCATGTTGATTATCTTTGGCATTCATTCACTGCTATTAATAGTCAATTCCCGTTGTATTATGGTATTGGAGGAAGAATCAATACCGGTCCGCAATACAGCGGCACCTTCGCTGTCAGAGGTGTGTTCGGTATAGAGTGGCTGCCAAGAGCAACTCCGCTCGATGTTTTCATTGAAGTCGTTCCTATTTTACAACTTGTAAACTCTACCGGATTTGGAATAGACGCGGGCATTGGCGCGAGATATTTTTTCTAAGAAATTGTTTTGTATAAAAAAAACGATCAGTTGTGAAAATCGTCAATATCATTTCCATCCTTTTATTTTTTAGCTTGATCGTTTTATCATGCAGCAGCGTAAGTGAAAAAAATTTTATCAACGGTAGTTTTGAAAAAAGTTATGACGGCGAAAGTCCCGACGGCTGGTTTGCAAACAATTTGCCTCATGCAAAAAAGTATGCCGTATTTGCGGTTGATAAAACAGTCTTTCACAGCGGCGGGCACTCAATCTTAATTTCACTCGACAAGAAATTGCCGGATGAATCTTTTACTTACAATTGGGCAAGAAGAATCGATGGATTAAAACCTTCCGGTGTTTATCAACTCCAAGGTTGGATAAAAACCAGAGAAATTAAAAACTCGCCTTACATAGAAATTCAATGCTGGAACAGCAGGACGGATCAGCTGGTCGCGAGTATATCAACTAAGTCAAGATTCCAAATCACCGGTACAAGTAATTGGAAACGCGTTGATATGATAATAAAAATCCCCTCCGGCATAGATAAAGTATTATTAATTGCCGGTGTTCCAAGCAAAAATAATGACGGCGGGAAAGTCTGGTTTGATGATATAAGCATTTCCCAACTTGAGAAACTTTCTAAAATGGAACCTTCCTATAAAAAATAATTCGCGCTTGCATGAATTATTATAACTTATCACTTCATTTCCACAAATTACTTTCGATAATAAAAAGGGGAGACATAATTAAGCGGAGTATGATATGATCCCTTTAAATTGCTGGGAATATAAAAATTGCGGAAGGCAACCCGGAGGATCTAAGGTAGCGGAACTTGGTGTTTGTCCGGCGGCCATAGAACCACGGGTCCATGGAATAAATCATGGTAAAAATGGCGGACGCTCTTGCTGGGCAGTTACCGGAACACTGTGCGGCGGCGCTGTGCAGGGAACTTTCGCTTCAAAATTGTCCAACTGTCTCCAATGCGAATTTTATCAACTTGTGGGAAAAGAAGAAGGTGCGAATCATCAAAGCGCAAAGGACATCCTCGCGAAATTGAAATAGCTCGGTAACACTTTACTGCTTTACTGCTTTAAGTGCTTCTAAGTTAGCATTGATTGTTTTGTCCAAATCTTCTTTTGTATGCACCGTTGAAACAAAGAGAGCTTCGTATTGAGCCGGCGGTAAATATATTCCGCGGTTTAACATCGCATGAAAATATTTTCCGTAAAGAGCGGCATCGGATTTAACCGCAGAATTATAATCGGTTACCGGTCCCTCTGTAAAAAATAAAGTCATCATCGAACCAACACGGTTGAACTGATAATTTTTTCCTACCGACTTCAGATTATTTTTTATCCCGTCTTCGAGGTAAGCCGATTTTTCTTCAAGTGTCGTATAGACTTCGGGATGATCTTTTATGTATGTCAGTGCGGCATAACCGGCGTTCATTGCCAAGGGATTTCCGCTTAATGTTCCTGCTTGATAAACCGGTCCGCTTGGAGAAATCATTTCCATAATTTCTCTCCTGCCGCCATAAGCACCTACCGGCAGTCCGCCGCCGATGATTTTTCCAAATGTTGAAAGATCAGGTTTGATTTTTAAAATTTCCTGCGCGCCGCCTTGGGCAAGACGGAAACCTGTCATCACCTCATCGAATATCAAAACTATTTTTTCGTTGTCGCAAATCTCTCTAAGTTCTCTGATGAATGAATTATTAGCGCGTACTGTTCCCATATTGCCAACCACCGCTTCAATAATAATTGCTGCAATTTCATTTTTATTTTTCCGAACAAGATTTTTGATCGATTCGATATTATTGAAATCAGCTACCAGCGTATCCGCGGCGTTGCCTTTTGTTACACCGGGACTCGTAGGAACTCCGAAAGTTAAGGCACCGCTTCCGGCTTTTATCAAAAAGAAATCTCCGTGACCGTGATAGCAACCTTCAAACTTTATAATTTTTTCTCTACCGGTATAGCCGCGCGCCGCGCGAACCGCGCTCATGGTCGCCTCGGTGCCGCTGTTAACCATTCTAACAACTTCAACAGATGGTACAAGCTCGGTAATCAATTTTGCCATCTTCACCTCAATTTCCGTAGGTGCGCCAAAACTTGTTCCGTTATCTATTGCCGCTTTCAAAGCATCGATGATAAAAGCCGGGTTGTGCCCAAAAATGTGCGGACCCCAACTGCCGATATAATCTATTAGTTCGTTGCCGTCAACATCGTACATCTTCGAACCGATTCCCTTTGCCATGAACAAAGGATTTCCTCCGACCGACTTAAACGCGCGTACCGGTGAATTAACTCCGCCGGGAATATATTTTTTTGCTTCGCCGAACAAATTTTCACTTTTAGTTATATTCATTTTACTTCCGTTAAATTTAATATTACCATTTTCCAAAATAACTAAGCAAAAATAGACATTAATCTTTTTATTGGAAACAGATTATAAGCAAAGATGACGCGTCTAATTCTTAACTTTGCGCTGAGAAATATTGAACAAGCTTGAGGCAACTATGGAAATTAAAGATGTTCCTTTTACCGTTGTAGATTGGGATAAAGTTGAACCGGAAGAACACAGCGGAGAAAAAGGTAAAGCGATTTGGAAAGTATTTAAGGAAGGAAATATTCGTGTGCGAATGGTAGAATATACACCGGGCTATATTGCAGATCACTGGTGTAAGAAAGGCCATGTTATTTTAGTGCTCGAAGGAGAGATGACTACGGAATTAAAAGACGGCAGAGAATTCATTTGCATGAAAGGATGTTCGTACCAGGTTGATGATTTCGACGGTGAGCACCGCACGCATACTGAAACCGGCGTTAAATTATTTATTGTAGATTAAATTTTTGGGAGAGAAATGATTCACAAAATTACCGGCAAACAGCACAACTCCAAATTATGTTTTGTATGCGGATTGAAAAACAAATTTGGCATTCACGCTCATTTTTACATAACGGAGAATAAGGAACTGATCGCATTATTTACTCCGTCGGAAGAACACCAAAGTTATCCGGGAAGACTTCACGGCGGAATTGCCTCGGCCATATTGGATGAAACAATCGGCAGGGCAATATTAAATAGTTACGAAGAAGAAGTTTGGGGTGTGACGGTTGATCTGAATGTAAAATTTAAGAAGCCGATTCCGTTGAATGAGGAGTTAAAAGTGATCGGCAGAATAACCAATGAGAACAGCCGTATGTTCGAAGGGACAGGAGAGATCGTTCTTCAAAACGGCGATGTGGCCGTATCGGCTTCCGGAAAATATTTGAAGGTGCCACTTGAAAAGATTACTGATTTTGATAAGGAAGAAAACGAATGGCGAATCGTAGAGCTGGAATCAGATCCAAAAGAAATTGAATTATAACGGCATCATTTTATCGATTTGAGATTCGGCGAAGAAATAATTATTCCAATAAAAATAACGAGCAGCAAAATCGAATTTATCAATATTGCCGCCGGCGATCCCCACAACTGAGCAAGTAGTCCGATTAGCAAAGCACCTATCGGCATTGTGGCAAAAAAAGCAAAGCTGTAAATAGCCATTACTCTTCCGCGAAAATTTTCATCAACTATAGTTTGAATTATCCCGTTAGACAAATTGTTGATTGCAATCAGTGCGGCGCCGATTCCAACAAGAAAAAGAAAGGAGAACATGAACGACCTATTTAGTGAGAACAGCAACATTAAAAGCGGCATTGTAATCATGCCGAGAACAAGAAACTTCCCGCGTTCCATATACTTGCTTGAATATGCTATTATGAGTGAACAAATTACCGCGCCGATCCCTCGAGCGGTTTGAAGTAGTCCGTTTGTAGTAGCATCTCCGTGAAGAATTTTTACCGCCCAGGCCGGGAACAGTGTTGTTAGACTAATTCCTAAGAGACTAACGAAACCTACGATCAGCATTATCATTAATATTGTTTTTTGTTTGCGAAGATAACGCACCCCGTCAATCAGATCATGCGAAACAGACTTAGTAGGTTGAGTTTTTAACTGCGCATCAAACTTCATCCTTAAGAGATTGTAAATCACGGCAAGAAAAGAAATCCCGTTGATTGTGAAGCACCATGCCGGTCCGGTAACAGCGTAAGTAATTCCGGCTACAGCAGGTCCAACAGCAGCTGCGCTATGGAACATTGTAGAATTGAGTGCGATGGCATTTATCAAATCTTTTCTATCGACCAATTCATTGACAAACGCTTGCCGTGCGGGCGCGTCGAACGCGTTGGCAACTCCAAGCAGAAATGCCAGCAGTATAATATGCCATGGTTGTACAATATGCGTGAAAGTTAAAAATGCAAGTATGAACGCGAGTATCATCATAACCGTTTGAGTTATGACAAGGATTGTTCTTCTCGGAAATCTATCGGCAATGGCACCGGCATAAACCATAAAAAGCCAGGTAGGAATGCCGGTAGCAAATCCAACATAACCGAGAAATACCGGTGAGTGAGTCAATTCGTAAATGAAAAATCCTTGCGCTGTGGTTTGCATCCAAGAACCGAACAATGAAATTATTTGTCCCGTAAACCAAAGCTTGTAATTGGGATGTTCGAGTGAAGCGAAAGTCTGTTTTAGATTAAACCTCTTTCTTGTTTCAATCCGACTACCTACTTGATTCTCTTGCGCAATTGAAACCGGTGGTTCTTCAGTAATATTATCCATGCAAACAATAAAATAAATGAGTCATAATCTTAATCTATCTTAGCGTTAAAAAAATTGCAGGCAAATCTGGACCAAGATTATGACCGCGGCTAAGAATTCTTTTGTAAACATTTCACCACGTCTTTGGCAAAATAAGTTAATATCATAT
>DAIEQA010000052.1:0-2199 GCA_027348115.1 Ignavibacteriales bacterium
CTTTACGAGAAAGCCGGGCAGCCGCAAAAAGGAATTCCGGTTCTCAAGAAATTAGAAAAGTTGAACAAAGCCGATAAAGATATTTTTCTCTGCATGGGTTTGCTTTACTACAAGACTTCTAAGATGAAAGAAAGTTTTGAAGCTTACAAGAAAGCTTTGGCGGCGCTGGGCGAAGATGAAAGAAAAGATTTCACTTTCAATTCGGTAAAGATGCTTCTTAAACCGGTCATGAACGACGAGATTGATAAGTTAAACGATTACGAATTAAATCAGATCATAGATCAATTCTGGAAAATTTCCGACCCGCTTTATCTAACTGATTACAACGAGCGCCTGCTTGAACATTATTCACGCGTGGCTTATGCAAATTTATTTTTCAGCGTACCAAAAATGGGAATTGTCGGATGGAAATCCGACCGCGGAGAAATTGTTCTTCGTTACGGCGAACCGGAAAAACTTACGCGCATCCGTCCGGAAATGGGTGGCTTGGCTGTAGGACTCAAAACAGAAATTTGGAATTACCATGACATGACTTTAGCATTCACAGATCTTGCATCGTCCGGAAATTTTCAGTTCAGCGTGCCGGGAAATGAAACCGATAAAGTTCGCTCGCAGTACGCAGGCGACACGCAATTCTACGCAGAATATTTGCGCAAAGCACGATTCGAATATTACACTCCTAAGTTTGATGGACCGAAGTTTGATGTTGATTACGATCTCGCTCAATTCAAAAGCAGTGAACGGAGAAATCATACCGATCTTTTTGTCAGCTACGGTTTAACGCCCGCAGACAGTTTACCTAATTCGGTGAAGCTTGACATGAGCCACACAGCGGCGTTTTATTTCTTCAACGATTTATCCGAAGAACAGATAAACAAAAAAATAAAAGTTGATTCGTTGTTTCCGGGAAGCATAGTTAACGTTCCCGGCGGCAAACCGCTTTATACGAATGTGCTGGATGTAACTTCGGTAGCGGATTCCGGTTACTATTCTTTCGAACTCCTGCGAGACAAAGACAAAGGTGTGGCGGTAAAACGCGCGAATCTTCACATCAAGAAATTCAGCAACATACGTCTGGATATGAGCGACATCATCCTTGCATCGGACGTGCAGACGGACAAACCGGAAAAGTTCTGTATAAACCGGGATGGAGTGAACATTCTTGTCAATCCAACAAAGAAATTTTCGAAAGGTGAACCGCTGTTTGTCTATTATGAAGTTTACAATCTAAAGAAAAGTTCTTCCGGTCTAACGAACTTTACTCAGAATGTTGAGATCAGGGATTACGATTCTGTGAACAAAACGAGATTCGAAAAAACGCTTGACGACATGCTGAGTATTTTCGGAAAAAAGCGCGAAGAGAAAATTGCGCTCACTTCAAATTATCAAACCGAAGAGATAAATCCCAAGCAGTATTTCCAGCTTGATTTATCCAAAGTGAAAACGGGAAAGTATTTGATCACGATAAAAATTAAAGATCAGATAAGCGGCGCGGAGACAAGCGCATCAACTGTGATTGACTGGATTAACTAATGCCAATTATTTACAAACTATTTTTCTTATCAATTATTAACAACGGGTGATAAGCGTGCCGGGGGAAATGCTTTTCAATCTTAGCTATCAATCCTAGAAATACGCTGTACAATTTTATTCCATTTTCATTCAGCAAAGTGTAAGTCTCAAGTCTGCCGTATTTTTCCAGCCACTTATAATCATGCGCATGGAAATAAACTTTTCTTTTGCTGTTGGGATTGATTCTCTTTTCCGACCAATTCCATAATTGCAACGGAAGTGTTAAAATATTCACCAGCGTTGCGTGCTTGCCCGCGTTGTAAATTACGTAGCATTTTCTTTGCGATACTCGTCTTATCTCTTCAATTGCGCGCGACTGTTTGTCTTTATCGATGTGATAAATTGTATGCAAAGAAATTATATCCGTAACCGAATTATCTTTTAACGGTATGTTCGTTATATCGCCCAGGATAAACAATCCGTCCGGTCTATTCTGCTTGGCTTCCTTAATTGTGGTGATGCAGAAATCTATACAGATTTGTTTTTTCGCCTTTGAATTAAACGGCACCGCGCCGCATGCTATATCCAGCAATGAGTCTGATTTGCCAATCATTTCTCTTAGCCGCTCGTTAACTGCCTTCTTGTATTTTGCGCCCTTGTCGGATGTGAATGTGAGAGTATCCACAT
>DAIEQA010000055.1:0-4314 GCA_027348115.1 Ignavibacteriales bacterium
TTGTGGAGGATCGGGATTGAAGGGTGTTGAATATATTTGGTGAATAGTAAATAGTGAATTGTGAATAGTTGAAATTTTATAAATTAAAAAACAATTCACTATTCACCATTCACGATTTTCTCATTTAATTAGTCTCAAGAACAAATATCCCCTCGGGTTCAATTCCAATTTAATTTTACCGTTCGAGATCTTGATTTCACTATTTTCTAAAATATTTAAAGCTTTTGTAGTCGAATAAAATTCCGGCAGAATTAATTCAACCTCTTCTTTTTCATCCGATTTGTTCAGAAACACAAGAATTCTTTCGTTAAAATCTGATCTTATATAAGCGAAAAATTTATCGTCAGCGCGCAAGGGAAGATAATCTCCATACCTTAATGCTGAATGACCGCTTCTCGCTTTAATTATCTTAGAAACTTCCGCAAGCATATTGTTTTCATTGGTATTCAGCTGATCATCAAAGCGCATCATTCTTCTGTTGTCCGGATCGCTCAATCCGGTCATCCCGAATTCGCTTCCGTAATAGATAACGGGAAGGCCGGGTATTGTGAGCATATAGGCGAGATAGAGTTCTGCTTTTTTGTAGCTGTAAGGATTTTTAACTTCCGGCGGATTGTTCCATCCTTCTTCAATGGCATTCCATTGACTGAGATCTATAGCACTGTCGGCATAAGCCATGAACCGGTTCTTGTCATGGCTGTCCATAATATTTCCCATAAGATTGAGGGGACCGAACACATCAATCGTTTTTTTCAGTTCATTGTCGAGATCTTTAAAAGAGCGTTTTGGGTCAATGAATACTGACTGTGCGGTATTGTAGAGTTCGAAATTAAACTGCGCACTAAGCTGTCCGTTGTTTACATAAGAGCTGATCAGATCATAATTGCCGAAAGTTTCACCGATCTGATAAACAGTTTTTCCCGTTGGTACTTCAATTTCTTTGTTCAATTTTTCTGTGAGCGCGCGCCAGAATTTGTTTGGTACATGCTTTACTGCATCGTGGCGGAAACCGTCAGCGCCGGTTTGTTCAAGCCACCAGATTGCTTCATCGCTTACGGCATTGGCTGCCTCATTGGAATTAACAAAATCGAATGAGGGAAGATACGGTTCGAACCAGGTAGTCAAACGGAATTCATCCCACAATCTAAGATTGAGGCGTCCGTCCGGCAGTTCCAATTTACCGAACCAGTCTCTGTGTTGTTTGAAGTATGGATGATCCTGATGCACATGATGAGAAACAAAATCGAGCAGCACTTTTATTTTGTGCTTGTGTGCGGCTGCAACAAGGGTTTTCAGATCCTCGAACGTTCCGAACTTTTCTTCAACCTGATTTGAGCTGATAGGCCAGTAACCGTGATATCCGGTATACCATCTGTGCGGCGCGGGAGATTCCTTGAATGCTGAATCCGGATTGTCGTAAACGGGAGATATCCAGATTGTATTGATTGCCAGCTTATCAAAATAACCGGTCTCAATTTTATTCGTTACACCTGCAAAATCTCCTCCCATATAATTTGCCTTTGGAAGCACCGAGTCATTCTTAACGGGGGAATCATTTTTTTTATCACCGTCGTAAAATCTGTCTATCATTAATGAATAGATAATGCTGTCATACCAGTCGGATGAAATATTAATCGCTGGTTTTCCTCCGGCAAGAGGAATCATCTGCATGTTGCTGTTGAGTCCGTTTGCGGAAAATATTATGCGAAGGATCTTCGATTTTTCTAATTCATCGTTCGGAATTGCAACCGAGATCGAATTATTTTGAACGGAAATGTATTTGCCCGATAATTTTTTGTTATCCAAAAAAACGAAAAGGTTGGCGTTATTTATTTTGAAGCTTTTGGCGCCTTCAAGAAGAAAACTGAATTTTGATTTCAGAGTCCCGGATTTAAAATCCTTCTTGTGAAGGAATATTTTGGCATTGTGTTTATCAGGCACTATTACAAACGAATTAACCCCTCCGATTCCATTCGGGATTGTGTTCTTATTTGCCGGATCTAGAAGTTCCTCACCGTCGGCGTAAAACTTATATTCATATTTACCCGGTTCAAGCGGAACGGAGACTTCGTAAATGCCGTTATTATTAGACGAAACCATTTCATACTGCTGACGATTCCAATTGTTGAAGCTTCCGAAAAGAAATATCGACTTGTATTTTTTTTCGGGTTTGAAGCTGAATTTTAATGCATCTATTTTTTTAACGAAAACAGGGACGGCATAAACCAGATTGTTTTTTTCGAAGTACAGATTTGTGAAGCTCTCAAATGAAGCTGAAGGCGAAACAATCAGTTGTTTTTTGTTCGGATTGTAATCAATCTTTATGTTCTTGCTGTTTTGAAACTTAAGATTGTAATCGTTGGAGTAAAAGAGATCCGAAATTATAAGAGTATCCGTCCGTCCTGCCAAGAGTTTAAGGGGTGCAATGATATCTTTTATCCCGGAAGCTTGTGAATAAATGAATCCGGCACCGGACAGGAATAAAAGAATAAATATATTCTTAAATGAAAATTTCATTTCGAATCCTTTCAAAATAAAATAATATTAATCCTCTTTAACAAAAAACCAGATAAATCCGGATATTGCAAGAGAAACAGCACTTACGATAAAGATCAAACTTTTGTCCGGCGAAGCGCTAACCGCCTGTCCCACTCCAAAGCTTGCCACGAGCTGCGGCAGAACCACGGCGAGATTAAATAATCCCATGAACAATCCCATTTTCGACTGATCTATTTTAGTAGACATAATGGCGAACGGCAGACTGATAGTTGCCGCCCAGCCGATTCCGAGCACACCCATCAACACATAAATTACGACCGGAGTGAAACCAAAGAGCAGAAGCGCGGCATAGCCGACAGCCATGCTAGAAATGCATATTGCGTGAGTTTTCACCTTGCCGATTTTTCGGGTTATCGGCTCAAGAACAAATGCCGGCAGAACAGCTCCAACTGCATTAAGTATCAGAAAACTGACGGAAACAATTCTTCCCATCTCTACCTGGATGTCGGCCGGGATAGCGGCGCCTTCAGGGTAATTGTAAACTTTGTACTGAACATACGCGAACATATAAACAAACATTGTTTGAATGCCAATCCAGGTAAAAGAATGCGCTGCTAACACTTTTTTAAATCCGATAAGTCCGGCTTCGTGTTTGGATTTGTTTTCTCCCTTCTTCAGCATCACATTTAAAATAAAGTAGAGCGTAATTGCGAAGCAGATAATCTCCGCATAGTAGTGATCAAATTTTATATGAAGGAGTCGCATAGTTATTGCGTAAACTGCATAGATCAAAAATCCCCAGAGCGGCTGAATATAATTTAGAATTTCAATGAAAGATGTTTTTGTGCCGGAAAGTTCAGCGTCTGCACCTTCTTCATGCTCAAGAGTTTTGGGTTCTTCTATAAAAAACATGGGTACGACTGAAAGTATGAGAACCAATCCAACACCGATATAGATGAGCAGATAATTATTCCACACCGCGCCGATCACATAGGCCAGAACGCCGAATGTGCCGGATACGGTCTGCATCCAGGCGTAACCTTTAGTTCTTTCAACACCTTTGGGTGTAACATCAGCAATGATTGAGCGAGTAGGATTGAAGCTTACATTTATGGCAAGATCGAGTGTTAGGGCAATTGCAATGGCAACGCCGAGAATGCCGCCAAAGCTTAGAGAGTTTGAAATTACATCGATGTTTGGCAGTGCGAGCAGCATCATTGCGGCTAAAAATCCGCCGATGAAAATGAACGGGCGTCTTCTTCCGTTCCAGAGCCAGACTTTATCACTTATTATTCCTACAATCACCTGTCCAAGAATCCCCGCTATTGGTCCCGATGCCCACACGAGTCCCACTTCCGAAATATCCAGTCCGTATTTGGTTGTAAGGATCCAGCTGAGTGCGGAGATTTGAATCGAAAGTGCAAAGCCCATCGCTGTTGCGGGGAGGCTAAGCAGAGCGTAGAATGTCTTTGTAAGTTTTTTCTGTATTGCCAGCATCTCTTCTCCATAAGATTTGTGGAAGAATTTATTTCTGTTATTTTACGTCAAGAGATATCCCTCGATTCCCCCCCCCTCGGCTCCGCTCGGGGTGACTCCACCTCGGCTCCGCTCGGGATGAATCACAAGCGACTAAAAAGGAATACTCCTTGGCTTCACATATTCGCATAGTGATCAATTCAACAAATATTTAGATCAATATTAGCGATTCAACAGTTCAACTTTAGTCAAGGAATGGTCCTTGACTTCACATAAAAATGAAGTTCAACCGCTTCAATTTTTCAACAATTTTAAATTCTTTGTGTCTTAGTGCCTTCG
>DAIEQA010000063.1:0-1651 GCA_027348115.1 Ignavibacteriales bacterium
TCTTTTGCTATTGATGAAATTGATATCTATGTCCGGGCGTGCGATGTTGCGCATGTAGAATCTATTTTGCAATGGCAGCTTACTTCCGACTACTCATTATTGACCGGCGGCGGAATCTATAGAACAGAGGGTCCGCTGCATCCAACGCAGAGATTCTGGAATTTAAAACAACTTGGCTTAACGCCGCCGCGTTCGTTTATACTTCCTTTAACCTGCGACAACGATATAATCAGTTGCGCGGCATTTGGAGATATTGCCGACGGAATTTATTCGATCCATCTCGTCAATCACGGCGCATCCCGCACTGTTACAATTTCGGGACTTCCGGCCGGAGTTAAAGAACTGCAAATGTACGTTACGGATAGCAAACGCGGCATGGAAAAAATCAAACAAGTGCATGTTTCGGACGGCAATGCGAAATTCACTCTGGATGCTTATGCTTTCACAAGTTTGATAAGCGCGAAGTAATTATTTACATTTTAAAGCAAAATAATTTGCGCGTCCCGGTATTAAAATTAGACCGCCATTTTTTCTTAAGGTCATAGATATTTCTTTAGCCGTGTGATGAGTATCCTTGTAAAAGGAATTATATAGATGAAGCCCGAACTTGTTGCCGCAATTTTCGGAATTGCGCTCGCGGCATTTGCCGGTATTGTTAAATTGACTAAGAATATTTCGGCAAGAAATAGAGAACGGTTTTCCGTGCGGCCCTTTTTGCAGATTAAGAAAGAAGCCGAACAGGAAAAACCAATTAAAATTATTTTAACAAACTCCGGCGTTGGCCCCGCATTCATAGATGAATTTACCGTTAATGCAACTTCCAATGAGGCAGGAGAAAAAAAATACACTGACTTCCACACCGCGGCATCAAAAATCGGTTTGAATGGTTCGGATATTATTTTTTATTCACCGTCTAACGAAGAAGAAATTCCGGCAGGCGGAACGAGAATTATTCTGGAAGCAAATCCTATAAACAGCGTCGAGCATGGAAACATATGCCGAGCAATTAACGGCCTGGCATTCCATGTAAATTATAGTTCCGTGTATGGAGATAAATTCCAGATATGATTTTATTCTTTTATAAAAAATTTTCCGACTAAATATAACGGAGACAAAAATGGCTAAGCTGATCATAACGATTCTCATGCTTTCATTATTTACCTTAGCTATCCGTGCGCAAATTCCTACCGGCTTTAAATTGATGGAATTACCACAACCCCCCATAGTGCGTCAGCAAATAGAATCAAAGCATCCAGGGTGGACAACTTCTCTGGAAGATGTAAAATTTAATTTGAAGAGCATAACCGTTTTCGACGGCAATCCGAAGGACCTCGCTTCGCTCGTTCCTGATAAATCAATTAAAGGTAAAACAGAAAATTATTCCGTTTGGTCGTTTGATCCTAAGAGCAAAAGAGAAATCTGGATCAAGTGCGAATTTTCCAGCACGACTGTGTCACTTGCCAAATCTTTATCGCCGGGTATAAAGGAATTGAGGATTTACTACAACCCGAATATTATGATCGACGGCAATCGACAAATAGAAAAAGTATTGTTTAGATGACTTTTGGTTAACAGAATAATAAATAGGTGCAATTATGTCTGCAAGTATGTTTGATGATAAGAATATTAAACCGGATGATAAGCAGTTATC
>DAIEQA010000094.1:0-14306 GCA_027348115.1 Ignavibacteriales bacterium
GAAGTTAAGAACAATTTTTGGATTTACGAATCTTCCTGAATATAACAAAGATACTTGGGAAAAAATAAAAGATGAATTTGATAAGCAGATTCGTCCGCTGCCTAAAAATTTAATTGGCGGAAACGACAAATCGCTTGAGGCAATAAAAGTTGCACGGAAGAATTTATCGCGTCTTCCATTTCATGATTCGGTCGAGCTATCATGCAAACCGTTTCAAAAAATCAAACAATTTGAGAATGGTATAATTATTACTAATCCGCCTTATGGAATGCGTCTTGGCAAATCCGAAGAGGTTAAAGAACTGTACACCGAACTTGGAGATTTCCTTAAGAATAATTGCAAGGGGACTACCGCTTACATTTATACCGGCGATCCATCTTTAAGAAAATCAATTGGACTGAGAACATCCAGAAGAATTCCATTAACGAATGGGAAATTGGAAGGCGTATTGGTGCAAATTGACAGCTATGAAGGCAGCAAGAAAAAATATTATGCTGCATATAAAGCCGAGGAAGATCCCCAAAATAAAAACCTATAATATTTATTTTATCGGTGTCAGTATCAAAACCAACTCATCTTTGGATACTAGTTTTATTCTGTTTAATCTGATTTTATTTTCAACAATGCCAGGATTTCCAATGTCGTTGTATTTTCTAGTAATCGGCTTAAAGCTTTGGACCTTAAATTTTCCTGAAGTTTTTGCATCAAGAATAACTGATGAATTTTGTTCGTCACGACTGTTATTAAGCAAATAAACAAAATACTTATCACCGCATTTGACCGCATACGATTCTATTTTTCCCGCCGATACATTTATAATTTCAAACGATCCGTTGCCTGCGCTTAACATTTGATTGCTGATTTCTCTTACGCTGTTCATATAAGGAGTCATGTTTCTAGTATCGAACATTTCCCACCACCACGTCATTGGAAGAATTGGAGTAGGGTTAAATAATCCATACCACAAACCGCGTTTGTAATCGTAATCGAATTCTTTTCCATATTTAGGATCATCATCCTCCCATCTATAGCCGAATTCGGCAACTACATACGGCTTGTTATATAAATGTGAATAATTCCGGAGAATCCCCGGAATTTTTTCCGTGTGCTTGTAGATATGTTTTTGATTAAAGTCTATGTGGGGGAGCGAGTTCAAACCCATTATCTCGCGGTGAGAAATGCTGGTGGTAACAAGGTGGTTGTACGGATCATTTTCTTTAATATACCTGCTCATTTCGCTGTGCCATTCCGTTATAGCAGAATGAGGAATAATAACGCTGTCCATAGGGGTGTACGCAGCATTGTCTATTTCGTTGAAGAACTCGAATGCCGCAATACTTGTTGCGTAACCCCATCTGGCTATTATGTATCGCAGTTTATTTTTGTATTTGGCGCGCGCGGTTTCAAAAGTAAAATAGTCGGTAGGAGTCTCAACGGGTCCACCGTTTAAGACATTGTAATTATTCTTAGGCCAGTTGGCATTTTTCATTAGAGCGCCGTGCCAATCTAAAGCTAACATAAAATATAAACCAAGTGAATCGGTTAATTCTACAAGACGATCCATTCTTTTAATTGCGCCTGGATTAAAATATTCGTCGGAGTCGGAATAGCGTTTAGTATCTCTCACATGATTCCATTCTAAAGGTAAATTCCACGCACACATCCAAGTGCGAAAAAAATTACCCCCGTTCTTCGCAATCGACGCTAACAAATATTCATATGTAAACTTCTGATCTTCAAACGAACGGGATTCCCAGCCCACGTTTTCACCTAATCCGCGGAATAGTTTTCCGGAATCAAATTTAAAAGTCCAAATGTTGTTTGG
Organism: Ignavibacteriales bacterium; assembly: GCA_027348115.1. Classification (GTDB taxonomy): domain Bacteria; phylum Bacteroidota; class Ignavibacteria; order Ignavibacteriales; family Melioribacteraceae; genus Fen-1258. The sequence continues at coordinate 1,826 of DAIEQA010000094.1, forward strand.
ATGAAGAAAGCCGTTCTTGCTGGAAGAGGCCACGTTGAAACTTTGCTCTGAGGAATTTTCTGGTAAACCATGTTTAGTGTCTAATTGAAAATGATAGGAATACTCACCGGTTTCCTGAGCGGCAAAACGGGCATGCCAAACTGAGTTTAAACTGTCGCCGGATTCATAATAACACGGAAGAGTTAAAGGTCTGCCGGAAGGGGAATCCAAAATCATATCGAGCTTAATATCTTGGGCATCATAAGGATTCTTGAATGATGCTGAAATTTTTATTTCGAATTCGATTTTTTCATACTCTAGGGGATTTGAGGTGAATATAACAGATGATTTAATTGCTCCTTGTGCCAGGCATAAAGAAGCGGAAAATATCAGTAGCGCCGAGATAAATGATTTCATAAAATTTCCTTCGGATAGATTTAATGTCTCACTTGTGAATATAAAAAAAGCCAACCTAAGTTGGCTTTACAAAATTTTATGATTTTGAATTTAGATGCCTAAAATAACAAGGCAAGCTTTAGCGGCGTCGACCAAAGGTTCAAAGTAAATTCCAAAAACAAGTATTAGACCCGCGAGAACCGAAACCAAAATTGTATTCGGCAATGAAGTAGTAACAGTGGGCGTTCCTTCTTCTGCCTTGGTTAGGAACATGTGTTTGAGAACGCGGATGTAATAATAAAGCGATACAACCGAGTTTAGCAAAGCTATTACTGCTACCGCAATCATCTTTGCATCAACTAGGGCAATAAAGAGATACAGTTTGCCGATGAATCCTGCCGTAGGGGGAAGTCCGGTTAGTGATACGAGAAAGATTGCCAGCGAAACTCCGAGGAAGGGAGATGTATGACCGAGGCCGTTGTAATCGTCGATATCTTCAGAACCAATCTTGTTTGCGATAAGCATTACAATTAAAAACGCACCGAGATTCATAACAAGGTAAACCGCAAAATAAATAAGTATCGCTATCAATCCTTGATTGGACATTACAACAAGACCGAGAAGCAAATAACCAGCGTGAGCTATCGACGAGTAAGCGAGCATTCTCTTCATATTGTTTTGCCACAAAGCCGAGAAATTACCAAGAGTCATTGTTAAAATCGAAATGACGACAAGCAGCGCTTTCCAGTCAAATACGTTTAACAAATGCCACATTCCGGCCTGATCTATATACGAAACGAATGTTGTTTTGATAAATCTAACAAGCAGTGCAAACCCGGCGGCTTTGCTCGCTACCGAAAGGAAAGCCGTAATTGTTATAGGAGCCCCTTCGTAAACATGGGGAGTCCAAAAGTGGAAAGGAGCTGAAGAAATTTTGTAGCCGATGCCTGCAAAGATTAATACGCAAGCCAGAGAAAGCGTGTAGTAATTTACCTGCGGGCCCTGAATCAAATAATTTATGAGATAAAGATTTGTCGTTCCCGTCATCCCGTAAATTAAGGAGATGCCGAACAACATTAATCCGGATGATAAAGCGCCGTATAATAAATATTTCAAAGCAGCTTCGCTGTTCCGGTCTCTTAGTTTTGTAAACCCGGAAAGAATGTAGGATGAGAACGACATTAATTCCAGCGAGAGATAAATAAGTATTAAATCCGTAGCGGAGATCATGAAGAACATGCCGAGGATCATTCCGAAGATCAAAGCATAATACTCGCCGATGCGATCGGTAATTTTTTGAATCTCTTCCGAACCGAAAGAGAAGAACACGATGAGGGCCGAAGAAACTAGAACTATCATTTTGAAGAAGACGCCGAAGGAATCAATCGCTACCATACCGATATTTTTCATGGCAGGCGGGGTAGTTGGAAATGCGAATCCTGAATTTCCGAATTGATTCAATGTAAAGTAACCGGTGATAATAATTCCGAGAAGAGCGATATACGGAATAAGTTTTTTGTCTTTATGAAGAACTAAATCCGCGACGACTAAAACAATCAGCGCTATGGAAAGTACTATTTCCGGTATTATAAGATTTAAAGAATGATATAAGTTAAAATTTGTCATCGCTATTAATGAAGTCCGCTTATTGACGTTGTAGTAAGATTAGTTGAAACAAAATGTACAAGTGAATTAACCGAGCTGTTCATAATGTTAAGCATACCGGATGGATAAACTCCCAGAAAAATAATTATTATAGTCAACGGTATGAACATTATATACTCGCGAGCGTCGAGGTCCTTTAGCGAAGCCCATTTCTCGTTAAGAGGGCCGAAGAAAATTCTCTGCAATGTCCACAACATGTAACCCGCACCGAGTAAAATGCCGAGAGTGGAAATCATTGAAAGAACTCTAATAGCTTCAACGCCGAATGAGCCCATGAACACAAGCGCTTCAGAAACAAATCCGCTCATGCTGGGTAGACCGATTGCCGCAAAGAAAGCCACCGTAACAAAGCCGGTATAGATAGGCATTTGGGTAGCAAGCCCGCCGAAATCGTTTAATCCTCTTGTGTGAGCGCGATCGTAAACAACTCCAACAATTAAGAAGAGCATAGCCGTAATTGTACCGTGGTTAAACATCTGGAAGATGGCGCCGTTAATTCCCACGCTTGAAAGCGATGCCATTCCGAGCAAAACATAACCCATGTGTGAAACGGACGAGTACGCTATAAGTTTTTTGAAGTCTTTTTGTGCGAGAGCAACAAGAGCTCCGTAAACTATATTTATCATTCCAAAGAGAGCGATATACCACATTAATTGACGTGTGATATCCGGGAAGATAGGGTAGCTGATTCTTAGTATTCCGTACGTACCCATTTTAAGCAACACCCCGGCAAGGATAACGCTTATAGGTGTAGGCGCTTCAACGTGAGCATCTGGCAACCATGTATGGAAAGGGAACATAGGAATTTTGATCGCGAATCCCACAAATAACGCGATGTAAGCGATGAATCTTAAGTTGCTCGGATTCATCGCCGAAAGAATTCCGTCGGGAGTATAATTAGCCGGATTCATTAAAGCGAGCATGTTAAATGTGTGAACCTTGCTGCCGTCGGCAAGTAATTCCGTTGCGCTAAAGTACAATCCGATCATAACAAGAAGCATAAAGACGCTTCCGAACAAAGTGTAAATAAAAAACTTAATGGCAGCGTATTCTTTTCTTGGTCCGCCCCAGATACCGATTAAGAAGTACATAGGCAGAAGCATCAATTCCCAGAAGATGTAGAAGAGAAAGAAATCGAGAGAAACAAAAACGCCCATCATACCGGCATCGAGCAAAAGGAACAACGCGAAGTAACCTTTAACTGATTTGTTGATCGTCCATGAAGAGATTGCCGCGATTAAGGAAATCAATGCGGTTAATAAAACCATCGGCATGCTTAACCCGTCGATCCCGAGGAAGTAATCAATCTTCACAGTTCCCAGCCAGGAGAGACCGGTTATATTAATCCATCTAAACTTTTCTATAAATTGAAACGACTTCTCCTCATAAATACCGGCAGCGGAATAATTGTAGTGGGCCAGCAGTACCAATGCAAGAACAAGCTGAAACGCGGCTATTACTATTGTAAGATATTTTACCGTCTTCGGCTGCTTTTTAGGAATGAAAAGAATTAAGATCATTCCAATTATTGGAAGAAATGTAATTAACGAAAGAATCGGAAATCCAATCATGTTTACGAACCTATTTTTATTTTAGCTTTTAGCTTCTAGCAAATAGCTATCCGCTACATTATTTTATTTATGTGTCGTCCCAGCAGAGTATCAACGAAAAATCTTTTACATAAATACGGCTGACTTCTTCGTTATGCAAGGAAGACGAAGACTATCAAAATGGTTTAAAGATCAACAAAAGAATAACAATTGCAAATACTACAAAAACTATATATGTCTGAACTTTACCCGTCTGCAATTTTCTGAATGAAAGACCAATGAAGCCGCTAAAGAAGGCGGTAAAATTAACAAGTCCGTCAACAACATAGGTATCGAACAGGCCGCTCATCCTGGAAGCGAATCTTGTAAGCCATGCCGAACCGTTAACAGCGCCGTCGACAACTTTTTGATCGAACCAGGCCAGTATTGCGCTAAATCCAAGTGTTCCGGCAATCGCAGTTTTGTCGTAAGCTTCGTCAATGTACCACTTGTTAAGTGAAAACTTATATACGGGTTTGATTGAATTCGCAAGCTTATCGGCGTCGAGTTTTTTCCACTGGTAGAAAACAAACGCCATTAAAATTCCGAAGCCGGCAAGAACGAGAGACATAATCATGGCAGGGTAGTGAGCCCAATGCATCGTTTCGGTATATTCAACCGAATGAGTAACCTCGCCGTGAAATTCCGAAATTTGTTCCGGCGTACTCGGTTTCATAAAATCGAAACGCGTATTAACCGGTGTAACTTGAGCGGGAGTTTTTACCCAGCTACTGAGGAACCAACCGCTTGAAGGATTTAACGGATTTGGAGTGTACCAAATAAAAATTGAAAGTGCTGCAAGAACAACCAGCGGCGCTACCATAACAAAAGGAGATTCATGCGCGTGATCGTATTTGTGATGATCTCTAGGTTCGCCGTGGAAAGTTAAGATGACCAATCGGAACATATAGAAAGCGGTCATTGCGGCAACGCCGAAACCGGCAATTGGAATAAGCCAATGCCCAGTAAGTTTTCCGAATATTAATGTCCCGGCAAGAATTCCGTCCTTGCTTAAGAACCCTGAGAACAGCGGCACACCGGAAATAGCCAATGTCGAAATTAAAAATGTATAGTAAGTAACCGGTAATTTTTTTCTTAAACCGCCCATGTTGCGAATGTCCTGCTCGTGATGCATCGCATGAATTACAGAGCCAGAACCAAGGAACAAGCAAGCTTTGAAGAAAGCGTGAGTAACAAGATGGAAAAAGGCAAACGCGTAAGCGCCGACTCCAACGGACATTACCATGTAGCCAAGCTGCGAAACGGTTGAGTAAGCCAAAACTTTTTTAATGTCGTTCTGAGTAAATGCTATAGTTGCGGCGATAAATGACGTAAATGCACCAACAATAGCTATTACGAGCATTGCATTTGCCGTAAGCATAACAAAAATTCTAACCGCAAGGTAAACGCCGGCTGCAACCATTGTAGCGGCGTGAATCAACGCGCTGACTGGTGTTGGACCTTCCATAGCATCGGGCAGCCAAACATGAAGAGGAAACTGTGCGGATTTACCAACGGCTCCCATGAATACCAAAATACCTTCTACTGTAAGCCATGTAGTGCTTCCGAAAGGTAAAACACCGGCTGCAATTTGCTGGTAGATAGTATCGAACGTGAATGTTTTATATTGTGTGAAGAGAATAAGAATTCCGAGCCACATTCCTATATCGCCGATGCGGTTAACAATAAATGCTTTCTTTGCCGCATCCGAAGCCGATTTCTTTTCGAACCAGAAACCAATTAATAGGTAAGATGATAAACCAACCAATTCCCAGAAAATATACATCATTAAGAGGTTATGAGTGAGAACGATACCGAGCATCGAAAAAGTGAATATACCGAGGTAAGCAAAATAACGCGTGTATCTTTTATCGCCGTGCATATATTCGATTGAGAACATATGAACGAGGAAACTGATAAGGTTGACAACTATCAGCATAATTGCCGTGATGTTGTCGATCTTAATACCAAGGTCGATATTCAAAGGTCCTATTGCCGGGGCATTGCTCATGGAAATCCAGGTAAAAGCAGCAACAATATCTTTCGTACCGAAGAATGAAAGTTTAGCATAGCAAACCGCGATAGACAGAATCAGCGCGACGGCTAATATTGCAACTTCAAACAAATACAATGGACGGAATCTCTTTCCAAACAGAACTACCGTTGCAAAACCGAGTAGGGGAAGAAAGAGAATAATTACAGAGAGATTGATAAGTAAACTTTCGTTCATAGAACTATTCTTTTAAGTTATCTATTTCGTCAACGTTGACATTAGTGAATGTCTTGTAAATATTTAAAACAATTGCCAAAGCAATAGCGGCCTCGGCGGCGGCAAGAATAATAACAAAAAGCGCAATAGCTTGTCCGCCCAATCCAAAATTTCCGAACCGCGAGAAAGCTACAAAGTTAATGTTTGCCGCATTGAGAATGAGTTCGATTCCCATTAATACCATTACGGCATTTTTTCTTGTAACAATACCGTATACTCCAAGCGAAAAAAGAATTCCGCTCACGATCAAGAAATGTGTTAATCCAACGTGCAGCACTATTTTTTACTCCTTAAAACTTTTTTATTGATTTACACCAGTCGGCAACTCCCCAAACTAAAGAGAGGAGCGCGGTGAATTATTCTTTATCTCTTCTTGCTATAGACGCGGCTCCGATAAGAGCAATCAGCAATAAAATACCGAGCAATTCGAAAATTAAAACGTATTGGTTGATCAACAGATTGCCTAACCCGACCGTTGTTGTCGAAGGAATTGAAGCCGGTTCGGATTTCCAATCCGTCCAAATCATTGCCGAAAGAACTGCACCCATGAACACGCCAACACCAATAGAAGCCGGCAGCATGTGAACCGTGCCGGTTCTAATTTCTACATTTGTTATTTTGTTGGTTAGCATAACGCCGAATAACATCAATATCATTATTCCGCCGACGTAAACCAGGATTTGTACGACGGCTATAAAATCTGCACCGAGCAAAACATATATTCCCGAAACACCGCAGAATGTAAACAACAAAAAGAAAGCGGAGTAGATAATGTTTCTGGTGGTCACAACAAAGGCAGCGGAGAATAATGTTATTACCGCGAAGAGATAAAATATTATGTCGTATAATGTCATATTCGTAAAATAACTTTTATGAACCCGGTTGAGCCGGAGTTTCCGGTTTCGGTTTTGCCGCGGCAGCAGCTTTTTGAGCTTCTTTCTCGGCTTGAAACTTTTCGTAATTTGATTTTTTATCCGCCGCTTCCATTTCCGTCATTGCGGAAAATTTATAAAGAAGATTTCCTCTTTCATATTCGGAGAATTCGTAAACGTCCGTCATGTAAATGCATTCGGTAGGACAGGGGAATACGCAGAGCTGACAATAGCAGCACTTCGCAATATCGATATTAAACTTTGTTACCCAGAGAGCTTTTTTCTTTCCATTTGAGGTAGTGCCGAGATCTTCGCCCGGTACGTTTTTTACCGTTTCAATATCTATACATTCAACAGGACAAGCGCGTGCGCACTGATCGCACCCAATGCAATCGTCGATATTGACGTATAATCTATTTCTAACTCTTTCGGGCAGTTGAATTTTTATGTCGGGATACTGAATAGTAACAGCCGGCGTGAATAAATGTTTAAATGTAATTTTCATACCGACGAGCACGGTAAAGATTCCATCCCAGGTATTTTTCAAGTATTGTTTCATTTCAGACTTTTGTTTATCCGCTTGCGCGGGTTTATTCGCCTAAGGAAAATAATTTGCCTTAGGAAATTCTGCAGTGACCTAACTGCACATTTATAATAAAGATATTATTCCGATGATTATTAAATTTAAGAACGCATAAGGAATCAAATACTTCCAGCAAACGGTCATTAATTGATCAACGCGGAGGCGCGGTAGAGTCCAACGCAGCCACATCTGAACAAATACGAACAAAATTCCTTTAGTCAAAAACCAAAATGCCTGTTCAAACGGAACAAGCCACGTCTGATTTAGCGTGTTACCGAGATATCCAAATGGGGACTGGTATCCGCCGAAAAATAAAATTGCAACTATAGCAGAAACCGCAAACATGTTTCCGTATTCGGCAAGCATGAACATTCCCCACTTCATCCCGGCATATTCCGTAAAATACCCGGCTACCAATTCCGATTCCGCTTCGGGAATGTCAAACGGTGTTCTGTTTACTTCCGCAAGTGTACTGATGTATATTATAGTAAAACCAACAAGCATAAACGGAATTAATAAAAATTTGGTGAATGCAAATTGCGGCCCGCCGAAAATATTCCAATTCCAGAAATAAGCTGTTTGCAGTTGGCTCATTTTATCCAGGCTTAGGGTACCGGTTAACATCACCATCGATAAAACTACAAGCGCTGTGGGAATTTCGTAGCTAACAATCTGCGCAGCCGAACGCATTGCACCAAGCAAGGAATATTTATTATTGCTTGACCAGCCTGCCATCAATATACCTGCAACAACTAAACTTGAAATGGCAAGAACGTAAAATATTCCGATGTCAACTTGACTTCCCAGCAATTTACTTGAGAAGGGAATTACTGCAAATGCGGCAAAACTTCCCGTAAATACAAGCACCGGTGCTATGTTGAATAATTTTTTATCTACGTCGCTTGCGATGATGTCTTCCTTTTGAAGCATCTTCAACATATCCGCAACGGTTTGAAGCCATCCGTGCCAACCGCCGGTTCTCATAGGACCAAGACGATCCTGCATGTGAGCCGAAACTTTTCTCTCAAGCCAGATAGCAAATAAAGCGTAAAGAAGAAGTATGCTAAGTGGAATTGCCGCTACAAGAGTGCCGGCAATAATTTCATTACCGATGAGATTATAAAGGAATTCGTACATTATCTATCTACTTCTCCTAGAACAATATCAATACTTCCGAGAATCGCGATTACATCCGCAACTAAATGACCTTTGCACAATTCTCCGAAAACTTCCAGATTAACAAATGATGGCGCGCGAACCTTCACTCTGAACGGATTCACATTGCCATCGCTGATTATAAAATATCCTAATTCGCCTCTCGGATTTTCAACCCGTGCGTATGAGGTTCCTTTTGGAGGTTTAATTCTCTTGGGAATTGCCGATTGAACATCGCCTTCCGGTATATTATCTATTGCTTGTTCGATAATGCGAAGACTCTGTTCCATCTCAAGAACGCGAACATAATATCTATCCCAGCAATCGCCAACAGTTCCCACCAAGCCTTTGCCTGTAGGAATATCGAATTCAAATCTGTTGTAAATTGAATAAGGATCTTCTCTGCGCAAATCGAAAGCTAATCCGCTTCCTCTTAAAACGGGACCGGAAGCGCCGAAGTTAATTGCAGTATCCAACGGAAGTACGCCGATGTTGGCGGTTCTTTCGATAAAAATTTTATTGAATGATAAAAGATTATTCAGTTCTGTAATTGTTGGGCGGAAATAATTTAAAAATTCTTTTGTCTTTCTTACAAAATCCGGATGAATGTCGTGCGAAAGACCGCCGACCCACATGTAATTGTAAAGCATTCTCGCGCCACACGTCATTTCGAATAAACTGAGTATGTATTCTCGATCGCGGAATAAATAGAGGAAAGGAGTAAAGGCGCCGATATCTAATCCGTTAGTTCCCAAAGCTACAAGATGGGAAGCAATTCTTTGCAACTCAGCCATTATAACGCGGATATATTCAACACGTTCGGGTACCTGGATACCTAATAATTTTTCTACAGCTACTACATAACCGAAATTATTTCCCATTGCTGCCAAATAATCAAGTCGATCGGTATAAGGAACAACCTGCGGATAGGTCATTGCCTCGGCATGTTTTTCAAAGCAGCGATGCAAATAGCCCAAATGCGGTGTTACTTTTCTAATAAGCTCGCCTTCAAGTTCTATTTCGAGTCTCAACACACCATGGGTGGAAGGGTGCTGAGGGCCCATATTCAATACCATTGTTTCAGTGGTTAGCGCCATATCAGTAAGGTACCTTCATACCTTGATAAAATTCTGGATTCTTATAATCTTTTCTTAAAGGATGACCGGCTTCCCAGTCGTAAGGCATCATTATTCTTCTTAAATCAGGATGATTGAGGAAGTTGATCCCGATTAAATCATAAGCTTCTCGCTCATGCCAATCGGCCGTTTTCCAAACAGACTCAACGGATTCAACCTGAGGGTTTTCCCTTGGAGCGGAAACTTTGAGTGTAATTTTGTGCTTCAAATAAACGGAATGTAAATGGTAGTAAACACTTAAAGTTCCGCCGCTTATACTGTCTGTTCCATCTTCGTCTTTGACTTTTGTGCCGTTTGCATCGTCGACTCCGGAAAGAACCATTAAGCTGTCAAATTTCAGATCCGGGTTATCTCTAAGAAAGAGACCAACATTTTTTATTTGAAGCGGATCAACCGAGATGATTGGTTCAGTAGGTGTGTCTTTATCGAAATTAACAATAGCATCGTTAAATTCGTTTTTTAATAAATTAAAAATTTCTTCTGGATTTTTCATGCTGATTTGGTTCTCAAGGATTCGTTACGGATCTTTTCTTGAAGTTTCAACAGACCTTCCAACAAAGCTTCGGGTCGCGGAGGGCAGCCGGGCACATAAACATCAACGGGTATAACGCGATCGATGCCTTTCAAAACGTGGTATCCATGCTCCCAATATGGTCCGCCGCAATTAGCACAGCTTCCCATAGAAATAATATATTTTGGATCGGGCATTTGTTCGTAAAGCCGTTTGATTCTTGTAGCCATCTTCAAGGTTACAGTGCCAGAAATAATAATTGCATCAGCCTGACGCGGAGTATTTCGTGGAATGACTCCGAAGCGGTCGAAATCGTAGTGAGAAGCAGAAGTGGCCATCATTTCAATTGCACAGCAGGCAAGGCCGAAACCTAACTGCCAAATAGAAGATAGACGTGCCCAATTAAGCAAATCATCAACTTTGGCGATGACAATATTGCCATCCGAAAATTCTTTATCTAATAAACCCATTAATATTTTTTCTCTTGTCCGTATTAGGATTTTGAATTTAGGATATCATCAAGTTTTGGAGCTTTAGGTTCCGGTCTGGCCCATTCCAAATCGCCTTTACGCCATTCGTAAGCCATGCCTAAACCTAAAACAACCAGAAAGATCAAACCCACAATAAATCCATATACTCCGTAGTCTTTGTAAGCCAAGGCCCAGGGGAAAAGCAGAACAACTTCAACATCAAAGATTAAGAATATTAAAGCTATCACATAAAATCTAATGTTGAATTTTACCCAAGGAGAACCTTTGGGGTCTTCGCCGCATTCGTAAATAAGATTTTTTTCGTACGTAGGGCGTTTGGGTCTAAGAAGTTTAGCAACTAAAAGTACAACAACAACAAAAATAATTGCCAATAATATGAAGATTAAAATTTTTCCAAATTCAGTGAGCATGATCTTTCAAAAAAGTTGTGCGAAAAATAGCATATAGAAGTATTTTTGTCAAGAATTTGAAAAGCCGCTGCTCAATTTGTTGCGAACAATTATGAAACAAAATTTATTTAAATTGAGTTAGAGATTGAAAAGATAGTTAATAAGTGAGTATATGAAAAAAAATTTTCTTCAGGTTCTGACATTTTTTATTTTATCATCTTCATTGTTTGCACAGGCACCAAACAGCAAGTGGATAACTGTTCTTGATTCTCCGGATGAGTCCATATATATAGATACATCAAACATCCGACAATACGAAAATCAATTATCGGCATTAACTTTAACTTCCTATAAAACTCCGCAGACTTTTGCATCAATTACAAAGCCTGCAATCTATGTTAAGACTCAGCTCCTATTTAATATACCTTTGCGTAAATATTCCGTAATAGGAACTTTGTACTATGATAAGGAACTGAAAATTTTGGGGGAAACTTCTTTACCGGGCTTTTCATCGAACAGTGAAAATTTTGGGAAACCGATCGACGGCAACCAGGTAATGACGGCAATCTTTACCAAGGCATACGAATTAATCAATAAGGAAACGCCTCCTCCGGCAGAGGACAGAGCCGATAAGCTTGAAGGATTAAGCAACGCTTTGAGCTCATCTCAGGCGGGTCAAGGTACTACCGGCAGTTTAGCTAAAGTCAATACGGACGCGGCTAAACAAACGCAAGAAATTCAGCAAACAAAAATTCCGGTTGATAATTCTAAAGCTAAAGTGTTTACAAGTCCTGGTTTAAAAGATTCTTCGATACGCATACTTAGCAATCCACCAAATAAAACCGAACCAACTAAACAATTACAATCCGATAAAGCAGCCAAGAGTTCTGGCGATAAGGATTATAATACCGAAGCCGAAACAAATCTTAAAGGAACAATTTTTACCGACGGATCAAAATATTCCTTCCAAGTTTCTTCCTGGAAAGTCAAAGCAAAAGCAGAAAGCGAAGTTCAAAGATTAAAATCCGAAGGACACAATGCGTTTATTACCGAGGGAATTGTGAAAGGCAGCACCTGGTACCGGGTTCGCATCGGCTATTTTAATTCCCTGGAAGAAACCGAAGCTTACATGAAGAAGATTAAATAATTTTTCATTTTTTGTGCTGAAGGTAACGAAATTTCCAAACGTCTTTATAATTAAAACAAAGATCAGAAAGGGAATAAGATGAATCCGCGCAATAAATTGTTCGTATCAATTTTAGCTGCATTGGGAGTGTTAGTAATTTTTGGGTTTGTAATACTTAGGCCAAACCTGCAAAGTCATAAACATCAAACAAAAATTTCGAAAGGGAGTACGATGGATGGTACGGTTCAGAAAACAGACAAAGAATGGAAGGAAACTCTAACGCCGGAACAATATTATATAATGCGCGAGAAAGGAACCGA
>DAIEQA010000106.1:0-16764 GCA_027348115.1 Ignavibacteriales bacterium
TAAAGTTTTGAAAGTGAAGCCCCTCTTTCTCTTCCGGGGTACCTGTAAAAGCCATGCTCGGAACAAGATCGTAACTGCCGAGAGTTTTTTTAATAACGGCCTGAACAAACGAATAGATTTCTCGCTCGTCTTCAAACTTAATTTCCAGTTTAGAGGGATGTACGTTCACATCAACCTTCTTGGGATCAATCGTCATAAACAAAACGAAGAAAGGATAATCGCCTTTTTCCAAAACGTTCTCGAAAGCTGTAAACACCGCATGATTAACAATTTTACTTTGCACAAATCTTTTATTCAGGAAAAAATATTGCTCACCCTTGCTTCGTCGGAGGTACGACGGTTTGGTAACGTAACCGGTAACAGAGATATAATCCGTAATTTCTTTTACTCCTATGACTGCATCGAGAATATTTTCGGCAAAGACTTGTTTCATCCGTTCATCTATTGAACACTTTGGAAAATCAAAAACAATTTCGTCATCGTTGAAAAATTTAAAACTTCTATCAGGGTAACTCAGCGCAATTTTTTTGAATGTCTCAATGATATGCTTCAGTTCAGTTTGGTTACTTTTCAAAAAATTTCTTCTTGCCGGAACATTATAGAAAAGATTTTTAACCGCTATCGATGTTCCTTTGGCGAATGATCCTTTTTCTTTGGTGATGTTCGAGTTATCATCGATCTTGATAAAAGTGCCGAGTTCCTGATCCCTTCGTTCAGTCTTTAACTCGAAAATTGAGACCGACGCAATCGAAGCGAGCGCCTCCCCACGGAAGCCGAAAGTACTAATAGCATCTAAATCATCTATAGTGGAAATTTTGCTTGTGGCGTGACGTTGAATGCTCAATTCGGCATCTTCTTCGCTCATACCCTCGCCGTCATCTACAACCTGGATCAATGTTTTTCCCGCGCCCTTAATTAGTACGTCTATACTTTCGGCGCCGGCATCAAGCGAGTTTTCCAAAAGTTCCTTAACAACGGATTCGGGACGGTTAACCACTTCCCCCGCGGCTATTTTATTGGCTAAATTTTCCGGGAGTATTTTTATCTTTTGCGACACAGTTTTCCTTAATCTTTCAAATTATCTCTTCTAATATAATGATGAACCGTGAAATCGAGGAATACTTCGCTGGAATTCAGCGCCCAAATTCTTCCGTTTATTTCAGGAAAGTAAACATTTCCTTCTGCTTCAAAATTCATTTCGCTAAGCATCATTTCATCTGTAAATTCCAATGACTCGTTAAATACTTCGGCGCCGCCTATTATATAAATTTTTTCGTAAATGCTCGTTCTAAAGAAGGCAAGTGCCTCATTTAAAGAATAAAATATTATAACCTCTTTAAAAGGAATACTCAAATTCTTGTTCCGGGTAATTACAACGTTTAATCTTCCGGTAAGAGGTTTACCGATTGAATCCCAGGTCTTTCGCCCCATCAAAACCGCTGAGCCCATGGTTGTATGTTTAAAGAATTCCAATTCGGATTTTGAATGCCATGGAACGGCGCCGTTACGACCTATCACATTATTTTTTGATACCGCGGCTATGATATAAATTTTCAATAAAGAACCGTTTGAAATATTTTTTAGTTAAGATTTTGACTGCAACTCGATAACATTCCCTTCCGGGTCTGTAACATAACACCATTTAATTTTTCCGCCAAATGACGTAACAACTTCGACAATCTCACCTACTTCTTTTCCGCCGGCTTTTATAATTTTATTGCGGACTTCTTCGACGTTATCTATCTGGAATGCGATATGGCCATAACCGGCTCTATTCACACGAGTCTCAACTCTTTCTGCTTTCGGTTCGTAACTAAAAATCTCCAATGTTGGACCGTTTTCTCCGTAGCCGGGAAGTCTCAAATGAATGCCGGTTAAATGAACACCGGGAATTCCGGTTCCTTTTTCAATTGCTTCGCCGGTATAATCCCGCTCCGGCGGAACAAGTTTGCATCCGAATGCTTCCTCGTAAAATTTAGAGAGCGATTTCCAATCGTCTGCAACCAGGTTTGTATGTAAATATTTTAAATTCATTTCGAATTTCCGGAGTGATTATAATTTTTCTTCCTGAGTAGGAGGTAATCCGCTTGCTATCGCTTCTTCCAAAATGGTTTTTATCCTATCAATTGCAGAAGGGATTTCGTCAGCGGTTAAAACGTTGCCATGACCAGGCACGACAAATTTCAATTTCATGCCGGATATTTTTTCGAGGGATCGAAGCCAAATCTTCCAATCGGAAACGCCGCCCGCTTCAAGATTCGGTAAATATTTATTTATCATACAATCGCCGGTGTAGAGCACCCTTTCTTCTTCAACATAGACCGAGATATTTGTGGCTGTGTGACCCGGTGTCGAGAAAATTTTGGCTTGAACGTCGCCGAGATTAAAAATGAAATCGTCATTAATAGTCTTATCTGGATTGACGATCTTTGTATTCTCAAAAAATATTTTTTCTTCCCGCAGATGCCTACGTTTAACATTTAATATTGAATCATTCCATTCGCGGATATCGTCCTCAAGATCATCAATTGTTCTATTAATGCCTCCACTGCCGTATATAGAGCAGTTCATTTCCTTGAAGAAACAGTTGCCCGCAATATGATCAAGATGTTTTTCGGTGTTAACCACAATAATTTCATTGCCGGGTTTTAGATTATGCGCGTAGCCGTAAATTGTTTGCGCCGCAAAATAACTCGGTCCCGTATCGACAATTAGAGTTTTGTTGCCGCCAATTATAAATCCGGCATTTATAATCCACGGAGGCACATAACCAAAACCGAGAACGGCGTAACAACTTTTTGTTATTTTCATATCAACACTTTCAGAAGATTAGTTAACAACCTTTACCTTTCTATCAATCCAGTAAGCCCAGGCAACAAAAATCCACAGACCTAAGCCTGAGTAGCCGATCGCTTCGACTGACAGAGACGCTGAACCAAAAGAACTGATAATATATATTAGCAATAAAACGAATACCAAACCAATCGTTCCGATCAAACCTTTTTTGTTTTGCTCTTTGCGGTAGCGCAAGTAAAGAAACGCTCCGGCGAGGTAAATCAGTACTTCAATAATTATAGTCGCGGCAGGAGAATTCCATAATCCCAATCCTACTTTTGTATCGCTCCATGGAAAAATTGGTAAATCGGGCACATGTGTGAAAAAATCCAAAACCCAATGACTTAGCACAAGTCCACCGAGCAAAACTGAGCCGCGCAAATTTTTCTTGACAAAATAATAAATCAGTCCAAACAGTAGCGACCAAATTACAACGCCAAATAAACTGTGAGAGAAAGGATAGTAAGTAAAATCCAAAGTTTTAAATGGAGGACCGCCGGGTACAATAGTGACTTTTTCAATTCCAAGTAAAATAAAAATCGGCCAAAGCAAATCAATAAATTGCGCAGCAAGAAACATCGTTCCAAGTGAAGGTAAGCTGCTTATTTTTTTCGCGCCAAAGCCAACGCCGAAATGACCGATAAACATATAATCCTCCTTTCCAAAAAAATGATTATTGATGCAATCGGGGATAAGGCATGAGTTTCATTTGCAAGATAATTCTAACCGACCGCATTTTCCAGAGATCCGTATAGTAAGCATTAGAAGGCAGTCACTCTTGACAAATCAAAATGATACTCAAAGGCAGCAGCTGGGCAAATCTGTTCAATTCGAAAAATTATCGTCCATACGATTTGCGGCGTACCTATTCAAGACCTATTTAGAATCGCCGAACACTTTATACTTTTCCATCGCGTTAATTATTTCATCGGCAATTTTTTTATCCGTCTCAACCGTAGGATGGCCGTTTGCCACGTATCCTCCTTCGAAGATACCGAACTGGGCGTAATAGACATCATTGTGGCCGGCAGCTTTTTGCTCATCGATAACCTCTTTAACATTTTTTTGAATCCAGGGAATATGAGCGGCCACCGCAACAATTTTTACACCGGAATAAACAGTTCTTACCCTGGCAAGAAACTTTTTGTAACCTTTACGGAAGAATTCGGATTTATCATCAGGCACTTCTTTTTCTTTGCCGATGAGGCCAGAGTGATCGTTTAATCCGAGACAAATAACAACAACATCGGGAATCCACTTTTTGAAATCCCATTTGGGTTCTGGGGATTCCATTAATGTTCTATCGAACCGATCCGCAACTGTTAAGGTCGTATCGCCCTGCCAGTCGCAAACCATCCCCCCGCCGGAACGGCACGTAGTGATATACTGCGCTCCGAAATGTTCTGCTATTAAAGGCGCAAATCCTTTATCCATATTTGTCACCGGAAATTTATCTTCCCATTTCATCACCAACTCTTTTGCTTCATTGCCTTCTGCGGCGGTGAAAGAGTCTCCGACAAACTCAATTTTTCTTTTTGGCTCCGGCGCCGAAGGTAAGATACGGCCGTTATTATCCAGAATGAATCCGGCAAAAACCGGTATTTGGTTAAACGAAAAATTTCTTTTACTGAATCTCAAAGTATGAGTTGTGTCTCTAAGACTATCGGCAATGATGTAATCTTTTTCGCCAGCATCATCGCTGTGAAAGATGCTGTGCATTTTACCGTCGATGTAAACATTGTAATAGCTTGTGTTGTCCGCAAGTCGTACGCCTATTTTTGTCCCGGTGAATGTAACAATAATGTAAGCGCCCGGCCATGAATGCCTGTAATGCAGCGAATCGTTTTTATCCCACCGGCCGTAATATTGTATGTCGGGATTACTGGGCGGAATTAATTTTTGAGCTGTGATCATATTTGTCATTCCGATGGTAAGAGAGAAAATTGCCATGCACAGAATTAAAACTTTCCTTCTCATAATCATTAATCCTTGTCAAAAATTTTATCCACATGAATTTAACAAATCATATTAACCGCTTTCAAAGTTATTTCATCAAAATCATTTTGAAAACTTTCAGGCTGCCGTCAGCTTTTAGTTGATAGAAATAGACGCCGCTTGCTAATCTTCCGCCATCGAAAAGGTATTTATAATTTCCGGCATTCAATTCTCCGTTTTCCAATGTTGAAACAAGTTCCCCAAGAATATTATAGACCTTTAACTGAACAAGACTTTTCTTATTCAGTTCAAAAGAAATAACCGTCGTGGGATTAAAAGGATTAGGATAATTCTGGAACAATTCCGTGTTAAGTGGGAGAGATGAATTTAGATTTTCCACACCTGTTATTTTATCAGTAATTTGATCAGAGGGTGTATTCCCGCTATCATAGTAGTACCACTGGCTTCCAAAAGATAAATATAATTTACCTACCGCATCAGCAAGCTGCATATCGAAGGAAATGCCGCTGCCGGAATTGCTCGAATGAACTTCAACGGCGAGATCGTTGCTGCCGATACGAAGCAGCGGCTTTGCAACGGCGGCTATATCAATACTGCTGCCGAACGATCCTGCCGCAGATGCATAAGTATCATAGTTAATATCTTTGCCGGAATCCATATTCATTCTTATTGCTTCTTTGCCATTAATGTATGCTGTCAAACCATCGTGGCCTTTCGCCGATAATATCATTTTTATAATTTGAAATACGCTCGTTATCGGAAGCGTAGTTTTAAAGTACGACGTCTGAACGGAATTAATATTTGTGATGTTAGTAGAAGCTCCGTCATTTCCGAAAGGCGCACTACTTTTTCCCCATGCAGAGATATCGTATCCGGGCTGATTCCAAGAAAAAATATTTTTAGTTGTGTCAACCCAAAATTGTACAACCGCGGACGTATCCATTTGATTTCCGTAAATGTCGGCAGCTCTAAGGTAAAATTTATAAGATTGGTTTTGTTTAACATGTATTATGGTCGAGTGATCGCGCTGGCCCGTAACAGCAAAAGTATTCTCCATTTGGTCATATGGTTTATCCTGCGTGCTGTAGCGCACCGTAGAATACTTGTTTGTTTTGACCGTTAAATTATAATCAACAGTTGTTACCAAGGTATTTGGCTTCGGCAAACTCACAAAGGCGGGGGCAGTTTTGCTATTGTAAGGTGTCCAAGGATCCATTTGGTTGATTGCCGTTATGATCACATCCGCAATTTTTTTGTGTGTATCAACATTCGGATGACCTTGATTTACATAACCGCCATCATAATAAGGAAAGAAAGTATAATAAACATTTTCGTTGCCCTTTGCGTTTTCCTCGGTTACAACTTGAGAAACATTATCCTTAATCCATCCAATACCGTTAGCGGCAACGCATAAAATCTTTACACCGGGATATACATCAATAAGTGTCGAAATAAAATCATGATACTTCTGTCTGAACAGCGCCGAGTTCTCATCAGATATCGATTGGCTGTATCCGTTCCAGCCGGAATAATCATTTAAGCCGAGACATATTACTATAACGTTTGGAACCCAGTCTGAAAAATTCCATGTAGGCGAAGAAGTGTAAACCAATGTTCTGTTAAAAATGTCGGGTAAATTTCCGCTTGTGTTTCCTTGATAATCCTGCACCATTCCATAGCCGGAATGAGCGGAGATATTATACTGAGCATCATAGTGTCTGCCAACTATTGATGCGAATCCCTGGTAAATATCTGTATAATCGCTATCGGACGGAGCAGGATTTTGACCTGTCCATAAATTTCCGGCAGCGCACGTATAAGAGTTACCAACAAATTCAATTTTTCTTTCCGGCTTAGGCGGTGGGGGCAACAAATTTTTACCGTCATCCAGAATAAAACCATTGAAAGCAAACTTCGTCCAGCTAAGTTCGTTTCGAAGAGTAAATAATAATTTATGATGCCCGTCCGGCAAACCTTCTTTTAATATGTATGAATTAACGCCGGCTTTATCGCCGTGAAAAACAGATGTTACCGTATCGTCGATTATAACATTGTAGTAGCTAAAATTATCGTCGGTTTTGATTCCGATGCTGGTGCCTTCAAATTCTACATAGATATAAACGCCGGGCCACGAATGAGTTGGGGCTTTGGGATTACTGAAATCCCATCTTCCAAAGTATTGTATGTAAGTATTATCGGCAGGAATAACATTTGAAGCAAATAGATTTTTTCCGGAAACAATTCCAAATAAAATCAAAAGAAGCAAAAGTCTTTTCATAACAAATCCCGGCATGTTTTATTAAGGAACAATCAACAGAATTAAATTATCTATATAAAAAGTAGTGCAAGATTTTTATTCCCAGGGTTTCAAAAGGTTAAGTGAATTTAATTTTTCCTCAAATTCTATCCGTTCCCTATTACGAACAAGATTACCATCCTTCTTATTCAGCCAGCCAAAACTTTCTGCAAGTTTCATTGCCGCCTCGTTACGCCCATTGACAAGTTCTTTAAGAACCAGCATTTCCAGTTGGGAAAAATTAGTAGAGTTTACACGGTATTCTTTGAAGGCCTCCCATGCAATAGGGCACCAGCGAGACACTATTTCATTCCCAATTGTTTCAGCGTAGCTGCGGATTTCAAACTGAGCATGGCTATCCATTCTTAAAGCCAGAAAGTTTAAAAGGTTGTGAAGATCAATTTTCCAGTACGCCTCTGTATAAGTAGAAAGCGGCAAATCTTTTCTAGCTTGTTCTCTTGCAACGCCTAATTGAAGTCGTTCTTGATAAATTTCGCGGGCAAACCGCTGAAGTTCCTCTTCGCGTTCTGTTAGTTTACTTCCAATCGCTTCGTCAAAAAATCCGGCGCTGCCTTGTTTGTTATCCTGCGCTTGAATTCTCCACTCGCCTTTACTTGTCTTTTGCGATGCATCGATGGCAATAGAGTATCTTGTCGAGTACTCGTTTATATTAGCCGTGCGGTGGCGTATCCATTGCCGCCATGCGTCCATAGGCACGCGCACATGAAGTTTGATCTCGCACATTTCAAATGGAGTAGTGTGGGCATTGCGTAGCAGGTAGCGGATAAGTCCGCGGTCCTCCGAAACTTTTTTTGTCCCTTTTCCGTAGGAAACCCGCGCGGCTTGAACGATTGATTCGTCGCCGCCCATGTAATCAACTACACGTACAAAGCCGTCGTCCAGCACTTTAAATTTATTACCGAGTATTTCGTCGAGGGCTTCTACTTTTATTTTTTCAAGCTTTTCAGAATTTTCTTCCATCAATTTCCTTAAATAAATTTTTATCTTAATCAGAAGTTAAACGCGATAAAATAATTTCCAAGCCGGAAATATTTTATTTGGTATTTTTCTTTGCAAAATGCTGAATGATATCTTTGCTTACTCTCCGGCAGGCCGCCTCAATGCCTTTATCAATTTTTTTAATTGAGTCTTCTACCGAGTCAAAGTATTCGGCAATTTCAATCACCTTCAAATTTTCAATTTCCGGCAGGTCGCCTTCGCTTGTTCCGCATAAGAAATGAATCGGAATATTCTGCTTGGCGAACTCGTTAACCACGATGAAGGCGCCCTTATTCATAAGCGTCTGATTATCGAGCTTACCTTCGCCGGTAATAACCATATCAACATCGGTATTAAGCGGGTGGATTGTTAATTCTTCCATTATAAATTTATCGGCAAATGTTTCTTCGGCGTTGAAAAATAATTTCATTGCCGCCGCAATGCCCCCGCCGGCGCCGCTTAAACTATCCTGGGTTGCATCATCAATTTCCAGTTCTTTAAGCAAATGGAGAAATCCTTTTTCCATTATTTTGGCTTCTTCATCCGATGCGCCTTTTTGTTCGGAGAACAGGAGACTCGCGCCGTCGATACCGAGCAAAGGATTTTCAACATCAATTATCATTTCCAGATTAAACGGAAGCTGAACCTCCGGGACAATAATTTTTTCTACCTGGGAAAAATTCTTTGGCAATACTTGAAGCATATTGTCGTCCTTGTCGTACATTTCAAGTCCAAAGACTTCCATCATTCCCATGCCTAAATCGTTAATGCCGGTGCCGCCGATTCCAACAATAACTTTTTCAACGTCCATAATTCCGTTTTCAACGGAATCGTAAATTTGAAGCAGTAATTCTCCCAATCCTTTGGAAGAGAGTTCCATTGGCTTTCTGTATTCTTCATGAATTACTTTTAAGCCGAGTACTTCGGCGGATTCCACAAATAAAGTTTTGGTGGCTTGATAATACCCTACCGGACAGAAAAATTTTTCATCGTTAAACGGATAAGAAATTTCGAAGTGAAGCAGTTCCGCGCCAAATACTCTTTGACAAACCGAAATAAATCCGTCGCCACCGTCGGAAATAGGTTTAAGCGAGAAATCTATCTGCGATTTTATTTCATTCGGCAACAACTTGAATAAGGAAGCTTTGATAAGTTCGGAAAGTTCTACCGAATCGGCGCATTCTTTAAAACTGTTTGGTGCAATAAGCACTTTGAATTTTTTATTTTCCATTGATTATTTTATCTCTAGTTTGTTAAAGGCCTCAATTAAGTTTTTCTTTGTCGCAAGTAAATCTTGCGATATTAGTTTTACCTCTCCAAGTACGGGCATAAAATTGGTATCACCGTTCCATCTTGGAACAATATGAAAATGAAGATGCGCGTCTATTCCGGCGCCGGCTGCTTTTCCAAGGTTGGCGCCAAAATTAAAACCCTGCGGCTTCATCACTGCATCGAGCGCTTTCATGGATAATTGAACGGTCTTCATTACATCGCTCATCTCCTCGTTGTTAACATGGTTCAAATCGCTCAAGTGTCGGTAAGGAATAATCATCAAATGGCCACTGTTATAAGGATAAAGATTCAGCATTGCGTAACAATGCTTTGATCTATAAACGATGAGCGACTGCCCGCTTTCCGCTTCTAACTTTTGTGCTTCACAAAAAACACATAAGCCGGATTCGTCTTTAGTTTTAAATGAATCTATGTAATTAGAGCGCCAGGGAGACCAGAGTTTTTCCATATTATGAAATTTTATTTGCCATTATTTTTTTGATGCACTACAGCGGTTCTTGGAAGAATATCAATAACTCTTCTGTTCATTTCGAAAACAAAAAAGGCGGAAGTTGGTATTACTTCCGCCCGTAATTTAATCAGAAATATTTTATTCTGCTTCTTCTTCTTTGTGTTTCTGGTACTCTTCGATAATTTTTCCTTCGACTTCTTTAGGCACTTCCTCGTAATGCGAGAAACTCATTGCAAACATTCCGCGGCCCGAAGTTAAGCTTCGCAGTTGAGTAGAGTACTTATGAAGTTCCGAGAGAGGAACTTTTGCTTTAATGATTTGGAAAGGACTTTCCGAATCCATGCCCTGAATTTTTCCGCGGCGGCCGGAGATATCTCCCATAACATCGCCCATGAATTCTTCCGGAATTTTTACGTTTATATCATAGATCGGTTCGAGAATAACCGGCTTAGCTTCCATAAAACCTTTTTTGAAAGCCTGTGAGGCGGCAATCTTAAAAGAAACTTCGTCGGAGTCTACAGCGTGGTAGGTTCCGTCGAACAAAGTAACTCTCACATCGATAACTTTGCTTCCGGTTAATATTCCTTTGGCCATAATTTCTTTGAGACCTTTTTCAACTGCGGGAACGAAACGACCGGGAACAACACCGCCGACGATTGCGTCAACAAATTCGTAGCCGGTTCCCCGCGGAACCGGTTCCAATTTTAAATGAACGTGACCATACTGACCGCGGCCGCCGGATTGCTTCTTATGCTTGTACTCGGAGTCATCGCATCTTCCCTTAATTGTTTCGCGGTAAGGAATTCTCGGTTCGATTAATTCAACTTCAACGCCGTAACGATCTTTTAACAGCTTCATTGCAAGATTTAGCTGCAGTTCGCCCTGACCGGAAACTATTGTCTGAGCAATCTCTGGGTCAAATCTCGATCTGAGCGTTGGTTCTTCTTCGTGAGCGGTATGCAGAGCCGCAGAAATTTTATCTTCGTCGCCCTTTGCCTTAGGTTTAACTGCGAACCGTATTACCGGTTCGGGATATTCCATTTCCGGAAGAAGTATGGTAAAGTTTTTAGAACAGAGGGTATCGCCGGTATGACTGTCTTTTAATTTTACTACAGCGCCAATATCTCCGGCTCCAATTTTTGTAACTTCTTTTCTGTTGTGGCCGTTGAGAACAAAAATTTGTCCCATGCGTTCAACTTTATCCCTCTTGGTATTTTGAAGATCCATACCGGCGCTGAACGTTCCCGAATAAACTTTAAATATGGATAGTTCTCCAACGTGCTGTTCGGAAAGCGATTTGAAAATCAGCAACGCCGGTTCGCCTTTAACATCGCAGGCAACTTTTACTTTTGCGCCGCCTTCTTTCATTTCAGCTTCAACAGGTTCGCGTTCGCTTGGAGCCGGAAAATATTTATTTGCAAAATCCAGGAAAGTATTAGCGCCAACGGCTTTGGTTGCAGAGAAAGCAAATGCCGGCACCAATCCTCCTTTTACAATCGCGGTTTTTAATCCTTGCTGCAGTTCGTCTTCGGAAAGAGCGCCTTCCTCAAAAAATTTATTCATTAATTCTTCGCTGGACTCGGCAACCTTTTCAACCAGTTCCTCTCTAAGTTTATTTGCTTGATCTTTTAAGTCGCCGGGAATATCCTCCTCGGTAACTTTTTTAGAACCTGCCTCTCCGTAAGTGCACTTTTTCATTTTTACGAGGTCGATAATCGAATCGAAATTCAATCCGTCTTTTGCCGGAAATGAAACAACCGTAACATCCGGGCTTAAACGATTCTTTGCAACCTGTATTGTTTCGAAAAACTTGGAATGTTCGTTATCGCATTTGTTAATTATAACTGCGGCGGGAACTTTATACTTCCGGACATTCTCCCAGGTTTGTTCCGTGCCGACTTCAATTCCTTCCGCGCTTTTAATTACCGAAACAGCGAGGTCCGCAACATGGAGCGATGAAATAACCTGGCCTATAAAATCCGGAAAGCCCGGAGTATCTAAAATGTTAATCTTAGTGTTATTCCATTCGAGATGAAGAGGAGATGTAGCAATGGAAATTTTTCTTTCAATTTCGTTCGAATTAAAATCGGAAGTTGTATTGCCTTCTTCAACTTTACCAATACGATTAATTTCACCGGCGGTGTACAATAGAATTTCCGATATAGTAGTCTTACCGCTTCCACCGTGACCAATAAGTGCTATATTTCTTATAGCTTCTGGATTGTACTCTTTCAAGATTGATTCTCCTTACACTTTGAACTAGAAAATTACTTATTCTTATACTCTTGCCAGAAAGCGTTAATGCCTCTGACAATTGCTCTGATATTTTTGATGAGATCGGCAGCCTGGCTTTGTGTTTCTCTAAACTTTGAAAGTGGTTTTAGATTTGTAACACGCTCTCTTAGGTTTTTTATAGAACGATCTATTTCATCCCAATAATTTTCTGCTTCCGTAACAATTCTGTTTGCGCGTTGAGTTACCTCTTTAAGATCGTCTAGCAACGGTACGGTATTCTTAACTATCTCGTGAATATCGTTGCGAACCATCTCAACTTGTTCAAATATTTTTTTAAGATAGATTATGACGAAAATACAAAGCGCGGAAGCAGATATGATTAATAATATTAGAAAGATGTCAACTAAAATCATACGGTCTAAGCTTCCTTTTCACTTTTGTAGGCACTTACGCCGGCTTTGATAGCAGATTTTAATCTGTCGCTTTCCTTCTCAATTTTCTCTTTGCCGGCTTGAACAAGGTTACCTGTTTTGTCTTTTGCATCGGAAAGAATTTTTTCGGCTTCGCCTAATAACTCGTCAACTTTTTCTTTGGTATCAGCCACTAATCTTTCGGATTTTTTTTTACCCTCATTGATTAACTGGTTCGCTTTTTCTTTTGCGTTGGAAAGATACTGTTCGGCATCTCCCATTAAATCCTGAGATTTGTTTTTAATGTCTTCGCGTAATTCTCTGCCGGATTTTGGAGCGAATAGAAGAGCTATTATTGAACCAACAGCCGCACCGGTTAAGAATCCGATTAATAAACCTTTACCCAATCCGTTTTCTTCGTTAGTCATCTTAAACCTCCATCGGTTGTGTTTGAAGTGGTGCCAAAATACTAACAGTGCATTCTAAAATCAAGGATAGAAACGTCTCCAACTAAACTAAGGTGAACGAGCGTTAATGAAGGTTGAGAAAAAAAATTATTGAAAAAGATAGAGACGATCCGACGGATCGTCTCTGCGTAAAGAAGAATTACATATTTTTAATTATAGCGCGTCCAAAGTCCGAGCAGCTTAACTCGGTAGCGCCTTTCATAAGACGGGCAAAATCGTAAGTAACCGTTTTGGATTTGATAGCTTTACCCATTGCTTTTTCGATAAGTCGCGCTGCCTTATTCCATCCAAGATAATCAAACATCATTACACCAGATAGGATTACCGAGCCTGGATTAACTTTATCGAGACCTGCATACTTTGGCGCAGTTCCGTGTGTAGCTTCAAATACGGCGTAATGGTAACTCATGTTGGCGCCGGGTGCAATTCCTAATCCTCCAACCTGCGCAGCACAAGCATCTGATAAATAATCGCCGTTCAAATTCGGCGTGGCTAATACTTCGTATTCGCTTGGACGCAACAATACCTGCTGGAAAATACTGTCGGCAATTCTATCCTTAATTAGTATCTTACCTTCCGGCAGTTTGCCGTTATAATTTTTCCAGAGTTCATCCTCGGAAACAGTTTGCTCGCCGAAGTATTTCTTTGCCGTTTGATAACCCCACTCTTTAAATGCGCCTTCGGTAAACTTCATAATGTTGCCTTTGTGCACAAGGGTAACGTTGGTTTTCTTATTCGCGATTGCAAACTCAATGGCTTTCTTTACCAATCTTTCCGAACCGAATTGGCTAATCGGTTTAATTCCGATTCCGGAACCGGTTCTAATATTTTTCTCAAATTTTTTGTTGATGTACTTAATCAAATCCGCCGCTTCTTTTGTTTCGGATTTAAATTCGATTCCGGCGTAAACATCTTCAGTATTCTCGCGGAAGATTACAACGTTGAGATCCTGCGGTCTCTTTACCGGGCTTGGCGTTCCGGCATAATATTTAACCGGGCGTACACACGCAAACAAATCCAGTTCCTGACGAAGCGCGACATTCAAACTTCTTATTCCTCCACCGACAGGTGTAGTAAGAGGACCTTTAATAGCAACGATATATTCTTTAATTGCATCAAGGGTTTCTTTAGGCAGCCACTGATTCTTGCCGTAAGTTTTAACGGCTTTTTCACCGGCATAAATTTCCATCCATTCGATTTTCTTTTTACCCTTGTACGCTTTTTCTACAGCGGCGTCAAAAACCATTTTCGACGCGAACCAAATATCCGGGCCGGTGCCGTCCCCCTCAATAAAAGGGATTACCGGGTTATCCGGAACTACTAACAGATCATCCTTAATCGTAATTTTTTCACCGACGGCAGGCACAACTATTTTTTTGTATTTAGGCATTATTACTCCGTGTTTAATCTATATATAATTGATTGCGATTCATCATAACATGTATTCCCCCGTTTACCACAATTAACTGTAAATATTTTTTATAAAATTAATGAGAATCAAAATAAATCCAAACAACAAAAATATTGGAAATATCTGGATTAAGTGCAGAAGAGTTATTTCACTATAAAATCTAAATTATTCTCAACAGCATATTATACAACTTGGCAAGCGGCAAACCCACCACGTTATAATAGCAGCCGTCAATTCGTTCAACGAATACGGCGCCAAAATCGTCTTGAATGCCGTAAGCGCCTGCCTTATCCATGGGGCTGCCGGTTTTTATATAATCTCGAATTTCCTTTGGACTTAACTTTCTAAAAGTAACTTCCGTCCTTACATAATCGACAATACTTTTATTCTTCGAAATATTATTTACGAGAATACCCGTGTAAACCGAATGAGTTCTGCCGCTTAGCTTAGACAATATTTTGAATGCGTCCTTTTCATTTTTGGGTTTACCAATTATTTCATCGTCAAGCACGACAATCGTATCGGCAGTAATTACAATTCCCACTTTTACCTTTTTCACGGCAGCTTGGGACTTATGCTTTGCAAGTCTCTTAACGGTTTGAATAGGATGCTCACCATCAAACACCTCTTCATTCAAATCGACAGAGAAAGAAGTAAATTTTAATCCAAGTTGCTTAAGAAGCTTTCTTCTGCGCGGAGATTTTGAAGCAAGATAAATTTTGATATCAGATTTGATCATCTTTAGAAATTACCGCGTGATGAAAATGGGAAGTGAAACAATCTACTAACGGAAGAGGGCTTTTATGCTGCCCCATGTTCTTTTTACGCTAGATACATTGTGAGGAACCGCAATTTCGCCTGAATAAGAAACCGAGCCGTCGTTATCAACAATTCTTAACCTGTAAACATAGAGCTGATCGTAAGTCTTGAAAGCAGTCTGGTCAACGTATTCATAATTTTTATCTTCACGGGGTTGAACCGTTCCAACTTCCATGAAGGAACCGTTAACAGTTTTTCTTTCAACAACAAATTGACGCAGATTGGTTTCGGAAATAGTTTGCCAATCGAGAATAATATTTCCTCCACTTGATCTAGCTGTAAATTTAAGAAGATCAACTCCGGCGAATATCAATCCCGCAGCAATAATTACGAGCAGTATGGTTGATTTAATTTTCATTCTTTTGCTTGTTAAATATATCCCACCAAGACATATTTGTCAAGTTATAAATTCAAACTTTTTGAAAGTTCTCCCAACTGCCAAATTTGAATTTAATGAATATTACAAATGAATAAAGAATTACATAAAACGGCAAAGCAAACCACGCACCTACCAAACCGAATTTTAAGAATACCCCGAGGAAATAGGCAATTGGGACAAATACAAACCAGTTTACAATCACTTCGGATAGCATTACGTATAATGTTTTACCCGCGGCTTGAAGTCCGTTTGCGAGAACCACCCCGATTGCGTAAAAAATTTGTCCCAGCCCGGCAATCCTAAGCGCCGGTACTGCCGTTTCAATTATATGATGATTATTTGTAGTGAGAATTAAAACTGCCCTCGGCACAAAAACAAAAAGCATTCCTACAAAGATTGTATAGATTGTTGCGATTTTGCTCGTCTCGAATCCGTAATGCTTTGCCATTTTGATATCTCCGCCGCCAAGACTATTTCCGACCAGGGTTTGAATCGCAATCCCGAAACCAAAGCAAGGCATCAAAGAAATTTGAAGGGCTGCAAATACCACGGTGCTTGCCGCCTGTTGATCGGTACCAATTAAACCGGTAATGGCTATAAAACTTAAAAATCCTACCAGGATAAAAATATTTTGAAGCGACACCGGCAGCGAAATTTTTATTATCGATTGAGCAATACTCTTAACAAACTTAAAATTTCTGAAGTAATGAAATTTGTGACGGAAGTCAGGAAGCATAGAAACGGTTAGGTAAAATATTGCGTCGCAGATAGTTGCAAGTGTGGAACCAAGACCGGAACCGGCAAGTCCCATACCCGGTATTCCGAAAGCCCCGTAAATCAAAAAGTAATTAAAAACGATGTTCAATAAATTTATAAGAACAGCCGAGTACATGAAAATCTTAGTCTTCCCAATTCCAAAATAAAATCCCCGGTAAGAAACGGTGATTAAGAAAAAAGGAATTCCCATAAAACGGTAATGAAGAAACTGACCGGCATAGTATGCAACTTTTGGATCGACGGCGAAGAATCCGGCAATATCATAAGAAAAATAAACTACCAATCCGGCTACAACTGCGCCAATCATAAATGCCAGTATTAACGAAACATTTAAGATTTTTCCACATTCCTCATATTCTTTGGATCCAAACCTGCGAGCTATTAAAACGTGAGTCCCCGTAGCAAGACTTGAAAATAAACTAACAACCGCCCAAGT
>DAIEQA010000113.1:0-3545 GCA_027348115.1 Ignavibacteriales bacterium
AGATGATGGAAAAGGTTGAGCTGTTTCCGCAAATACCGAGATCCAATGAAGTGCCGTCATGGGCTACAGTTGGTAAGCCGAAAAATCGCGAAAGAAATTATATTACTTCTTTGCACATGGAAGCCGAGGCAATGCAGGAAATCAATAATCATCTTCAAAATAAGTATAGAGCAATTGAAAAGGAAGAAACTCGCTTTGAGATGGTGAACTGTGACGATGCCGATATTATCTTAGTCGCTTTCGGATTAGTCGCAAGGATTTGCACTAAGGTAGCTCATCTTGCCCGCGAGAAAGGAATAAAAGTCGGAGTGTTCAGACCAATCACTTTATTCCCGTTTCCATACGATGAATTAAATAAATTATCCGGTAAGGTAAAAGGAATGCTTACAGTTGAAATGAATGCCGGTCAAATGGTGGAAGATGTTCGGCTGGCAGTCAACGGAAAAATTCCGGTAGAGTTTCTCGGCAGAATGGGCGGAGTAATTCCGTCGCCTGACGAAATTCTTCAAATGGTTGAAGAAAAATTTGTAGGAGAAACCGTATGAACGAAAAAACTATGTTGGAAGAAGAAAAGCACTACGAACAGGTAATTGCAGAAGAGAGTGTTTGCACAAACGAAAATTTGGTTTTCGAGAAAACTCCTGTTTTGTTGGATACACCAATGCATTACTGCCCGGGCTGCGGTCACGGTGTTGCTCATAGATTAATTGCCGAAGCAATTGATGAACTCGGCATTCAAGATAAAACAGTCGGGGTTGCACCTGTCGGCTGTTCCGTCTTCGCTTATAATTATTTAGATATAGATATGACTGAAGCCGCCCACGGCCGCGCATCAGCTGTGGCTACAGGTATTAAACGTGTACTTCCCGATAAATATGTTTTCTCGTATCAAGGCGACGGCGATCTTGCCGCTATCGGAACCGGAGAAACAATTCACACATGCAACCGCGGAGAAAATATTCTTATAGTATTTATTAATAACGGTATTTACGGAATGACCGGCGGTCAGATGGCGCCAACGACTTTGGTTGGAATGAAATCCACTACGACTCCGTTTGGACGAGAAGTTTCCGTAATGGGAAATCCTCTTAAGATAACAGAATTGGTTGCTCAACTGCCAGGAGTTTATTACTGCACACGTGTTGCGGTTAATAACCCGGTGAATGTTCGCAAAGCAAAAAAAGCAATCGTGAACGGATTTAAATATCAAGAACTTAATAAAGGATTAAGCTTTGTCGAGATAGTTAGCAATTGTCCTTCAAACTGGAAGATGACTCCCGTTGAAGCCAACAAGTGGATGGAAGAACACATGTTTCCGTTTTATCCTTTGGGGGATTTAAAGGTTCCGCCGAAGAACGATCAAGGAGGTAATTGATATGACTGAAGAAATTATTATTGCCGGATTTGGCGGACAAGGTGTTTTATCAATGGGACAAATTCTCTGCTACGGTGGAGTAATAGAAGGCAAAGAGGTAAGCTGGATGCCCTCGTACGGACCGGAAATGAGAGGTGGAACCGCAAACTGTATTGCAATTATTAGCGACACTAAAATCAGTTCACCGATAATTTCCAAATTCGACACCGTGATTGCGCTCAACCAGCCCTCGCTGGATAAATTCGAACATAGTGTAAAACCCGGCGGACTATTGATATACGAAGCCGGTACGATTCTAAATCCACCTAAAAGAACCGACATTGATATCGTTCCTATAGAAGCTTCGAATGAAGCGGCTAAACTCGGCAACACAAAAGTTATGAACATGATTGTTCTCGGCGCCTTGTTAAAAAAGAAATCGGTAATATCGTTTGAAACTGCCGTGGAAGGATTGAAAAAAGTTCTTCCGGAAAGATATCATAAACTTATTCCTTTGAATAAATCCGCGATGGAAAAAGGAATGGAGTTAGCTGAAAAAATTACAGTTACAACTTAACCTTCATTTTTTATATAGTTATGAAGGCTGCAATAAAGCAGCCTTCATGATTATCTTTAATTCATTTTTTATTTTGATAACTCCCTCTCTTTTTGGAAATAACTCCTTTCTTTCCTAATTTTACGGGCAAAAATTTTGAATTCAAGGAGAAAAATGGCGAGTAATGAAGGTGTTATTGCCCAAGTCATAGGTCCCGTTGTAGATATTGATTTCCAAGACGGATACCTTCCAAAAATTTATAATTCGATTAAGATCCCAAGAAAAAATGTTGAAGGCCTTGACGAAGAATTGATAGTAGAAGCCCAGCAGCATCTTGGCGAAAATAGGATTCGTACAGTTGCGATGGATTCTACCGACGGGTTGGTTAGGGGAATGAAAGCAATTGATACGGGCGAGCCGATTTCCGTTCCGATTGGACCGGAAACTTTAGGAAGATTAATCAATGTCATCGGCGATGGAATTGACGGTCTGGGTGAAATAAAAACACAAAAGCGTTACCCCATTCACCGCCACGCTCCACAATTTGATTCCTTAACTACTAAGCAGGAAATTTTTGAGACCGGTATAAAAGTTATCGATCTGATCGAGCCGTATTCCAAAGGCGGTAAGACAGGTTTATTCGGAGGCGCGGGAGTTGGCAAAACGGTTATTATCCAGGAATTGATTCACAACATTGCCAAACAACACGGCGGTTATTCTGTGTTTGCCGGTGTTGGTGAAAGAACCAGAGAGGGAAACGATCTTTGGCTCGAAATGAAAGAGTCGGGAGTTATTAACAAAACCGCGCTAGTGTTCGGACAGATGAACGAACCTCCGGGAGCGCGTTTAAGGGTTGGTCTTACCGGATTAACAATAGCAGAATATTTCCGCGACGAAGAAGGCAGAGACGTGTTGTTGTTCATCGATAACATTTTCCGTTTTACCCAAGCCGGTTCGGAAGTATCAGCATTGTTGGGACGTATGCCTTCGGCAGTCGGATATCAACCTAATCTCGCGACTGAAATGGGTGAACTTCAAGAAAGAATTACATCAACTGATAAAGGCTCAATTACTTCTGTTCAGGCTATTTATGTTCCTGCAGACGACTTGACCGATCCGGCCCCGGCAACTGCTTTCTCTCATCTTGACGCTACAACGGTATTGAATCGTCAAATATCGGAACTCGGTATTTATCCCGCCGTTGATCCTCTCGATTCAACATCAAGAATTCTTCAACCGGATATCGTTGGTGAAGAACATTACAATGTAGCAAAGAAAGTAAAAGAAATTCTCCAGGCGTACAAAGATCTTCAAGACATTATTAACATCATGGGTATGGATGAGCTTTCCGAGGATGATAAAGTAATTGTGCGTCGCGCAAGAAGAATTCAGAGGTTTATGAGTCAGCCGTTCCATGTTGCCGAACAGTTTACAGGATTCCCCGGCAAATATGTTAAACTGGAAGATACTGTAAGAAGCTTCAAAGAAATTCTTGACGGAAAGCATGATAATCTTCCGGAACAAGCATTTATGTATGTTGGAACAATAGAAGAAGCTGTTGAAAAAGCTAAGAGCATGCAATAATTTCCGGGCTCGATTATTAATATGAAAGAAATAAACTTAGAAATAATTACT
>DAIEQA010000187.1:0-5369 GCA_027348115.1 Ignavibacteriales bacterium
GAAATTTGCAAAGACGTTATTATTAACAGAAAGCAATTTTTTATTTTCAATTTTGCGCCGCAGTTGATGAATTAAAAATAATCAATAATTAATTTCATCGAAAGGTTAAAATCGTCCACTAATATTCGGAACATCATTCCTAACGCATTAGGCAAAAAGAAAATGGACTAATCCTTTTAAGATAATCAAAAATCTATTTGATCAATTTATTTTAGAGCACAATGCTTTCATGATTCGATACTTGACAATATTTCCGTATTCTATATAAACACCTTTAAAGGCAGTTGCTTACTCAATCGTCTGCCTTAGACAATAAAATTTTACTTTTTATGAATTTCTTCTTCTAACATTTTCCCCAATCTTAATGTTTCTTCTTCGCTTTGGCCGCTGATAGTCAACCTGCCGGAAGTAACCGGGTCCCTAATTACCGCGGCCATTACTACTTTGTTATCTATGATCATCGCCATCATTTTACCGACATTCTGTTCCGTTACTTTCTTAAATTTTAACGCCGCTGAAGCGTTCAATTTAATATTAAGCGCGTATACTTCATTGTTGTCTAATTTGGATTTAACAGTCTCACAATATTCAATATCGCCCTTGGTAATTACAGGTTTTTGCATGAGGCAGAGCGTATCCGACAAATACACAACTAAGTTTTTATTTTGATCTGAACAAGAATCTTTAGCAGCAACCAGGTACAGGCCGGTCTCAATATTTTTCGATTGCGGTAAGATACTTGCCGCCGAAGTTATTACAACAATTAACATCATTAACATTTTCATGTTTCTAATTCATCCTTTCTTTTATAAATAGATTTTGTTTTCATCGCGCCGCCCGCAACAACCTGCTGCGTCAACCAGTTTCAAAAAAATGCATGTGTTCATTAACAATGTTTTAAATGTTAAATTTACACAAGGTTTTTACATAATCCCCTCTTTGGTACCAATCATTATAAACCAATTCTAATGTACCGGCCGTGAAAGAGCCGAAATTATAATTCCGGTATTTATCCAATATTTTAAGAAACTTATCTTTATTCGAAAGCCGCCTGCTAAAGCGGACGACGGTAGAATGAGCAGTTTGAATTCGATATCTCCCGTCTATACTCTGCTGAAGATTTGAACGTGCAAATCTTTCCCTTAAATCATCTCGGATTAGGTTTAACGTACCATCGCTCGCAAATCCACGGATCATTACGCAGGAAGGAGACGCGGTAACGCCGTTAAAGTCAATTTCAAAACTCGTCTTGTTCTCCAAACTTTTCTTTATTAAATCAATATAATTTGGGACGGAGATATTTTCTAGTTTAAATCCATTGTAACATGTGATAATAGAGATTACGGTTAAATGAATATCCGGATAGGGATAATAGTATTGGTCAGGTTCCATCGACTTTAACTCGCCAATAAACTTTTGAATTTCATCTTTAACATTATCGGACGGACGAATTAGAAGCGTGAGACCAAAACGGTCATCCGATGCAGAATCAATCAAACTGTCGATTTGGTAATTACCGCCCTCAATTTCTTTTATTGATTCCTCAAAGAGTCTATTATAATGATTAACCAATTCCGTATCGGTCATGTTTTGCCAAATCTTTTGCTAATACTTTTAACAACCGGTACTATTTAATTTTTCTTATCATAATTTTGTAACATTCTCTAAGTACTGCAAGCGCAAATAACAAATAAGCAAGCCCCCAATAAGTATGGAACGTATTATTCCACTTAATCGATATCACTGCCGCAGCAATGTACAAAGTGATAAACGCCGCATTTAAAAAGAGATTATTCGATTCAAAGAGATATTTTTTTAGAAAATATTTCATCATACACCCTTTGGCATTTATCGAAAGAGTATTTTTCCCTTCGACGGAAATTAGTGAATTTTATATTGTGTTATAAACAGCCGTTCTTGGTACATAATCTTCTATAACCTACAGATACGCACTGATTAGTCTTTCCCTGCCCAGCGAATTAACAAGCAGCACCTCGTCAAACGTTGCCGGTTTTTCAACGTCGCCAAAGAAGTTTGCGTTGGTTCTGTCTTTCTGCGTAATCGATTTTGCCTGCTCTGCAGTGAGCACGGAAAGTTTTTCTACAATGATGTTGTTCCCGTTCTCGGCGTCAACCGTTCCTTCAATAAGATAAGGACCCATAGACATTGTAAGCTCCGCGTACTTTTGATATGCTTCGGGAAAAATAACCGCCTCAAACGTACCGCAGAGATCTTCGAGCGAAAGAAATTTCATTACGTCACCCTTGCTCGTCTTAATCCGTTTTGAAGTCATGTACCAGCCGATCATTTTAATTCTCCGCTTATTATACTTTAGCATTTCGGTAGACTTGATGATTGACGGAATAGAGATTTGCTCTTCGAAAAACTCGAGCGGGTGCCGCGAAATCATGTAGCCGAATGTTTCGTATTCATAAGTACATTTTTCTTCGATACCGAATTCGCGCTCTGTAACAACTTCGCTTTCAAGCTTTATTGTTTCGTTGACAAATAAATTATTCTCGCTTTCATCGAGCAGTTTCTTGTTGTTGAAATAAATATCCGTGATGCGCAGCAAAGTAGGGCGTGTTTGATTAAAGCAGTCCATCGCTCCGCACTTTATCAGAGTCTCGGTTTGCCGGTAGCCGAATTTTGTTCTAACTAAAAAATCAGCGAGGGAAACGTACTTGCCGTTTCTTTCTCTTTCTTTAACAATCAAATCGGCGGTGCTTCGTTCCATATCTTTAACAGCCATAAAACCTATTCGTATTTCTTTTGCCCTCCCTTGGTAATCGTATATGCTTTCGTTGACGGAAGGAAGAAGAACTGTGAGACAGAGTCGTTGGCATTCGGTGATATAAACGGCGGATGAATAAAATCCTCCGCCGTTGCTTAGAACGGCAGCCATAAACTCGGCGGGATAGTGCGCTTTAAGATAAGCCACTTGAAACGAGAGCACGGCAAAGGAAGCGCTGTGGGCTTTACAGAATGCGTAGCCGGCAAACGATTCAATCTGCTTCCACAATTTCTGCGAGACTTCGTCGCTGTAGCCCTTGGCCTTGCAGCACGTAAAAAATTTATCGATGATCATCTGCATCGCTTTATGCGAGCGCATCTTTCCGCTCATCGCTCTCCGCAGAAGATCGGCTTCTTCCAAGGTTAAACCCACAACGTGATGCGCGACTTTAATTACGTCTTCCTGGTAAATCATAACGCCGTAAGTTTCGCCAAGGTACTTTTCCATTTCCGGCACCAAATATTTTCTGCGTTTAGGATCTTTGTGCCGTTCGATGAACTCGCGCATCATACCGCTTTCGGCAACGCCGGGACGAATAACGGATGAAGCGGCGGTGAGCATTTCAAATGTATCGCAGTCCAATCTTTTTAGAAGCGAACGCATTCCAGGGCTTTCGATATAGAAACATCCGATTGTGTTTCCTTCGCGTATCAGCTTGCGCGTGGCTTCATCGTCAAAAACTTTTTCATAATCGAAAATATCAAAACCGGTTTCCTTTATCTTGCGCGGCGTAGTTTCAAAAATCTTAGATACATCAACAACGTTCATTAGTTTACGAAAAGGCACATCCATTGTTATGAATTCATTTGTTCCGGCAGAATTACCCGGCTTACATGATTCACTTACTAAATCGATCTTGTCCGCCTTCGTAAGATTACAAGCTTCGGCGGACTTGCTTATTAATTCCGGATTTTCCATATTAATAGTGTATATTTGTTCACTATTATATAGTAAAGTAACTTAATCTGCAAGTGGAAAAACAGTGCAAAAACAAAATACTTCGACGAGAACCATACTCCACCTTGATATGGACGCCTTCTTTGTTTCGGTAGAGAGGATACTCGATCCATCGCTTGAAGGCAAGCCGGTAATTGTGGGCGGCGATCCGCACGGGCGCGGGGTTGTTGCCGCGTGCAGTTACGAGGCGCGCAAGTTCGGGCTGCATTCGGCTATGCCGATTAGGAACGCTTACCGCCTGTGCCCGCAGGGAGTTTATCTCCACGGGCATTACAAGGAATATGTGCGCTACTCTCACGCCGTAAAAAATATTTTGGAAAAGAAACTTCCTCTTGTTCAGCAGGCTTCAATAGATGAGTTTTATCTCGACTTCACCGGCTGTTCAAAAATTTACGGAACAGCCCTCGAGTTTGCGACCAATCTTCAAAAAGAAATTTCCGGGCAGCTTTCTTTACCGTGCTCTATTGGGATAGCCAGCAATAAAACAATTGCAAAGATCGCGTCCGACTTCAAGAAGCCGATGGGAATTACATACGTTCCGCCCGGAGGCGAGAAAGAATTTTTAGCTCCTCTGTCAATCGAGAAAATTCCCGGCATCGGAAAAAGAACTTACCCGGTTCTGTGCGCAAGAGGATTTAGAACCGTGGGCGATCTTGCAAATTCATCAGTAGATTATCTTGCAACACTTCTCGGAAAGTTCGGCACCGATCTTTGGGAAAAAGCAAACGGCCACGGCAACGATATATTAAGCCAGGACCATGATAGAAAAAGTATTTCCAAGGAAACTACTTTTGAGGAAGACATAGTCAGCAAGCCGCGTATTGAATCTTATCTTTTTGAAATTAGCGGCAGCGTGGGGCAGTCGATACGAAATGAAAGCTGGCAGGCGTCTACAATTTCTATCAAGCTGCGCTACTCGGATTTTGAAACCATTACAAGAGCAAAAACGCTTTCTCGCCCTACAGACGACGACAAAATAATATTCGAGACCGCTCGCGATTTATTCCGCAAAGCTTTCACGCGGCGCGTAGGTATTCGCTTAATAGGAATTCACTTGAGCAAGCTCAATCAGTTTTTTGAACAGGAGGTTTTATTTGAAGACGAAGATGCCGTGCGGAAAAAAATGCTGCACGCTATAACGAAGATACGCGATAAGTTCGGTTACTCGGCAATCCAAATTGGAAAAAGCGGAGACACAAGTTCACGAGCGGGCAACAAAAAATAATTCTATAGCTAAAATAAAAAAGGATATAATTTGGATGGATTATATAACTAATCGCAAAATGTGTAATAGCTCTAAAGAAATGTAAATGTAATAGACATGACCTGATAGAAATGTCGGTAAAAAATAGCTTGAGTATTTCTAAAAGAGGGAAACTCGAGATGGAAGGCATACTGACAATGAGTCAAAAAGAAGTTGATTGATTAAAAATAATTAAGTGTTGATCCATTACAAGATAAATAGTGAAGGAAAAGCAACAAACAAAGCGGCATACACGTGTTTATCGCTTAATATTGACGGTAGAAAAGATTTACTCGGTCTCTGGGTAAGTGAAGCCGAAGGAGCCAATTTCTGGCTTACGGTTTTAACAGAACTCAAAAATCGTGGCCTCCAAGA
>DAIEQA010000189.1:0-26149 GCA_027348115.1 Ignavibacteriales bacterium
ATGATGAATATTTATCTGCCCGACGAAGGCGACGTAATTCTTCGCGGCGTAAAAGTGGGGCAAGAATTCAAGAGTAAGGTAGGTTACCTACCTGAAGAGCGAGGCCTTTATAAAAAAATGAAGGTCTTAGAAACACTTCTTTACTTCGCCGAGATAAAAGGCAAATCGGGAAAAGAGGTTCAGAAAAAAGCTGAACAGTATTTAAAACGATTTGATTTATACGATAGACGCTTATCCAAAATTGAGGATCTCTCGAAAGGAAATCAACAGAAGATTCAGTTCATAGCGACAATACTTCACGACCCGGAATTTATAATTCTCGATGAACCGTTTTCAGGTTTGGATCCCGTTAATACAAATCTATTGAAAGATATTATTCTTGAAATGAAGCAGCAAGGTAAAGTGATAATTTTCTCTACTCACTTAATGGATTTTGCCGAGAAGATGTGCGATCATATTGTAATGATAGACCACGGCAAAATAATTTTGAAAGGATCGCTTGCCGAATTAAAAGCCCGGCACGGGCAAAGAAATGTAAGCTTGGTTCACAACGGGGATATATCTTTTCTTAACGGCAACCCGATTGTGGAAAAGATCGAAGACTTCGGCAACTCAACCGGCATACGTGTTAAGCAGGCAAATCAAACTCAAGAATTGTTAAAGCTGCTTGTTGATCGAAACATTCCGATTAAGAAATTCGACGCAAACGAGATATCGCTGCATGAAATTTTTATTGAATTAGCCGGTCACGAAGAAGGAACAAACGGCAAGGAGGCGCGCAATGTTTAATCAAAGAATTCTTGCGGTAATTAAAAGAGAGCTCAGGGAAAAACTTCTTTCGAGAACCTTCATCTTTATGACGATTTTCTTTCCTATTCTTTTTATCGGAATGGCCGGAGTGCAGGCGCTTATTTTCACTGATAGAAGCAACGATAAAATAGATATAGTTACGGAAAACGAAAATCTTACAAACTCATTCCGCCGCGAACTTTTAAGCTCGGACCTGGTTAAGGATAATAAAACTTCGTTCACATTTTATACGCTCGACCGCAATGCGCTTAAAGGATTTTTGGACAGCAAGAAAAAGGATCTTCTTGATAATAAAATTACCGGCGTGGTTTATATTCCGGTTTCTGCAATGAAAGATAAGAAGATTGAGTACTATTCCCAGACGCCCAACAATATGAACCTGGCACGTAAACTTGAAGGACCTCTTAACAATGTGCTCATCGACATTTATTTCGGAAATAAATCCTTAACGCCTGAGGAACTCGATTTTGCAAGAAAGGGAATTGATGTTACCGGTTTCAAGATTTCAAAAGGGGAAAACATCAAAGAGGAAGGTTACGGCAGTATTATACTTTCGTATGTGTTCACGTTTTTGCTCTATATAAGTTTGCTGTTGACCGGCCAGCTTATGCTGCAGTCGGTAATTGAAGAAAAAAATAATAGGATTGTTGAAGTTGTTCTCTCGTCCGTAAGCCCGCGCGAATTAATGACCG
The DNA here is from genome assembly GCA_027348115.1 of Ignavibacteriales bacterium. Lineage (GTDB taxonomy): Bacteria > Bacteroidota > Ignavibacteria > Ignavibacteriales > Melioribacteraceae > Fen-1258. Next base: position 1,503 of record DAIEQA010000189.1, read on the forward strand.
GCAAGATACTTGGTTCGGCGTTGACAGCGCTGATTCAAATGTCTATATGGCTTGCCGCAATTGTGGCGGTAACTTCATCGGCAATATTTGCTTTGCCGGCGGAATTTCTTGTAAGCGTTAAAACTGTTCAGGTGGTATTTCTCCTTGTAAACTTTGCGGTCGGATTAATCTTGTTCCTAAGTCTTTTTGGAATGATGGGCGCTATCTTCGATAACCCGCAGGATGCTCAATCCGGTATGTGGCCGGTAATGCTGCTTATAATTATTCCGTTCCTAATTGCAATGTCGATGATGCAGAATCCGAACAGTCCTATTGCAAACGCGGCGGCGCTGCTTCCGTTTACATCCGTAATGGTAATGCCGGTTAAGATGACTTTGATTGAAGTGCCGTTGTGGCAACTTGTAGTTGCAGTGGTAGTGAATGTTGCGGCAATCTTTTTTATTTTCCCGGTAGCCGGAAAAATCTATCGTGTTGGAATTTTGCGAACAGGTAAAAAACCCAAATGGTCGGAAGTAATTAAATGGCTTAAATATAAATACTGATTGTAAAGACGCGGCATGCCGCGTCTTTACGTTAAAAGTATAATGACAGAACAAGAATTATATCCCGCACTTTTAGAAAAGTTAGATAAAGATTTTTCTTTAGCGAAAGATTCGCTGCCGGTTGCAGACGACCTTTCCGTAATTCGTGAGCATTTGACTTCCAAAGTTATGGAGCTTATGAGCCGGGATTATAACCGGTTCTTGAACAATCTCTACCGCATTGATATAGAAGAAAATAAAGTATTGGAAGTTCTTAACTTGAGAGATAAAACACTCGTTCCCGAAAAACTTGCCGACTTAATTATTGAACGCCAGCTGCAGCGTGTAAAAACGCAGAGACTGTATAAAGAAGGAAAACTCTAACCGTTTCGACTTTAACCATTTACATGTTTTGAACACTAGCTGCCGCATGTTATTTTGCGAATGTAAAATTTAGAACATTATGCCGAAGAAATTTTTAAGCAAACATCCTGTGCTCGATTATACCGCCATCGCAATTGGTTCTGCTATAATGGCAATTGGTATCGGCGTATTTCTCGTCGATGCGCGCGTTGTTCCCGGCGGCGTGAGCGGTTTGGCAATGGCTATTTATTATTTGTCCGGTAACAAACTGCCGGTCGGAACGCTTATCTGGATATTGAACATTCCGCTTTTCTTATGGGGATTAAAAGAACTCGGCAGGCAATTTGGGTTGAGAACATTCGTAGGTTTTTCGTTAAGCTCTTTCTTTATCGATTTCTTCCGAGGAGATATTCCGGGTTTCGGGTACATTCGTCTTCAAGATTCCGAAACGATTAAAGATTTATACAACCATGATTTTTTATTTTTGATTTTGATCGGCGCGGTACTGATTGGAATTGGGCTGGGAATAATTTTTAAGTTCAAGGGAACAACCGCCGGCTCGGATATAGTTGCGGCAATAATGCAGAAAAGATTCGGAATGAAACCCGGCCAGTCCATAATGATTATAGATTTCATCGTTATTGCCTCCGCAGGATTTATTATTGATATAAAGCATCTCTCGCCGGATCGCCCCGCTCTTGTTCTTACCTTGTATGCGTTGTTTTTGCTGTTTGTCTCTGCGCGCTTAATTGATATAATAATCGAGGGATTCGATTACGCCCGCGCGGTTTATATAGTATCCGATCATAACGATAAAATTTCCGAAACTATAATTAAAGATATGGGACGCGGTATTACGGCAATTAAAACCCGCGGCTTGTACAGAAATGTTGAACGCGAGATGCTTCTAACAGTCGTATCCCTGCGCGAGATAAGTACGGTTGTAGAAATAATTCGCGAAGTCGATCCGCAGGCGTTTGTAATTATAAACAATGTACATGAAGTGCTGGGTGAAGGATTTAGAAGAAGAATTTAAACCTCCCCCTGCGTCCCCCTCCTTAGTAAGGAGGGGGAATAAAAGGGGGTGGTCAAAGGAGAAAAATTATGGAAAACGAAAATCGATATCTCAAACCCGAAGAAATTCGTCAGCTGGCAAATTCATTTCAGCAAAGTAGGATTTTATTAACCGCGGTAGAGCTCGATATTTTTTCCGTGCTCGATAAAAAAATGCTTACGCCGATTGAAGTAGCTTCGGTAATTAAAACCGATAGCCGCGCTACAGATAGGTTGATGAACGCTCTTGTAGCACTTGGATTTTTGAGAAAGGTTCATGGAAAATTTTATAACGCGGAAAACGCTTCGCAATATTTGGTAAAAGGCAAACCGGAATTTATGGGAGGTCTCTATCATTCACTTGGACTTTGGCACACGTGGAGTTCACTAACCGAATCCGTTAAAGTCGGAACTTCGGCGGCGGAACGGAGGCCTTCGCCCAGCGGAATAGATTGGAGCGAGGCCTTTATAGCAGCAATGCATTACCGCGGAGTAAAAGAGGCAATGATATTGGCTATGCTTCTAAACCTTACAAATGTAAAACGGATGCTGGATGTAGGCGGCGGCTCCGGTACTTTTTCAATGGAAATTGTTAAGGCAAATCCTCAAATGACCGCCGTTGTATTCGACCTTCCGCATATTCTTCCCATCACAAAAAAATATGTTGAAGCAGAGAATATGATGGATAAGATTGAATTAAAAGCCGGCAGTTTTTTAACCGACGATTTCGGCAACGGCTACGATCTGATTCTCCTTTCCGCAATTGTTCACATGAATAGTTACGAACAGAATAAGGAACTGATAAAAAAATGCAGCGACTCGCTTAATCCCGGCGGGCAAATTATTATTAAGGATTGGGTGATGAAGGAAGAACGAACGGAACCCGAAGGCGGCACTTACTTTGCGTTAAACATGCTCGTAGGAACAATGAGCGGCGATACATTTACCGAGAAGGAAATGCGGGAATGGTTTTCTTACGCCGGTATTTCCAATGTGGAGAGAAAAGGCACAAGCTTTGGCGGCGATTTGATGATTGGAGTTAAACGATAACGATTTTTGTCTCAAAAGAAATCATTTGCGGGAGCTGTGGAAAGACTTGCGGGAGGTTTGGAATGAGTTGCGGGGGAATTAGAAAGACCCGCGGAAGGTTTGGAAAGACTTGCGGGGGAATTTGAAAGACTTGCGGGAGAGTTAGAATGGCTCGCGGAAGGTTAGGAATGATTGGCGGGAAGTTAAAAATGACATTCCGGAAGCCGGAAATGGCTGGCGGAAAGTAAAAAATGGCTTGATGGCATCAAAAAACGGTTTTCAGGTCGTTTGGCAGGAGTTGATTGTGTTAAGAAAAGCTAAAAATGGAGCGAATAAAACTTTTTCCGGTATAAAAATAGCTTTTGAATCTGTATTGATTATCAGCCGGCAGAATGTAAGTCGTAAAACTGGAGGCGCGCACTAGTAGATGACGAATTAGGCTTTAAAATCAGTCATTCAAAATAGAAAACGTTCTTCGCGCTTCGATCATAACGCAATGATTCGATCCCGATATAAACCATCGGGATTTCGGTCTTCGTTACTATTCGTAACGAAGAGACTCAACCGGATTTGCAACAGCTGCTTTAATTATTTGAATGCTTATAGCCAGTAATGAAACAGCCAATACAAGCAAACTCGAAAAAGCAAAGGTTGTCCAATCCATGCCTGTTCTGTACGCAAAATTTTGAAGCCATTTATTTACTGCCAATGCCGCAAGCGGCCAAGCGAAAAGATTTGCAATCAAAACCCATCTTATAAACTGCTTTGAAAGCATTATTGAAATCCCGGCGACGGTTGCGCCCAATACTTTTCTAACTCCGATTTCCTTAGTTCTTACTTCCGCGGTAAAAACGGATAAGCCGAAAAGACCAAGGCATGCAACAAGAATTGCCAGCATTGAAAAAATTGTAAACAACTCCGCTAGTTTTTCTTCCGAAGAATAAAGCTGCGAGTATGTTTGATCCATAAACGAATAATCTATTTTACGGTCGGGAAATATCTTTGCCCATTCGTTTTTAATTTGCGCGAAAGTTTCATTGGTTTGAATAGGAGAGATTTTAACGGCGACGGTAAAAAATCTAACCGGGTTTATGTATAGGAAGTAAGGCTCTATTTCTTCTTTCAACGATGCAATGTTAAAGTTTTTAACTACTCCAACAATTTTAACTTCTCTTTCCTTGTCCTTTCCGCCGGGTATATAAAGTGAGGTTCCAACCGCGTTTTTCAAACCAAGATATTTTACCGCCGCTTCGTTTACTATGACAGAGCTTTGACTATCTGTACCGTACTTTTCTGAAAATGTTCTGCCGGAAATCAAATGGGCGCCAAGTGTATTCATAAAATCATAATCAACCCCGATAGTGCGTATTACTTTAGCGTTTTGATCTCCTTGATTTAATTTTACGCTCTGCATTTCCTTGCTGTCAACTCCCGGTAAAGTATAAATGCCCGATACACTTTTGATGTTTGTATTTTGTAAAAGACCGTCTTTCAGAAGTTTATATTTAGCCGGAGCTCCATCCGACGAAGCCGGGAAATTGATTAACACCAGATTTGATTTATCAAATCCAAGATCCGCGCTTTTTAAAAAACTGAGCTGCTTGAAAATGCTTAGTGTAGCAATAATTAGAAATATAGAAACAGCAAATTGAAACACGACAAGGATTTTTCTAATTGATATTCCTGCAGAGCTGGTCTTTACTTTGCCTTTAAGCGTTTCTATAGGTTCGGATTTGGAAAGGAAAAACGCGGGGTATATTCCCGATACGAATCCGGTTGTTAAAATTATTGCCAGAAGAATTATATAAAAGTAAATGTTGTAAATACTATTTACAGCCATTTTATAATTAAGAAAATCGCCGAGTATCGGGCTTAAGATTTCATAAAGTACGGCGCTTATCAAAACAGCAATACCGGTAAGTAGAAAGGACTCGCTCAAAAATTGTTTTGCTAGGTTGAACCTGTTAGCTCCTAAAACTTTTTTAACCCCGACTTCTTTTGCGCGATGAATTGATCTTGAAGTGGAGAGATTTACAAAGTTGAAGCACGCTATAATTAAAATTAATACGGCAACGGTTGAAAAAAGATAAATGTATGTTATGTTTCCCTTAGGACCGAGCTCCCCGAAAACTTCGGAATGCAGGTATATATCTGTTAGTTTCTGCGGATAAAGTTTGATAAAAGCCGACATAGATTTACCCGCATTTTGTTCAAGCAAATCATTTAATCTTTTACCAAGGTCGGCATCCGAAGTATTTTTTTGCAGAAGGAGATAGGTGTAGCAGTTTCCGAAACTTTGCCAGTTGACTCCGTGCGGATTTAATTTTTCGTATAACGAGAAAGGCGCTATATATTCCCACTGTACTTGAGTATTGATCGGAACATCCTCGGCAACTGCCTTAACCACGAGATCATTGTCTCCGCATTTTAATGTTTTTCCGATAGGATTTTCTGTACCGAAAATTTTATTAGCAACGGATTGCGTAATTACAACGGAGTAAGGATCGGCAAGAGGGTTTACGGCGTTTCCTTTAATTATGTGAAAAGTAAAAATTTTAAAGAATGTTGTATCGGCGAAAAAGAATTTGGATTCTTTAAATTGCTTTTCGTTGTATTTGACATCCATACTTTCAGCAGACTGAAATCTTGTTGCGCTTGCAACTCCGGGAATACCGGATTGAGCCGCGGGAGCCAATGCGGCATTAGCTCCTGCCAATTTCATTTCGGAATCGCCGTTGCCGAAGCCCGCATTAACTCGGTATATTCTGCCGCGGTTTTTGTGAATGCTTTCGAAGCTAAGCTCGTTAACCACATACATAAAAATCAGCAGACTTGCCGTGATGCCGATAATTAACCCTGTAAGATTGATAAAAGAAAAAATTTTGTACTTGGCAAGATTTCTTAATGCAAACTTCAAATTTGTTTTTAACATAATACCTCCTAACATGCAAAGCGCTATGCGCATAGCGTTTATTCATATCTCAAACTATCTGCGGGATTAACATTTGCCGCTTTATTAGTCCCCTCTAAATCATTCCTAAAAGGGAAGATTTTTAGTATTCCTCTGCCCTCATACTTTATTTTCAAAATGCTGTGCTTATAATGCTTTTCAATAATCTGCGTTTTTAAACTTGCCTTGATTTTAACTAATATTTAATTTAAGTTTTTTTCGCAATGCATGAGAAAAGTACAATGTTTAAACACTATACTGCCAAATACACTAAAATTTCATCCGGCTACATGGGACAATTAATTGAATGGCCCGAAATTGTAACCGAGGGAAAAACTTTTGATGACTGCCGTGAATCATTGAAAGATGCGCTTCACGAGATGATTCTAGCGTACAAGCAAACCGGGCAAGAATTGCCTGCGGAAGCAACACTGTTCGAGCCGTTAATAGTTGAGATTGCGAGTGTCGGTTAAACGACGCGATCTTGTAAAATATCTTGAAGCTAACGGTTTTTTTCTTCTCCGCGAAGGTGGAAATCATTCTATTTATACAAATAAACAAAAAACTATTCCCATAAAACGTCATCGAATTCTTGACCGTATAACCGCCAATGAATTGTGTAAACAAGCCGGATTGAAGCCAAAGTTTTAGAATGTTTCCAGTCTTGCTAAGTGTAATTTCCAAATAAATTCTTAACACACTTTCTCCTTTGTCCGCTCTGCGCATAGCGTTTATTCGTATCTTAAACTTTCTATAGGATTTGCAACAGCTGCTTTAATTGCCTGGAAGCTTACAGTCAGTAATGCAATAAGCAGGGCAATTCCTCCGGCTAAAACAAATATCCACCAGCTTATATTTACTCTGTACGCAAAATCCTGCAGCCACCTATTCATAAAATAATACGCAAGGGGCCAGGCAATTGCGTTTGCAATTAAAACCCATTTAAGAAATTCTTTAGAGAGCATATACAATACAGAAAAAACAGACGCGCCCAAAACCTTTCGGATACCGATTTCCTTGGTGCGCTGTTCGGCAAGAAACGTAGCTAAACCGAACAAACCCAGCCCGGCGACTATTATTGCGAGCAGCGCGAACAAAAATGTAATTGTGCCTATACGTTGTTCAGCTTTGTAGACTTGATTAAACGATTCATCCATAAATCTGTAGCTAAACGGTAAGCCCGAAGTCATTTTTTTCCATAAGTTTTCGGCTTTACTAATTATTGCAGAAGTGTTCGCGGCATTAATTTTCAGAGTGATGTTGTCAACATTTAAGCCAAGCATAAAACCTAAAGCGCCGATATTCTGCCGCAGCGATTCAAAATGGAAATCCTTAACAACGCCAATCACATTAAGACTTTTTAACTTACCGTCTCTAAGTGTATAAACAGTTTTTCCCAAAGGATTTATAAGACCGATCTGTTTAACCGCAGTTTCATTTAGAATTACGGAGGAAGAATCTGTTCCGAAATCAGGGGAAAAATTTCTTCCTTCTTTTAACTTAATTCCAAGTGTGTTAAGATAATAATAGTCAATAATCCATCTCTGCATAGTCAATCCTTTATCGGCACCCATTGCGGCATCTTTAAAAAAGCCGTCAAAACTTCTGTTGGAAGGCACAGGCAAATAACCTGAAATGGTTGCTGCGGTAACGCCCGGAACGTTTAACATTTCATTCCTGAATGCATTTACATTCTTTAACGAGTATGTTCCGTTTATTATTAGAAGCTGGTCTCTTTGGTATCCGAGATTTTTGCTTTGGATATAATTGAGTTGATTATAAACCACAATTGTTGCCGATATTAAAACCACAGACGCTGCAAATTGAAATACCACTAATGCGCTTCTTAGGTTTCCGCTTTTAGTACCCGAAGATAATTTACCTTTAATAATTTCTGCCGGCATAAATTTCGAAAGAAAGAATGAAGGATAACCCCCGGCAGTAAGCCCGATTATTACCGGTAATGCTAATAGCAAAAACAAAAATGGAAGCGAAAACATTTCGTTTATTTTTAATTCTTTTGCCGAGATATCGTTGAAATAGGGCAAGAGAATAACGATAAATAAAACAGATAATAATACCGAAACACAAGACATCAAAATAGATTCCAGTAAAAATTGGCTTATAAGATTTTTTCGTTCGGTGCCAAGAACTTTTCGAATTCCGACTTCCCTAGCACGATTAGCATAGCGCGCCGTGGTAAGATTCATAAAATTTACGCAGGCAATAATCAGAATAAACAGGGCAATAGCCGAAAAAATGTAAACATATTCTATTGTACCGGTTGGAGTTAGTTCTTGTATCTGTTTTGAATATAAATGAATATTCTTTATCGGCATCAGTTTATTCTCAACTCTATTACCGGCTTTCAAAAAAGCTTCTTTACTTTCGATGTTCATATATTTTTGTGCAAACGGGAAAACATATCTATCATTGTATTCAAAAAATTTCTTCTCAAACTCCTTATAATCGGTACCCGGCTTTAAGAGCAGATAAGTCCTCATATTAGACGAGACAAAGTTTCCCCATTTATATGAAAGATTCTGCATGGGAAAAATCATTTTGAATTGGAGGTGAGAATTCTCCGGCATATCTTTTATAACGGCTGTAACTTTAAAATTAGTACCGCCGTTATCATCGGTCTCAATAAATTTTCCTACGGCATCCGATGTGCCGAAATATTTTTTAGCGATTGATTCATTTATTATAACAGTGTTCGGTTCATTCAAAATATGTTCGGTATTGCCGTATAAGACCGGGAAGGAAAATACTTTGAAAAAAGTTGAATCGACAAAAGCTACCGGTCTTTCCTCGTTAAAATTATTTCCTTTCCTAACTAGTTTGTTATCGTTGTAACTGTAGATACGTACATATTCTTCAACTTGAGGATAATCTTTTTTCATAATCGGTCCTACCATATCGCTGCAAACCGGCAATGCTAATTCGGTGCCGCCGAATTTCAAATCCGTATTAACGCGGTAAATTCTGTCGGCCTTTGCATGAAAGTTATCGTAACTCAGCTCATCGCTTATATAAAGCAATATCAACAAACAACACGTAATGCCGATAGCCAAACCGAAAATATTGATGAATGAATAAACCTTATCCTTTTTTAGATTCCTTAAAGCGATTTTGAAATAATTTTTCAACATAGCTCAACTCCTAATGCATTTTAGCAGAAAGTCCCGCAAAGGCGGGATAAACTCCGGGCATAGCGCTATGCGCCTTCAATCCACCCGTCACTTAGTTTTATAATTTTATTTCCGTATTCGGCGTTAACTTCAGAGTGTGTTACTTGTACTATTGTTGTGCCTTCTTTATTTAGTTTTTTGAGCAGCTCCATAATTTCTTTACCTTGATCGGAATGAAGGTTGCCGGTAGGTTCATCAGCAAGAATGAGTTTTGGTCTTGCGATTATTGCGCGCGCAATTGCAACAAGCTGCTGCTGCCCGCCGGAAAGCTGGTTTGGAAATAAATCTTTCTTTGCCACTATATTGAAACGATCCAGTATTTCGGCAACCATACCTTTTCTTTCTGATGTTTTTATTTTCTGATAGAGCAACGGAGTCTCAAGATTTTCATAAACCGTTAGTTCGTCGATAAGATGATACTGCTGAAATACAAATCCTATATGCGATTTGTGCAGCTCGGCAAGTTTTTTCTCTTTCATCTTATGAACCGGCTCTTTGTAGAAAAAATATTCTCCTTCGGAAGCCGTATCAAGCATTCCTATTATATAAAGCATGGTGGATTTGCCCGCACCGGATGGTCCCATAATGGAAACGAATTCACCTTCTTCAATATCAAGATTAATATTTCTCAATACGTAAGTCTTAACGAATTTGTTTTCGTAATACTTCGAAATGTTTTTTAGCTTGATCATGTATATTCTCCGTTTACTATTATTGGCAAATGGCAAAGCGCTAAGCGCAGAGCTTTTTTGTTTAGTATAAAGTTCTTTTGAAATTTGTTATCATCCGGCATTCTTTATCCAGTTTTTCAAGTAGATTATTTAATTGTTCTTCCGATATCAATTTTCGTCTGTTGAGGATTATTAGAATGTTAGCATTTTCAAACATTGATCTGTGTGAAATATTTAGGAAACTGCCGAACTCCTTGTTTGAAGTTGAACCCGAACCTTCTGCAATATTATTGCTCATGCTCATTGCTGCGGCTCTTAATTGTTCTGCAAACCGGTAAAGTTTTTTGCTCTCAAGGTAATCGGCTATGTCAAGCAACTCATCGGTAATTTCAATCGCGAATTTCCAAATTTCTAAATCCTGGAATCTAAATTTCATTCCGCCTCCAACTATTTATTTTCAAAACATCTTCTTAAATATTTATCATTGATTTCTCTTTGCTCTTTGCGCCATGCGCTCTGCTACTCGTACCTCAAACTTTTTATCGGGTTTGAAATCGCAGCTTTAATTGCCTGAGAGCTAACTGTTGTGATTGCAATTAACAATGCAATTAAGCCGGACATTAGAAACACGGTCCATCCAATACTTATTCTATAGGCAAAATTTTGCAGCCAGTTATTCATTACAATGTAGGCAACAGGCCATGCGATAATGTTTGCAAGAATTACCCACTTGGTAAATTCCGTAGAAAGAAGAGTTATAATTTCAATTACCGATGCGCCGAGAACTTTTCTTATTCCGATTTCCTTTGTTCTCTGTTCGGTTATAAAAGAGACTAATCCAAATAAACCAAGACAAGCGATTATAATCGCAATTAGTGAAAACACAGTTGTTATCTCTCCAAATTTTGTTTCAGCTATATACATTCTTTCAAGATTTTCATTTAAAAACGTCCAATACATTTTCTCCTTTCCGGAGAATTTATTCCACACTTTCCCAATGCTGCTTATTACCGCATTGATATTGTTTGAAGCAATTCGAATAGTAATTACTGTTGATGCCTGCCTTATTGGGCTTAAATGTAGCACTAGCGGTCGTACAGTTTGGTGAAGTGATTCATAATTAAAATCCTTTATCACACCAATTATTTTAAAAGGAATCATTTCCTTTGTATCGTTTTTCATTGCGGCAAGATTTTTCCCGACAGGGTTACTATTGTTGAATCTTTTTACCATTGATTCATTTATTACAACGGCGTTTGTATCCGAGCTAAATTCTCTTGAAAAAAATCTTCCGGCTTTTATTTTAAGCTGGTATGTTTTTGCAAAGTCATAATCTACATCCAGCATTTGTGCCGGAATTACATTGGAACCGATCATCCTATCATAAACATAACCGTTGCCAGGGATACCCGAAGCAAACATCAGTGAAGAAGCAGTTGAACTTATTACAGCGGGATCGTTTAATATCTCCTGCTGAAAAGTTGTGATATTATTTGTTATAACGGAACCATTATTGATCGCAATCAATTCTTCTTTGTTAAATCCAAGATCTCTGTTCTGTATGAAGTCAAGCTGATCTTTTATAATGATAGTTCCGATTATCAGGGTAATTGAAATTGCAAATTGAACAATTACCAGTATGCTTCTCATTCTACTTTTTCTGCTTTTTGATCCCGCTCCTCCCTTTAAAATATGTGCTGATTGAATTGAGGAAAGATAAAATGCCGGGTAACTTCCGGCTATTAACCCAACAATAATTCCAAGAGCTATAAGAACTGGCAGAGTGTATAGATTATCAAAGAGATTGAAAGAAAGTTTGCGTTCAACAAAATCGTTGAAATACGGAAGAAACATATAAGTTAGTATTATTGAAAACATAACGGAAATCAGACTGGTAAAAACCGATTCCGAAAGAAATTGAGAAACAAGTTTTGATCTATCGGAGCCAAGAGTTTTTCTAATACCGACTTCCCTCGCGCGCTTTTCGGATTTAGCTGTGGCTAGATTCATAAAATTAAATATTGCTATAAGCAGAATGAATGAACCAACCGCCAGAAAAATATAAGAATATGTAATTTTGCTTATTCTTTCATTTCCCCATTCAGTGTTTGAATCGACATTATAATCTGTTTGTGATCTTAAATATATCGATGATAACGGTTGGAGTACATATTCATACAAATTTCCACTCTTAATGAAATCATTTGTAGTAATACCCAGCATTGAACTTGCCAAAGGAAGTATATTCTTATTTACAACATTTTTCATTTTCTTATTAAAATCATTTATGTCGATTCCCTTTTTCATTAGCAGGTAAGTTGTATAACCGCCGGATAACCAATCTTGAGATGTTGTTTCTTCATAGGTCGACATCGACAACAGAAAATTGCAGCTGAAGTGAGACTTCTTTGGAAAATCTTTCATCACCCCAGTAATTAGATATGCGCCGGAGTTATCGACCGTAAAAGATTTTCCTACCGGATTGATATCTCCAAAGTATTTTTTTGCGGCTGTTTCGGAAATAACTATCGTGTTAGGATTTATTAGCGAATTCTTTTCATCTCCGTATAAAAACGGTAAAGTAAAAATGTCGAAAAAAGTTGAGTCTGCTGTATATATATCTCCTTCTCTAAAGACTTTATCGTTATATCTAAGATTATGCTGACCAAAGTAGCCAATCCTTGCGTAATTAATTACCTCCGGAAAATTGTCTTTTAATGCGGCTCCCAACGGTGTACAAGATTTTGCATTTGTCTGGTCGACACCCTGGAATCGAAAATGCACCAGCACTCTATAAATTTGATCTTTATTCTTATTGAAATTATCAAAACCAACTTCGTCCAGAACAAATAATCCCAGTATTATAAAACATGTGATCCCGATTGCTAATCCGGAAATATTTATTACCGAAAATATTTTTTGCCGTGAGATAGTTCTCGCAAATATTTTCAAATAATTTTTAAACATGATTTTCTCCTATTCATTTTACATCAAGCGTTATTATACTCTAAAAGCTTCTTGAAAATTTTCCGTTACTACTTTGCCGTCGAACAAATGAATAACGCGGTTGCCGTATTCGGCGTAAGTAGGAGAGTGGGTTACCATTACAATAGTGGTGCCCTGCTCGTTAAGAAAAGTGAGCATCTTCATTACTTCGTCGCCGTGGGAGCTGTCGAGATTTCCGGTCGGCTCATCGGCAAGAATAATTTTCGGTTCGGCAACAATTGCGCGCGCAACGGCAACCCTTTGCTGCTGGCCGCCCGAAAGCTGCTGAGGAAAATGATTTTTACGATGCATGATTTCCATTATCTCGAGAACGGTTTCCACTTTGTGTTTCCGTTCCGATGCGGGCATCTTTAAATAAAGGAGAGGCAATTCGACGTTTTCGAATACGGTAAGTTCGTCTATCAAATTAAAGCTCTGAAATACAAAGCCGATGTTTTCTTTTCGGAGATGCGCACGCTGTCTCTCGGTAAATTTTGAAACTTCGTTTCCTAGAAAAAGATATTCGCCTCCGGACGGATTGTCAAGAAGTCCGAGTATGTTCATCAGCGTCGACTTGCCGCATCCGGAAGGTCCCATGATCGTAACGAATTCGCCCTCCTTTATTTCTATGCTTACATCATCAAGAGCGGTAGTCTCAACTTCCTCTGTTCTATAAATCTTTTTTAAGTTGTTAGTGCGTATCATTTTTATTCTCCTTTATTAAATAAAATTTTATTCATATCTAAGAGTATCAACGGGATTTGCCATCACCGCCTTAGTTGTGTGATAAACCGATGCGGCAAAAGCCGTGAATACTATCATACCTATGCATAATAAGTAATCGGTCACGTTCATTTGATATTTGTAAGCACCGGGGGTTGTGCGGGAAACAAAATATCCGGCTTGAATGCCTGCAATGACCGAGAAAATAAAAATCCAGAAAAGCTCTTTGGACATTGTAATGTAAAGCTGGTAACTTTTTGCGCCGAATACTTTTCTAACCCCGACTTCTTTAATTCTTCTTTGAGTGGAAAAAGAAATCATTCCGAACAATCCGTTTGCAGCCAAAAGAACAGCAATTATGGCGAACATGATAAATACTTTCTCAACAATTTCCCAAACGCCTTTTGTACCGATATCTATGTCATTGTCAAAAGTTGTTACTTCAATTATCGCTTCCGGAAAGAATTGACGGAACTGGCGGGTTATATCCGCGATGGTATTTTCCTTATTTATTGAATTGATCCTAATCGCAAAGACTCCCCCTTCCTTCAAATTTCCCGAATTTAGAACCATGTAGTACGGCGGTATTTTCTCATGAACTGAGTACTGATGAAAATCTTTTACAACACCGATAATTGTGTAACGGTTGTTGTCTATTTTTTTACCTAACGGGTTTTTCCATCTTAAAGCTTTCCGTGCGGTTTCGTTTATGATGCAAGCCGAAGTGTCGGTTGAAAATTGTCTTGAAAAATTTCTTCCAAGCTCCATTTTCATTTTGTATGTGTTGATGAAATTATAATCTATCAGGTTATAATTAATGCCTATTTTATCCAAAGTTGTAGCACCTTCCCAATTGATTTCTTTTTCCCAGTTGCCGTGAAAAGGAGCGTTATTCGAAAAAGCTGCATCCTCAATGTTGGGATTTTGCATCAACTCGTTTCTAAGCGATTCAAATTTTCCATCGTTTAGATTGCCAAATACCCGTGCAATCATTAAATCTTTTTTAGCGAAGCCGAGATCCTTATTCTTCATGTAATGCACTTGATTAATAACGTACGTTGTTCCAACAAGCAGAGAAATTGAAATACAGAATTGAACGGTAACAAGAGTTTTTCTTAAAAATCCTTTCGAGCTCCCGGTTTTTGTTTTCTTCGAGAGAGAAAGATTGCCTTTAATTACGTGAACGGGCTGAAATCCCGAAAGATAAATTGCCGGATAAACCCCGGAAAGAAAGCCGGTAACAAGAAATGCCGAAAGCATATAAAGAATGAATTTATAATCCTTCGCCAATTCAATTTGCATATGTCTCTGTACAACTGTATTAAAAGCGGGGAGAAGCGCTATCACCAAAACAGCGGCAATTAATGTTGCAAGAAAAGCAAACAATAATGATTCGCCTATAAATTGTGTAAAAAGAACAGCCCTTGATGCACCGATTACTTTACGAATTCCGATTTCTTTTTTTCTTAAAAATGAATTAGCGGTTGAGAGATTTATGGAATTGATGCAAGCAAGAATCAAAACAAAAACGGCAAAACCGCTTATATAATAGAGTGCAATTTCGATATCATTCCTTTCGTCGGCAGTAAGATGTAATTCGGAAAGCGGCTTAAGGTAAATCTTCTTGATGTTATTGGGTACGTATTTATCCGTGAAATTATAAATCTTATCGTTGACAGATTTTAGCGATACATTAGGTTTGAGCGTAACTATTGTGAAAAAAATACTTGAACCTATATTTTCCAGTTTATCATAATCTTTCCACCCAGTGGTCTCTTTGTAGGTTGAAAGTGAAACAATATATGAAGGACGAAAGTCGAGATCGTAAGGCAAATTTTTGATTATTCCGGTTACTTTAAGCGATTTGTTCTTTGAGGATTTTATAATCTTTCCAAAAGCATTTTCTCCGGGAAAATATTTGTTTGCCATTTCCTCAGTCAGAACAACCGAGAATGGTTCCGATAAAGCTGTTTGAGGATTTCCCCGGACAAATTCGAATGTAAGTACTTTGAAGAGATTGCTGTCGGCGTAACATCCTTGCTTTTCGCTGAATGTAAGTTTGTCCGAAGTTGAAAGATATTCGCTCCATGTAAAACCTATTGTGCATGCATTCTCAATTTCCGGTATTTGGTTTTTCAATTCCGATGCTAAACGGTAGCCGGTTTGTCCGTCTATTTCAACATTGTTCTTAAACAAAACCTTTTGTTGAACACGGTAAGTTTTCTGGTAATTTGTGTTGTACTGATTCCAATTTGTTTCATAACGCACAAAGAGAAAAATTAAAAAGCATGAGGTCATTCCGACCGCGAGGCTGGAAATATTGCTGATTGAATAGCCCAGGTGTTTCCAAAAATTTCGTAAAAACATTTTTACATAATTTCTAAACATATCAACTCCGGAAAATTTATTTTACAATCTATTCTTAACATGTGGTTGGTTACCTTACCCGGTTTTTCAAATCGTTAAGATTACTTCGTTTTAGTATCAATACCGTTGCGGATATAATTATTAAAGCAAGTGCAATTATGCAAATAGAAACTGAATCTATGCAGTTGAAATAATTCCCGGGCCAGTAACTTGCGGCTAAACTAAAGACTGCAAATGAATTCAATTTCATTTTCTTTGCTTCACCTTTAATATTAACCGTTCTAAGATTGCACTTTAGCATTGTTTGCTCATTTCAAGATTAATTTGTCAACTTCAACATAGTTATCGTACGAAGACGTAATTACTTTTTCTCCGGCCTTTAATCCGTCTAACACTTCGAAATACTGAGGATTTTGTCTTCCTATTTTAATAGATCTCCGTACAGCTGCTCCGCCGGAACTATCAAGCACAAAGATCCATTGGCCGCCGGTGGTAGAATAGAACCCGCCGTTCTCAACGAGCAGCGCATCGGCAGAACCTCCGAGTTGCAATTTTACATGAACTGTTTGTCCCCTGCGGATTCCCTTGGGTTGTGAGCCGGCAAACATCATATCAACATAAAATACTCCGTTGGTTACTTGCGGGTAAACCGTTTTAATAACCAATGTGTAAATCTTTCCGTCGAATTCATATTCACCGGTTTGTCCTTCGCGCACGCGGGAAATATAATGCTCGTCAATTTCCGTTCTTACTTTGAATGAATCGATATTGTCGATTTGTCCTAAGCGGTAGCCCGCTCCAACGGATTGCCCGATCTCTGCTTTCAGCGCTGTTAACTGTCCCTTAATTGGAGCTCTCACAGTTAAATTTGCAAGCTGGTTTTCCACAACCGATAAATATTTCTTGGACATGTCGAGACTCGATTCGCTTTGAAGCACAAGTTGTTTAAATGTAAGCGAATCATTTTTCAACGCCTCAATTAAAAGCTGCTTGCTCTTCAATGTTGTTTCGTATTTCTCTTTTGATGCGTCGAATTCGTTCTTTGAAATCATTCCTTTATCATAGAGAGTCTTGTTATTGCGGTAATCCCTTTCCTGTATTAGAAGATTTAAATTGAGATCGAGCAGTTGACCTTTCCGGCTAAGTAAATTTTGTTCAAATGTTAACCTTGTCTGGCGAGACATACTTTCCGCCTGAAGAAAACTTGATTGTGTATTCATAACCTGAAGAGACAAATTCGGATTATCAAGTTTAACTATCGGATCCCCGACTTTAACAAAGGCGCCTTCCTCTACAAACTTCTGTAATACCTTACCGCCGTCGGAGAGATCTAGAAAAAATGTTTGTACCGGTTCGACAGTTCCGGTAACGGGAATATATTCTTGAAAAGAAGCTCGCTTTACTTCCGAGATTGTAATTTTATCTTTTTCGACATTGAGCTTGCTGCTTCTATCCGCAAAAACGAAAGTGAATAGAACAAATACTACAAACACAGCGGCAGAGGAATAAGTAATTATTCGTTTCTTTGTCCAGGTTTTCTTTTCAATAGCGCGATCCATCTCTTATCTCTTTTTTTTAATATTGAAGGCCAAGTATTGTGCCGGAATCGAAGGAGTGCATACTTCTGTTTTTTGAACAGTAATTCGACTTGAGACATAAACCGCATGATGCCTCCGATTTCAATACCGTCCGCGAGCGTTCACCGGTGTACGGTAGCGAACAATATTCATCTTTATTTTTTATTTTGTAACGGTATTTACACGGAACAATTTTTGAGCTTTTCGGTGATAACAATATGAGTGGTTACATGCCCGCAGTTTTGGTTGTTGATGATAATGAAGATATTCTTATTGCCGTTAAGCTGCTTTTGAAACCGCATGCCTCCGTAATAATCACGGAAAAAGATCCAAATAATATTTCCTCCATCCTGGAAGAAAATCCGATCGATGTGATTTTTCTCGACATGAATTTTTCGAGGGATACTTCGAGCGGGCAGGAAGGGTTTTATTGGCTTAAAGAAATTTTAAAAGCCGATCCGAGAGCCGTGGTAATTCTTATTACGGCCTTCGGCGATGTTGATACAGCGGTGCGTGCCATTAAAGAAGGAGCCACGGATTTTGTTTTGAAGCCCTGGCAAAATGAAAAATTGCTTGCAACATTTTCTTCGGCGTGCAAACTTAGAGAATCGCGCATCGAACTGGAAAGAATAAAATCGAAGCAGCAGTATTTCAACAAGATTTCGGAGATTGGAATTTCTGAAATCATCGGCGTTTCGGAATCGATGCAAAAAGTTTTTAAAACAATCTCTAAAGTCGCGGATACGGATGCGAACGTTTTAATTTTAGGCGAGAACGGAACCGGGAAGGAATTGGTAGCGCGCGCGCTTCATAAAAGCTCGAAAAGGTCGAGCGAAGTTTTTGTAAGCGTTGATATGGGTTCGCTCACCCAAACGCTTTTTGAAAGCGAGTTGTTCGGTTACGTTAAAGGTGCTTTCACAGACGCAAAGGAAGATAGGGCCGGCCGGTTCGAAATTGCTTCCGGCGGCACTTTGTTTCTGGATGAGATCGGAAATTTGCCGCCTGAGCTTCAATCGAAATTGCTGACCGTAATTCAGAATAAAGAAGTATTCCGAGTCGGGTCAAGCAAGGCGGTTAAAATTGATTCGCGGCTGATCTGCGCTACAAACGTTCCTATTTATGAACATGTCGCTGCAAATAAATTCCGGCAGGATCTTCTTTACCGCATCAACACTGTCGAAGTTCATCTGCCGCCGCTTCGAGAGCGCGAGGGAGATTTACACTTGCTTGCGGAACATTTTCTTTCCTTATATAAAAAGAAGTACAACAAACCCGGTGTGCAGATTGCCGGCAGAACTATGCAGATATTCGCCAACTATTCATGGCCGGGCAATATTAGAGAGCTGCAGCATGTGATTGAAAGAAGCGTTATACTTTGTGAATCGAATTCGATTGAGCCGGGCGACATTTATTTTAATACTTCCGGAATAAATTCGAAGGAAGAAGCCGCGGATTCTTACAATCTAGACGAACTTGAAAGAAGATTTATTCAGAAAGCTCTGCTGAAATACGAAGGCAACATTTCCCAAGCGGCTAAGGAACTAGGCTTAACGCGCACTTCTCTTTACCGAAGAATGGAAAAACACGGATTGTAAATTGGAAAACTTTAGAGTACAAATTGCCGTAAGAACAATTCTTCTTACGCTAAATATCTTTCTCGTAGCATATTTCTGTTTTATTTCGGCTGTTACGCTGGCTGTTTTTTTGTGCTCCGGGGTTGTAGCCCAGGTTTTTATGATTATTAAATTTTTGGATACGACAAATGTGGAACTGTCAAAATTTCTCCAGGGGATAAACTATTCCGACTTTTCCCAGAACGTGAATCTGAACAACATGGGAAAGTCGTTCGCAGCTTTATCTAACGAAATAAATAATGTCTTGAATCATTTTAAAAATGCCCGTTTCGAAAGGGAAGAGAGTCTAAAATACCTTCAAACGGTTGTCGAGCATGTGGGAATAGGATTGATTTCCTTCAATGCAAAAGGAGATGTTGAGCTTTTTAACAAAGCTGCAAAAAAAATTCTGAGAACTGCACATCTTAAAAACATTTTTCTGCTTGATAAATTTTACAACGACTTCGGAAGTTTTCTGTTTCAGCTTCAGACGGACAAGCGCAGTACATTTAAACTGCTCGATAACGGCGAGGTAATCCAGTTGATGATCTACGGCACCGAGTTCCGGAAGAAAGATCAGAATATGAAATTGATTTCGCTCTACAACATTCAGCCGGAATTGGAAGAAAAAGAAATTGAAGCATGGCAGAAACTTATCCGCGTTTTAACACACGAGATAATGAATTCGATTGCGCCCATTTCATCTTTAGCCGCAACAGCAAGCGGCATCATTAAAAATTCTCCGGAACGAACTTTAAGCGGCGAAACTATAGGCGATGTGGAAGAAGCGCTGGATACAATTCAGCGGAGAAGCGAGGGCCTGACAAGCTTTGTAAATAAATTCCGTGATATTTCGAAGATACCGAAACCGAACTTTCAAGCGGTTAAAGTCAACGAATTGTTTTATCGAATAAGACTGCTTGCCGAACAAATTATTGCCGGTAAAAAAATAAGTTTGTCATTCTCAATTGTTCCGGAAAACCTGGAAATCATTGCCGATCCGGGATTAATTGAACAGGTTTTAATCAACCTCATCAGCAATTCTATTCATGCCTTGGCGGAAACTTCAGCCGGAATAATTAAGCTGTCCGCCGAAATAAACGACCGTGGAAGAGCAGTTCTAAAAGTAAACGATAACGGTCCCGGAATTTCGGACGAAATTATTGATAGGATATTTGTACCGTTCTTCAGCACTAAAAAGGACGGATCGGGCATAGGACTGAGTATTTCCCAAAGTATTATACGAGCCCATAACGGAAATATTTGGGCTCAATCCAGTCCGGAAAGCGGAACGACATTTGTAATCAGACTTTAATTAAAAAAATCGCATTAATTTAATATTAAATTCGGCAATCCCCCTATTTATCCATTTAAATTTATTTTCCTATTTAATACATTTTAAATGTAGTATTCAATCTCTTTTAGATCTTCTGCCGTCTAATAATGGGCTTATTATAAATTTTGATTCACTGTTTACTTCGGAATCTTACATACAATAAATAGATGAGGTTGAATCATGTCTGAAATATTAAGTAATAGGAAGCTTTACCGCTTACCCTGGAATCTTGCCGATAACGCAATTTCGTGGCTTGAGCCGACGTCGATGTGCAATCTTGCATGCGACGGCTGTTACAGGGAAAATGAAAAGGACTCGCACAAATCATTAGATCAGGTAAAGCATGATCTGGATGTTTTCCAAAGTAAAAGAAACAGCGATTGTATTTCCATTGCAGGAGGAGACCCGCTGCTTCATCCTCAAATAACAGATATTGTAAGAGAAATTAGATCCCGCGGTTTAAAACCGATAATCAATACCAACGGTTTTGCGCTGACCATGGAGCTTCTAAAAAAACTTAAAGAAGCAGGAGTTTACGGTTTTACTTTTCATATCGATAGCAACCAGGGCCGCGGAGGCGAGTGGCATGGTAAGAACGAACTCGAACTGAACGAGCTTAGGTACAAATACGCAAGAATGCTTGCAGATGTGGGCGGAATAGCCTGCTCGTTTAACTCCACCGTTTACGAAGAAAATCTTAAATACGTTCCCGGTATGGTTGAATGGGCACAAAAAAATATTGACATCGTTCATACAATGGTGTTTATCTGTTTCCGCCATGTTGTACCGGCAATGCCTTTCGATTGGTTTGCCGGCGGCAAGAAGGTCGATTGGCAGACAATCTCGTATCACTCTGAACGAAATAGAAAAGTAGATATTCTTTCCACCGATGTTCTTGCAAAGGTAAGAGAAACATACCCTGAATTTACCCCGGCTGCGTATTTAAATGGAACCGAAAAGGCGGATTCTTATAAATGGCTGCTCACGGAAAGAGTGGGAACGAAAAATAAAATTTACGGATACCTCGGCCCGAAGTTTTTAGAGCTTGTAATGTCGTGGCATCACTTTGTTAAAGGTACATATCTTTCTTACGCCTCTCCCGCTACGGCTAAAATGGGAAGAGCTTCCATGCTGCTGCTCTGGCCCTTCGACAAAGGCTTGCGTAAAGCAACATTGAATATGTTTAAAAATCCTTTCCGCATTTTCAGAAGAGCGCATCTTCAAACAATTATGTTTATTCAGCCGGTGGATTTTATGCAGGACGGAAGACAAAGGATGTGCGACGGCTGTCCGGATATAACTGTTTGGAACGACGAGCTGGTTTGGTCGTGCCGGCTTGAAGAGGTTAAAAACTTCGGAGGATTTTTGAGATCCGTTACCAAACAGGAAACGGTAAGCTAGTTTAGATATTACCTGCGTTTTATTTAAACCGCTCTGTTACAACAGGGCGGTTTTATAATTTCCAACCATTTAATTCGAAATTATCGATAGATATAATTTTTTAACTTGCTTTTAATGGACTTGAAAAATACTTTGACTTCAAGTTTCGTGGGGCTAACTTATTTCAGTTCTGATTTTTATTGTTCCGGGGTTAGCTGATTAAAAATTACGGTGGGCAATTTTTGATGAGCAGGTTTTATTCACACAAATATGTAGCAAGTTCAAAAGCAAAATTTAATTGCGCATTCTACTGCTTTACGCTTTTATACTCTAGTCTTTTATCTGCCGGATTTACGCATTTCCATTCAACCTATAACAATCCAACCGAAAAAATATTTTCTACTTGTATAAATGCTGTATTCATAATAACAACTAATTCCTTTTTAGAGGATAGATTGATCTTCGGCTAAAAAACCGTGCAGCCGGGTAGTTGGGCTGAGGAGGTTTTTATTCCATGATAAAGGGAAAGTCCGTTTTTAGCATAAAATCATGCGGAAATCAGTTAATTACTCAAAAAACGTCTTTTTCGAGCTTTTTAAGAGGAATTACGTGTTTTACCAATACATAAGGAGTATTTACATGCATATACGGAGTTCGTGAAATTATGCAAGGAGTTCTTACAAGCTTAGAGGGAGCTTGTGAAATTATGCAAGGAGTTCTTACAAGCTTATGGGGAGCTTGTGAAATTGTGCAGGGAGTATTTACTAGCATCGATGTAGTTTGAGAAATTACGTACGGTTGAAATTAATTACTGAATCTTCCGGATAAATAACAAAAGCATCTTAAAAATAATTAAAGGAGGTAAGTAATGTCTAAGAAAATGCAATTGGAAGCGCCCGAAGAAGATATTCTTGAGACTGCTAAAACGGTTTCCGGTATCGGAAGGCGTAAGGAAAAGCTGGCAGGGTACGGTATGAACTCCGCCTATTTTGATAACTTCGATAATGAAATAGTAACGGCATCGCGCTATATGAGCGATGAAGAATACGAAGACAAGCTTAAAGCTGTTACTGCATCAAAGAACTTGAAGCTTATTGATTTGGGTAAGTGGGGCGACGGGGTTAAACTGCGTCTTGAACTTGCATACCCGGATAATGCGGAAATTGCAGCAGAATTTCCGGTTAAAAAATTTGCAAAAGCCAAACGCGATGAAAAAACAATGCTTGAAGTGATTCCCAACATCTGCAACTTGATAGATAAGTACGCAGCGAAGTTAAAAGAGAAGGGAATGCCGGACGATTACAAGCAGCAGGGATTAACCTTGAAGGATGACCTTGATAAACTGAACAACGACCAGGAAACAATGAAGAAGAACCGCCCGCAGTACACACGGGAACGTGTTGCGGCATATCAGAAATTATACGACCGGGTGAATGAGATAAACAAAGTAGGTAGAAAAGTGTACGCGGATAGTCCAGCGGATTTGGAAGTGTTCAAGTCGCCGTGGAAAGTAGGCGGTAAGAAAGAAACGAAGAAAAAAGAAGAGCAGCAGTCGAAATAATTGTTATTGATATAACTAAAGCTGCCGGGAGAAATTTTTTCGACAGCAGAATAAAAATTTTTGCTGACTGGAGGTTCCGAATGAAAAAGAAATTTATTTTGAAATTGTAGCAGAAACTAAAAGAATAATCTAAAGGAGTAATTATGAAAAATAAATATTGTTTAATGTTATGGTTTGTTGCCATTCCCTATTTAAGTTCTTTCGGGCAATGGGAAGAACAAAATAGTGGAGTTGAAGCAAATTTATGGGACATTAGTTTTGTTGATTCACCTTATGGGTGGGCTCTTACAGATAGTTCCTTGATATTATCAACTACAGATGGTGGGGGTTCGTGGAATCAAAATAAAGTAAGCTTTGAGGCTAATGGATATCACAAAATAATGTTCCTTGATAGAAATAATGGATTTGTACTAGGGAAAAAGTTATTCAAAACAACTGACAGCGGTATAAGTTGGGAGGAAATAAAACCAGATACAACTTTATCAATGGGAGTGTAAAAATATTTGTGTAAATGGTTAAAGAAGAAGTAGAAGCTAAGCGTAGTGAGGCGTAGCCGAACGTAGCTTAGCTTCTTGCAACCCTTGAAAAAGGCTAAAATAATTAACAACTTCACTAACCATGAAAGGAATTACACAATGAACCTGACACCAGAAATGATCGAGCAATTAAAAGCCGATCTAAAGACAGCCAGAACTTACCAAGATTTGATGGGCGAAAATGGAGCCATCAAGAAAATAATCAAAGCATCACTCGAAGGAATGCTCGACGCAGAATTAACCGAACATCTTGGCTACGAGAAATACTCCCCGGCAGGTAAAAACAACGGCAATAGCCGAAACGGCAAAACCCACAAAACTTTGAAGAACGATAACGGAGAAATTGACATTACTGTTCCCCGGGATCGTAATGGCTCATTTGATCCGGTGATTGTAAAAAAATACGAACGAACACTTGGACCAATCGAAGATAAAATTATTTCAATGTATGCCAAGGGAATGACTACCCGAGATATACAATCACACGTTCAAGAATTTTATGGTTTGGAAGTAAGTGCATCTCTCATTTCACAGATCACCGACAAGATTATTGATCTAGCTAAGGAATGGCACAACCGTCCATTAGAAAATCTTTATCCAATTGTTTTCTTTGATGCCATACATTACAAAGTAACAAGTGAAGGAAAGGTAACAAACAAAGCGGCATACACGTGTTTATCGCTTAATATTGACGGTAGAAAAGATTTACTCGGTCTCTGGGTAAGTGAAGCCGAAGGAGCCAATTTCTGGCTTACGGTTTTAACAGAACTCAAAAATCGTGGCCTCCAAGA
>DAIEQA010000245.1:0-2446 GCA_027348115.1 Ignavibacteriales bacterium
TATCCGGCCCCTCGCAGGAAACGCTTGAGGTATGGGACCGGCTTAGTCAAACAAGAAGAGTTGTTGGTATTGGCGGCATTGACGCTCATGCGCACAAAGTTAACCTTCTCGGCTTTTTCGAAATGGAAGTTTTTCCTTACAAAGTATTATTCAAATCCGTTAGAACGCATATCCTTTGCGAACAAGAATTAGCGGCATCAACATTAAAAGACGATATAGAAAATTCCAAATCAATTGTTTACCGTGCTTTAAGTTCCGGACGCTGCTTTGTCTCAAATTATTACCACGGAGATGCCAGGGGATTTCGTTTTACTGCCGCTGCCGGAAAAAAGATTTATGAAATGGGAGATACTTTACCTTTTCAAAAAGATATTAAGCTTTCGGTAACGATACCTCACGACAGCGTGGAAGTCCGTTTAATTCGGAATGGTAAAACTTTAGAATCAAAAACCGAGACGCAAGTCGAGTTTGATGTTACCGAAAAAGGAGTTTACCGGGTAGAGGTAATGCGGAATAAAAATGCCTGGATTTTTTCAAATCATATTAGAATAGGTGTATAATTTTTCTTAGATTTCCGCCCGAATTTTTTGCGATTTATTAAAAAACGAGGTTAAAAGTGCTCGAAGCAAGAAAAAAGATTTCGAAAAAACAGATTAAGGAAGACAAATTAGTAACCACTTATTATAAGGCAATTAGTTTCTATCAAAAAAACCAGGCCAGGCTTTTAATAGGTCTTGGTGTAGTTGCTCTGGTGGTTGTAGCCGTTATTCTATTCTCAAACAAAAAAGCAAACGATAACAAAGTTGCAGCAGCTTTGCTGGCTAAAGTTATGCCTTTGTACAATCAAGATTCTTTTAAGCAGGCCATCGACGGCGACAAGACGAAGAACATCGTTGGCTTGAAAGAAATTGTCGATAAATACGGAAGTACCGACCAAGGTGAAACCGCAAAAATCTTTTTAGCGGACTGTTATTCTATGATGGGTAATACCGATGCGGCTTATAAAATGTACGACGATTATTCCGGCTCGGTTCCATTGTTTAAAGCTTCAGCCGCTGCGGGTAAGGCCGGTTACTATGAAGACAAAAAAGAATTTGGAAAAGCGGCCGATCTTTACAAGGAGGCGGCAAAAATTTCTAAAGCTAATCCTTCCAATGCCGATTACTTTTTCAGAGCCGGCATAAATTACTTCAAGGCAGGTCAAAAATCGGACGCCAAAACAATGTTCGACACGATCAAAAAAGATTATAAAACTTCCATGGTAAATTCGGAACTGGATAGATATCTGGTTCAAATTGAAAGTTAATTTTTTAACGGACGGAATAGTGAAATCTCAATTCTTGATTTTGCAATTATCGGTGGGTATATTATCAACAGTTTAGAGGAATTAAATTTAGATGGCAGATACTTCGGATTTCAGAAATGGTCTTATTATAAAATTTAAGGGCGATCCTTTTGTAATAGTAGAATTTCAGCATGTCAAACCGGGCAAAGGCGGAGCTTTTGTTAGAACAACATTGAAGAATCTTAAAACAGGAAAAGTTCTTGATAACACATTCCGTTCTGGCGAAGGTGTAGATTTTGTTAGAGTTGAGAGAAGAAAATACCAATATCTTTACCGTGAGACGGCCGGATTAGTACTGATGGATAACGATACGTATGAACAGCTTACCGTTTCCCAGCAAACCTTTGGCGACGGAGCGGATTATCTTAAGGAAGGCGAGGAAGTGGAATTGCTTCTTGACGATGCTGATCAAATTATCTCGGCGGAAGTTCCGATCTTTGTTTCGCTTAAAGTTGTTGAAACAGAACCCGGCTTTAAAGGCGATACTGCTAACAGCGCCATGAAACCTGCAAAACTTGAAACCGGAGTTAAAATAAATGTGCCGCTGTTTATCAACGAAGGCGACGTGCTTAAAGTTGATACAAGAAACGGCGCATACGTAGAACGAGTTAAAAACTAACGGCTAAAAAGGGCATGGATATAAATCTACTTAAGAAACTCATCAAAATGGTTGAGCAAAGCGAGATCACCGAATTCACAGTTCAAGAAGGCGATCTTAAAGTAAAAATTTCCAAAAATTCTCATCAAGCTGCGCAAATTCAAATGCAGCCGGTTATTGATTACTCAAAGTCTATTCCGGCGGTTAATGTAAGCGCTGCTCAGGCGGCTGAACCTAAAAGCGCTGCATCAGCCGAACAATCCTCAAACAAGTATCACGAAATTAAATCGCCGATAGTTGGAACATTCTATCGCGCCCCGGCGCCCGACGCCGATCCTTACTGCCAGGTTGGAGATACCGTTTCTGCCGGGTCGGTTCTTTGCATCGTTGAAGCAATGAAATTGATGAACGAGATTGAATGCGATGTAAGCGGAAAAATTGTTAAGATACTTGTCGAAAACGCCACACCAGTTGAATACAACCAACCGTTGTTTCTTATTGAA
>DAIEQA010000254.1:0-2748 GCA_027348115.1 Ignavibacteriales bacterium
GATATTCTTTATAATGAAGGAATCAGCAAGGCAGGAGATATTATCGATCTTGCGACCGACAGGAATATTCTCAAAAAGAGCGGCTCGTGGTTTACTTACAGAGAAGACCGTTTTCAAGGCCGCGAGCAGTTAAAACAAAAAATGCTTGAAGATCCGGCTTTGTTCGAAGCGCTTGAAAATGATGTTAAAATAACTTTAGGCCTCGTCAAAGAAGAACAGAAACCGGTTAAGGAAGAAGCGGAAACTAAGTTGAAGAAAAAATAATAGATGATTATTACTGCCCTAAAACAAAAAGGGAACAATGTAATTATTTATTTCGATGAAGGAGAATCTATTTCTCTCGATTACCGCACCATAGCTGATTCCGGTCTGAGAAAAAATGATTCGATAGACGAGACTGCTAAATCGAAACTTATTTCCGATAGCAATTTTCATAAAGCAAAAGATTCTGCATTTAGAATTTTAAGCGGACGGCAGCATTCGGTTTACGAGATTAGAACAAAACTGTTTCAAAAGAAAATCGATAAAGAAACAATTGATCGCGTGATTGAGCAACTTTTAGCAGGCCGCTTTCTAAATGATGAAAAATTTGCTCACGCTTACACAGAAGAAAGATCGGGCAAAAAAGTCGGTGTTAATAAGATTAAAGCCGAATTGCATAAAAAAGGAATTTCCAGAGAAATCATAAAATCAACTCTCGAAGGATTAAATTCGGAAGCCGGTTTTGAACAAGCTCAAGAATTGGCGAAACGAAAACTCGAATCACTCAAAAGAAAAGAAACCGACAAGCGAAAGATAAAATCCAAATTGTTTTCATTCCTGATTTCGCGTGGTTATGAATCCGATATAATAATGAAAATTGTAAATGAGCTTAATTTTTATGATGAGCAGGAGGATGGTACAGAATGATTTTTGCGGATATAAATGTTTTGACTATCTTTGCAATCAAATTTTTCAATCATCATGAGCAAATTCGCAGGCGTAGACTATTTTAATTTAGAAAAGCTTTTAACCGAAGAAGAAATATTGGTGCGCAATTCCGTGCGCGAATTTGTTGATGAAAAAGTTATTCCCATCATAGAAAAGCACTACCGCGAAGAAAAATTTCCTTTCCATTTAATACGTGAACTGGCTAAGCTGAATTTACTTGGAGTCACTCTTCCTCAAAAGTATAATTGCCCGGAAATGAATAATGTTGTATACGGACTAGTAATGCAGGAACTTGAAAGAGGGGACAGCGGGTTAAGAAGTTTCGTCTCCGTTCAATCATCATTAGTTATGTATCCAATCTTCACTTTTGGAAGCGAGGAACAAAAAGATTACTGGCTGCCGAAGCTTGCTTCCGGCGAGAAGATAGGATGTTTCGGTTTAACAGAACCGGATTACGGTTCCAATCCCGGTGGAATGATAACACATGCGGAGAAGATCGCAGATGGTTACATTCTTAACGGCGCTAAAATGTGGATTACAAACGGAACGATTGCAGACGTTGCAGTTGTATGGGCTAAACTTGACGGAGTTATTAAAGGTTTTCTAGTTGAAAAAGGTATTAAGGGATTTAACGCGCCGGAGATGAAAGGAAAACATTCGTTGAAAGCATCCGTTACTTCGGAATTAATTTTTCAGGATGTGTTTATTCCTGAAAAAAATATTTTACCGGGCAGCAGCGGATTAAAATCGCCGCTGATGTGCTTAAACCAAGCGCGCTACGGCATTGCCTGGGGAGTTGTTGGAGCCATGATGGCGTGTTATGATTCGGCATTGAATTACGCAAAGTCGCGCGTGCAGTTCAGCAAGCCAATTGCCGCCTACCAAATGACGCAGGAAAAGCTGGTCTACATACTTTCCGAAATTACTAAGGCACAGCTTTTAAATTTGCAGCTCGGAAGGTTGAAGGACAGTGGGGAGTTGAAGCATACTCAGGTATCGATGGCTAAAAGAAATAATTGTGAAAAGGCGCTCGAGACAGCTCGTATAGCAAGAGAAATTTTTGGCGCTAACGGAATTATCGATGAGTATCCCGTAATGCGGCACTCGCAAAATTTGGAGTCCGTTAAAACTTACGAGGGCACTCACGAGATGCACACGCTGATAATCGGTGAGGACATCACCGGGTTCTCTGCGTTTGATTGAATCTAAGACCACGCTGTGTGGTCTTTTTTGTATTTGGAATAAAGTTTATTAATAAATGAGGTAATCATGAAAAAGAACAAAGTTGAATTCGAAGGTTTAACTTTTGACGACATTTTATTAGTCCCGGCTCGTTCTACAGTTCTTCCGCGCCAGACCGATATAAGCGCTTATCTTACTCCAGAAATAAAATTAAATATTCCCTTCCTCTCTGCATCGATGGATACAGTTACAGAATCTCAGATGGCTATAGCTATGGCTGCTCAAGGAGGAATCGGCATCATTCACAAAAACATGTCGATTCATAAACAAGCGGACGAAGTTGATAAGGTCAAAAGGTCCGAAAGTGGAATGATTGTTAATCCCATTACCCTTACTCCAGAGCATACTATTAGAGAAGCCGAAGAACTTATGTCCAAGTATCATATCTCCGGCATTCCTGTTGTTGACGGCATGGGTAAGCTTGTCGGAATTTTAACCAATCGTGATCTTAGGTTCGAGCATAACAAGAATCGTCTTGTAAGTCAGTTGATGACGAAAGAAAATCTTATTACCGCTCCTTTAGGCACCACACTTGAAACTGCGGAGAATATACTTCATAAGCATAGGATTGAAAAA
>DAIEQA010000256.1:0-6052 GCA_027348115.1 Ignavibacteriales bacterium
CACAAGTTTGTTGATATAGAACTTCCGCATACCGAATATTCAATTGCAACATATTACATATTAACAACCGCAGAGGCATCTTCCAACCTTGCGCGTTTCGACGGCGCCCGCTACGGCTATCGTTCCAAAGAAAGCGGCGACCTCGGCAGTATGTATATCAATTCCAGAACGGAAGGATTCGGCGCGGAAGTAAAACGCAGAATCATGCTCGGCACTTATGTTTTATCCGCCGGATATTACGACGCATACTACCGCAAAGCGCAAAAAGTTCGCAGACTCCTAAAGCAGGATTTCGATAAAGCATTCGGGAAATGCGATGTTATATTAACGCCAACGTCTCCGAGCGTTGCATTTAAGATCGGCGAAAAATCCGACGACCCGCTTGAAATGTACCTTAGCGATATATATACAACATCGGCAAACCTTGCCGGTATACCGGGAATAAACATTCCAATCGGTTTCAACAGAGAAAAACTTCCTATCGGTATGCAGCTGATGGCCGGTCAGTTTGAAGAACTGAAGCTTTTACAATTCTCCTCGATGATCAAAAATTAATATCGCCGGGAACATTTATTCCGATTCTCTTTTCATCAAAAATTTGAGAGGTTCAAATGCACGAACGATTTTTGAATAAGGATGAGGCTCCTACCGCTGAACAAATTAAAAAGACGCTCGGCAAAAAAATTCTAGAAGAGTGGAACAAACTGAACGATTACATCTCGGCATCTTATAACATTGAGCCGACTCTTCTCTACGGAGGGAAAAATTACGGATGGATGCTTAAGTACAGAAAATCGAGCAAGACTCTTTGCGTCCTTTTCCCGGAGAAAGATGCTTTTACTTCGGTAATTGTTTTCGGGAAAACTGAACTGGAAATGTTGAAGTCCCTGTACAAGAATCTTACAAGGTCAACACAAAAAATAATAAATGAAACGCATCAGTACCATGACGGTAAATGGGTAAAGTTTACCATTCCCGATAACGGCAATATTGAACAAATTAAAATAATGCTCGGCGTTAAACGTAAGCCAAAACAAAGAGATGAAAAATAATTAATGGCAGATATTGAATAAGAGAGCGCTGTTAATCATAGATATTCAAAACGACTACTTTGAAGGAGGAAGTAATCCTCTTTACGGCTCTCTTGAAGCTAGTCTCAAAGCAAAATTTTTATTGGAAAAATTCCGGACAAGTAATGAATTGACAATTCATATCCGCCACATTTCAATTCGGCCGGGAGCTACATTCTTTCTGCCCGGTACTATCGGGTCCGAAATTCATTCTAATGTCTTCCCTTTTGAAGAAGAAATAGTTGTTGAAAAACATTTCCCGAATAGCTTTAAAGAAACTGATTTGAAAACCATACTCGATAAAAACGAAGTCGACAGTTTGGTCGTCTGCGGAATGATGACGCATATGTGTATTGATACTACGGTAAGAGCCGCGAAGGATTTGGGTTACCACTGCACGCTTATCGCCGATGCATGCGCAACAAAAGATTTATCTTTTGCAGGCAAAACCGTAAAAGCAGAGGACGTACATACATCTTTTCTATCAGCGCTAAACGGCACATTTGCACGTGTTATCAAAGTTGAAGAATTAAAATTATAAATCCGGCAAAGAGAAAATCCCGTCATGCTCTCCAAGAATTATAACACTAAGCCCTTGCGGCTAGCCGCCTGGCAGCAATAAGAAATGAATTTTTCTTAAGTAAATATCACTTGCCTTTCTTAATTTAGCCCAGTCAATTTTTTGAAAATTTCCATTGAGGAATTAATATGAGCATCCTACTCGATAAAAAAACCAAAGTGTTGGTTCAAGGCATCACCGGCGGCGAAGGATCGTTCCACGCAAAGCAGATGATTGAATACGGTACAAACGTTGTTGCCGGTGTTACCCCTGGTAAGGGCGGACAAATATTTGACGATACAAAGGTTCCTATTTTTAACACGGTTGCGGACGCCGTTAAAGCATCTGGGGCCGATGCCTCTGCGATCTTTGTTCCACCGGCTTTTGCCGCAGATGCAATACTCGAAGCGGCTAACGCGGGCATTAAACTAATCGTGTGCATCACCGAAGGTATTCCCGCCAAAGATATGATTGCCGTTTACAATTCAATTAAAGGAAAAAATATTCGTCTCATCGGACCAAACTGTCCCGGCGTTATCTCTCCTGGTAAAGCCAAGATCGGCATCATGCCCGGGTTCATACATAAAGCAGGAAAAGTTGGCGTAGTTTCCCGAAGCGGAACTTTGACTTACGAAGCGGTAAAACAATTAACCGATCTGGGAATCGGACAATCAACCTGCGTCGGTATCGGAGGTGACCCGGTAATCGGCTCGCGCTTTATAGACGTGATTAAATTATTCAACGAAGATCCCGGTACCGAAGGAATTGTAATGATCGGTGAAATCGGAGGAAGCGCCGAAGAAGAAGCCGCTGCCTTCATTAAGAAATACGTCAGTAAACCGGTCGTTGGATTTATTGCAGGAAGAACAGCGCCTCCGGGACGCAGAATGGGTCATGCCGGTGCAATCATCTCCGGCGGAAAAGGAACCGCTGCTGAAAAAATGGCTGCTATGAAAAAAGCTGGCATACATGTATGCGAAAGTCCCGCTGAGCTTGGTATTACGATGAAAAAAGCCCTGCTCGCTTCCAAAAAGCCGGCAGCTAAAGCTAAACCGGCTGCAAAAAAGAAAGCCGCCGCAAAGGTTAAATTGCCGGCAAAAACCGTAAAGAAAAACAAAGGCAAAAAAACCCCGGCAAAAAAGAGAAAATAATTTTGTGAGTTAATTCTGAAAATAAATTTCAAATCCAGGAGGAAATATTGGGCAACAAAACACTTGCAATTCTAAAACCGGATTGCGTCAGGAAAAATCTTATCGGTACAGTAGTGACTCATATACAGGATGCTGGTTTTACAATCCGCGGAATGAAGATGATTAAATTAACGCAGGATTCCGCCAAAGGATTTTACGAAGTACACGACGGGAAACCTTTCTTCAACGATCTTATCGCTTATATGACGTCGGGTCCATGCGTTCCTATTTATCTTGAGAAAGAAAACGCGGTTGAGGAATTCAGAAAATTGATCGGCGCTACCGATCCTGTCAAAGCGCTTGACGGGACAATAAGAAAACTTTACGCCGATAATATTCAAGAAAATATTGTTCACGGATCTGATTCGGATGAAAACGCGGCCAAAGAAATTTCACACTTCTTCTCGCGCAAAGAAACTTTGGAAATTAACGGCTGGAAATAATTCAAACGGACTCTCCGCTTAACTTGGTGAGTCCTTTATCAAAACAAAAAGAGAATGAAATGACTAAGAATCTCAAAAAATATTTTTTACTTCTTCTTGCCTTTGCCCTTGCATCCGGATGCGGAAAGAAAGAAAATAAGGAAGCTGAAGTAAAGCAAAATCAAAACGCAGTTAACGTCGAAGCATATAACAACCTGGAGAAGGTTAATATCGGCGGCAATGTGACGCTTAAATACCAATTTAAGAAAGGCGACAAATTTTCTTACCGGCTTACAACAATAACCATGAGCGATCAGACAATTCATGCCGATTCGGTTATCAAGAGCAAATCAAATCAAACTACATATTATACTTTCGATTTCAACGTGAAGAACGTGGATAAAAACAATGTTGCGGAAATTCAAGCCACAATTTCTTCGATGAAAATAGATGCAGATATGAACGGCCAGAAGGTTGTATACGATTCCAAGGCAAATAATTCGCCTCAGACAAAGGCGCAGTTTGTTGAATACGAAAGCATAACCAATTCCCCTTTCATCGTTAAGATCGATCCGAAAGGAAATGTAGTGGATGTGACGGGTATGGATAAAGTTGTTGATAAATTTCTTGCAGCCCAGCCGCCCAAACAAAAATTAACGGCGGACCAAAAATCCAACCTTGTCCGAAGCATTGCCCAGGTTCTACAGCCGATCACCCAGATGATATTCAAGGAAGTACCTGATAAACCGGTTGCAAAAGATTCCTCGTGGGTAAGGCAATACCCCGGTAGTCTTGCTATCTTCCAAATGACGAACACCGCAAAATACACGGTGCAGGATTTTGTAAAAGTGAACGGATTGAACGCAGCTAAAATTAATGCCTCGTTAAACGTAAAGTGGAGCGGCAATAAACAAGGTTCCGAGAACGGAATGAATTATACTTTTTCAGATCCGAAAATTACCGGCGGAGGAATTATTTTATTCGGAGTTGATAACGGCAAGGTTATAAAATCCGAAACATCGACGAACGTGGAAATGAATGTGGTAATAGAGTCGAAGGATTCCAGCCAGAAGACAAAGAAAACTACGCGCAAAGACGTAACCTCAAACAGAAATATTGTTGAGTTGATATAATTTAAGAGCGGAAGCCGGTTTAAGAGAACCGGTTTCCGCTCTTTTAATTTGAAGCCGGAAATTATTTTTTCAACCCGACAACCACCTTAGACCCTACAACAGATTTTACAGTTACTTCAGAATCGTGATTTATATATTCCCCTTCGGTAACAACATCTATCCTTTCGCCGTTTATAATCGCAGCGCCGGCAGGCCTTAGATCGGTAAGCGAAGTTCCGCTTGTTCCAACAAGATGCTCTAAAGACGGCTTGGATGCGTACCCTGATGTGCTCGAAATATTTTCATGCAAAATTAACCGGTTGAATACGGACGACTTTGGAAGATACTTTGAAAGTATAAATACGAATACACCGGTGCCGACAAATACCGCCGCAAGCTGAATTATGGCGTTGGAGATAAAAGAAAAATCCGTCAACTCAAAATCCGAAAGAAGACTTAAGAACAAACCGGCAACCATTAGAATTATTCCGAGAATACCTACAATGCCGAACCCGGGAATTACAAAAATTTCCACGAGCAGTAAGATCACTCCAACGACAAACATTACAATATCTAAAGCTGAGGCAAGATCGAGTATATATCCAGATCCGAAAAACAGCGCGAGAGCAATTACGGCAATCGTACCGGGCAATCCCCAGACTCCCATTTTTATTTCGGCGAATATTCCTACTAGTCCGATAATTATAAGCAACGACGAGACAATGGGATTGTTTAGGAACCGTACAAAATCTTCTGCCCAGTTTGATCTTAAAGAAATTAATTGCGCATCTCCTAAACCAAATGCAGACGGAACCGAATTAATACTGGTTAAAATTGTATCGGCCATTTTATACTTAACCGCTTCATCTGCCGTGAGCGTAATTAATTTTGTAGAGTCGTCGCCTAAATCCGAAACAACAATCGTTTCGTCTACCATGCCCTGGGCAATATCGGTGCGTCGATTATTTTTTTCTGCGGTCGATCGCATCTCCGAGCGCATATAGGATTGATATTTCTCCGACTGCTTATGCCCGCTTTGATCGACCACGGTAGCCGCTCCTATTAACGCGCCGGGAGTCATAACAATTTTTTCGCAGGATAGAGCAATCAAAGATCCGGCAGAGATGGCGCGTTTATCCACGTAAGCAATAGTCTTTACCCGGCTGTTAAGTATTGCGTCTTTAATTTCCGTTGCCGCGTCTACCCTTCCGCCAAAAGTATTAATTCTAAAAATTACCGCTTCTGCCCCGTTCTTTTCGGCCTCGTCGATTACTCTTTTTACATAAGGTGCAAGACTTAGATCAATATCCCCTTCGATATGACCGACATATATAATTTTTTGCTGTGGATATAATGATGTGCATGAGAGCATTATAAGTAAAACACTGAAAAGAGTTTTCATATCATTAGGATGAATGTGATAAAATATTGGAGGAATAGTTAAGTAAAAAGAAGATATTATTCAACAGTTCGCAAAGTTAACGACCGGTGTACGCGAAGTTAAGCAGTTTGTAAACAAGCTTGGCGGCAATATAGTTTGAGGCATGATGATTCTTCGACGGCGCCAATTCAACAACATCGAAGCCGACAATATTTTTATCCGCTCCTACTACTTTAAGAAGATTCATAATTTCATCCCAGAACAGTCCTCCCGGTTCAGGCGTTCCGGTAGCGGGAAGCAACGAGGGGTCGAAGACAT
>DAIEQA010000280.1:0-1980 GCA_027348115.1 Ignavibacteriales bacterium
GAATGCTTTTACCTCTGACGGATATCTGTGAATCATCACCGGGCGGTCGTACTCTTCACCGATTATAGTTTCATCCGTTCCGCCGAGATCATTGCCCCACTGAAAATCCACACCTTTTCTTTTCAGTATTTCAACAGCTTCGGTATACGATATTCTCGGGAATGGTCTTTTGATAGTCTCAAGTTTGGTGATATCGCGTTCGAGTTCTTTCAATTCTTCCTGTTTATCCGTGAGAACGCATTCAACTATATATTCTATAAATTCTTCCGCGAGCGCCATATCGTCATCCAGATCATAGAACGCCATTTCCGGTTCCACCATCCAGAATTCCGTAAGGTGCCGGCGGGTTTTAGATTTTTCTGCACGGAAAGTCGGTCCGAAGGAATACACTTTTCCAAGTGCCATTGCCCCGCTCTCCTCATAGAGCTGTCCGGATTGTGTCAGATATGCTTTGCCGAGATCAAAATATTCCATCTCGAATAAAGTTGAAGTTCCCTCGCACGCATTAGGAGTTATGATTGGAGGGTCAAAAAGTACGAATCCCCTCGAATCAAAAAAGTCTCTAATGGCTTTTACAACTCGGGCTCTTATTTTAAGAATTGCGACTTGTCTTTTGGAGCGGACCCAGAGATGCCTGTTATCTATCAAAAATTCTATTCCGTGCTCTTTAGGCGTTATAGGATACTCTTGTGCGACCGAAATAATCTTTAATCCGGTCACATCAAGTTCATAACCGCCGACCGATCTTGGTTCCGCTTTAACTTTTCCGATAATTTCGAAAGATGATTCCTGTGTAAGTTTATCGGCATCCTCAAAAACTTCATCGGTGACATTCCCTTTGAATACAACGCATTGCACATAACCGCTGCCGTCTCTCATTATGAGAAATTTTATTTTCCCGCTCGATCTTTTGTTATAAAGCCATCCTTTGAGAGTAACTTCCTGTCCAACATGATTGGATAAATCTTTAATATAAACCTTCGGTTTCATAATTCGCTATTTTTTTCTGAAAATTGAGTTGTTAAATATAAATAAGGGCTGATTATAAAAGCAAAATTTCTGTTTTAAATCACATCATATTTAATTTGTTGCTGGAATTGAGAATTTATCTTTATATTTAAATTAAGAAGACGGGGGAAGATTATTAGCTGAGCGGGTAAATAATTCTAACATTTTTCCTCAATTTATTCACGAATCTTCCGATAATAAAGTAATTACGAAAGGGTAAAGTAGCTACTCTTGAAAATATTGTTCGACGGCAATTCTATTCCGAGTTAAAATCGTAATGATTACTCAAGCTAGATTTTGCCAGTCTTTCATTTTATTGTTGCAACCGAAGATTACTGAGCAGCTGTTACCCGGGAATAAGAGATGTATTGGGCGCATAGTTTGAAGATTAAGTATCATTTATGCGATGGAAATAATTTTGTGACCCATGAGAGAAATTATAAAATTTTTTCTCAAGAATGAGGGGTAATGTAGAGATGGCCGAAAGAAAAATACTGGTGGTGGAAGATGAGATGATTATCTCTATGGAATTATCCCACCGTCTCAGCCGTAGCGGTTACGAGGTTGTAGGTACGGCCGCAAGCGGAGAGGATGCCATCAAGAAGGCATTCGATTTATCCCCAGATCTCATACTTATGGATATCCATATTAAAGGTGAATTGGACGGTATACAAACAGCCGAGATAATTCATTCCAATATGGAAGTGCCGATTGTGTATCTCACTGCATTCTCCGATGAAAAAACGTTGGAACGGGCAAAGCTTACCGAACCATACGGATTTCTGCTAAAGCCGTTTGAACAGAGAGAACTTGAAACCACAATAGAAGTAGCTCTCTATAAGAAATCGATCGAGATTAAGCAAAAAGAGAATGAATACTGGCTCGATGCCACACTTAAAAATATAAATGACGGCATTATCACCACGGACTGCAGCGGAAAAATAAATTATGTAAACGTTGCCGCACTGTCTA
>DAIEQA010000092.1:0-5409 GCA_027348115.1 Ignavibacteriales bacterium
GTTTTAGTAACAAGCAGCAAAAGTAAATTGGCCTTTGCTAAAGAGATCAAAAACGAAAAGCTAAAAACCATTCCTATGGTTATTCGCGAGACAGGTTCAGGTACGCTTGACGTAATCGATTCAGCGTTAAAAAAAATCGGCGTTAAAAGAAAGGACCTCAACATTCAAATTCAGCTTGGAAGCACCGAGAGCATTAAACAATATTTATTCAATTCCGACTGCGCCGCTTTTCTCTCAATCCATTCTATTTCAAAAGAGCTTTTGCAAAATGAATTTACCGTCATTGACGTGAAAGGATTAACAATTTATAGAACATTCCAATTTATTAATCTGCACGGCAGCTATTTAAAGACGGTTGAATTCTTCAGAAATTTCTGCAAACATCATTATAACCTTTCGTAATCTACCATTACAATTTGTGATTCGACGATCAAAATTATTCCAGGTAGTTTTGAATTCAACATTTAACGGTTTACAATGAAAAATTTCTTTGACAATTATTCTTACTTAAGAATAGCGGTGCTTGTACTTGCGGTAGTATTGTGCACAACTTCTTTTATAAATCCGCCCATTGCGCTTGCACTGGGATTTTTATTCGCCCAGTTCGTTGGGCATCCATTTATTCATAAGAATCACAAAGCGACAAATATTTTATTAAAGACGTCCGTAGTCGGATTGGGATTCGGAATGAATTTTCAAAACGCAATCCATGCCGGTCAAGACGGATTTTTGTTAACAATCGTATCGATATTTACTACGCTTTCGTTGGGCTATATCATCGGAAGATCATTAAATATTTCCCGCAAAGCGTCCCATCTTGTTGCATCCGGCACAGCCATCTGCGGCGGAAGCGCAATTGCGGCGGTAGGCCCAATGCTCGATGCATCCGAGAAAGATATGTCCGTTGCGCTCGGCACGGTTTTTTTACTAAACTCAATCGCGCTGATAATATTTCCGCCGATAGGACATTACTTCAAATTAACGCAACATCAATTCGGACTTTGGTCGGCAATAGCAATTCATGACACAAGCTCGGTAGTTGGCGCTGCCAGCACTTACGGAAAGGAGGCCCTGCAAACCGCCACAACGGTAAAACTCGCCCGCGCGCTCTGGATAATTCCTGTTGCATTGCTTACTGCATTCATTTTCAAATCAGGGAATAAAAAGATTAAAATACCGTGGTTCATTGGATTATTTATTCTTGCAATGTTATTTAACAGCTACTTTACAAATTTCGTCGTTTATTATAAATTCATATCGGATATTTCAAAAACCGGTCTTACTGTTACATTGTTTTTAATCGGCGCCGGTCTTTCGGTTGATAAAATAAAATCTGTTGGCTGGAAGCCATTGGCTCTGGGCGTAATGCTTTGGCTTTTTATTTCTATAGTTTCATTGGTTACTATTAGATCAATATGACAAATTGCGGGTGTAATCGAAATACGTTTGCATTAACATTCAAAGAAGAGGCGCTTATGAAAAGCTTATTTCAAAAAGAATTTTTAACTGAAATAACATCACGGATAGAGAAGTTAACGCCGGACACGCAACATGTTTGGGGGTCTATGAATGTAAATCAAATGCTGGCCCATTGTTCTGTTGGAATGCAAACTGCAAATGGAGAAAAATATTTAAAGTCGAGCCCGTTCCTAAAATTAATTGGCCGGATGTTTAAATCTCAAACCACCAACGATAAACCGTTTCGTCATGGATCTCCTACTCACCCGGGATTTATAATCGGCAATACGGAAACTTTTGAAAGTGAAAAGCAAAAACTTATTTCGTTGATTAATAAATTTCATGATGACGGCCCGTCAAAAGTTACAGCAGACTCGCATGCGTTTTTCGGCAAACTTAGTCCAACACAGTGGAGTTCTTTAATGTACAAACATTTAGATCACCATCTAAGGCAGTTCGGGGTTTGATTTCTTCTTCCCGGATTCCTTGAATCACAATCTTAATTTTAATATGATTGCGATGTAATAGAGAAAAGACTGTTTAGAACTTGCGCGTCAGGTTCTATGTTCAAAGTAAAAAACGGAGTTAGTCATGTTAATGGTTCAGGATGTAGATCTTACACCCAACCCGCAGGCGTTAAAATTTATTCTTAACGAAAAATTGTTAAACAGGGAAACCAGAAATTTTCAAACCAGGCAAGAAGCTGCAAACGATCCGCTGGCAAAGGGAATCTTCGAAATTCCCGGTGTTGTCTCGGTGTTCTATATGGACAAATTTATTACGATAGAAAAAGAGGCTAAGGCAAACTGGGGAAAAATTCAGCGCCCCTTTGTCGAGTTCATAAAGAATTTTGATAAAACTACTATTCCTCCGGAAGCCGAACAGTTTAATGTTAGCAAGGATGAAGAAACCGCTATTCTCAAAAAGGTAAATGAAATCTTAGATACACGCGTTCGTCCCGCACTTGCAGGCGACGGCGGCGGTTTACAAGTAACCGGAATGGAAGGATTAACATTAAAAATTCGCTATCAGGGCGCATGCGGAAGCTGCCCGAGCTCGATACGCGGAACCTTGGTTGCAATCGAAAATCTTTTACGGCGTGAGGTGAATCCGGCTATAGAGGTTGTTTCGGATAATTAAAATTCTGTAGTGCTAACAAAAAAGCGGCATGAGCCGCTTTTTTTATTTAAGAGTTGATACTTTGCTTATATCGTCGAGCTTTACAAATTTTTCGTGAAATTTATAGCTGCCGTTAGCAGATTTTACGGTTTTAATGAATTTCACATTTACATGTGTCGATTTTGCTTTGCCTTTTGCTTTATCGCCAAAGGATTGTTGTTTTGCCATTTCAATACTCCATTAAATTTTGGTGCCAAATCTAAGAAAAATATAGATAGCGGACAAACACAATTAGTCGCGATTTTTAACTCGTTTTACACCAAATCCGCAAATTCGGCATTTATAATTCCGGCTAAATCGGTTGGAGAAATTTTAAGCTGCATCCCCCGAATGCCGGCGCTAACATAAATTTGATCGTACAACTGTGCTGTTTCATCTATGAAGGTAGGAAATAATTTCTTCATTCCGATTGGAGAACACCCGCCTCTGATGTAACCGGTCAGCGGCTGTAGCTCTTTCATCTTTATCATTTCAATTTTTTTGCCTGAACTTGCTGCCGCGGCTTTTTTAAGATTCAGTTCGAATACGGCCGGAATGACAAAAACACACAGATCATTCTTTTCATTCCGGGCAACCAACGTTTTGAAAACCGTATCGGCGTCAACTCCAACTTTTTTTGCTACCGAAACCGCGTCAATCTCATCTTCGTTAAACTCGTATTCAATAGTTGAATGCAGAATGTTGTGCGATTCAAGAATTCTTACGGCATTTGTTTTCATGTTAATAACAATTCCCCCTCCTTAATCAAGAAGGGGGACAAAGAGTGGTCAACCGACTTTTGAGAGAATCAGATCGGCTAAAATTTTTCCGCTTTCATTAAGCTCGTAGTCTTTTGCTTTATCGGTCGCAGCTTCAACTTCTTTTTTATCTTTTATTTTCAAGTTCAGAGATTTCGCAAGTTCTTCGTCTCTTCTTTTGCGTTCCGCGTCGAGTTTGTCTTTTTCTTCCTTGCGTTCCGCTTCGTTCAAAGAGACAGATTTCTTTTCCCGGTTTTCATTAAATTCTTTTACCTCTGCCATTGTGTACAGGTATTCCGGATCTGTCTTTGCTCTTTCCTCATGCTTCTCTTCCAACAAAGGAATTATCTTCGACAAATCGCCGTACTTGTTATACTGGGCAGGCTTAATTTGATCCCACGGCAACGCACTCGTTTTTTCGCTCTCGCCGAATTCTTTTGAACTGTAAGGAGACGGAAAAGAAATATCCGGCTTAACCCCGAGACGCTGTGTGCTGCTGCCGGTAATACGATAAAACTTTGCGATTGTGAGTTTCAATTGTCCCAATTTTTTATTAGAAATCATTATCGCATGGTTTAAGTCAATCATATTTTGAACGGTGCCTTTACCCCAAGTATTGGAGCCGAGAATCAAGCCGCGTCCATAATCTTGAATAGCAGCGGCAAAAATTTCGGAAGCCGATGCGCTGAAACGGTTTGTCAAAACCGCGAGTGGTCCATCGTACACAATATTTGGATCAGGATCCCTATCAACTTCAACGGCTCCTGCCGAATTTTTTACTTGAACAACCGGGCCGTCTTTTATAAACAATCCAGAAAGCTGAATTGCTTCCTGCAGCGAACCTCCGCCATTGTTGCGCAGGTCTACAATTACGCCGTCAACTTTTTCTTTTTTAAATTTATCTATGATTGCTCTGACATCGCGAGTTGTACTTTTATAATCCGGTTTGCCGAGACGCTGGCCTTCAAAATCCGTATAGAACGACGGAAGCTTTATTACACCGAGTTTGAAGTTTGTTCCGTTATCATCGACGTTAAGAATCTCGTCCTTAGCCGCCTGCTCTTCCAATTTAATTTCGTCGCGCACAAGTTTAATTTCGTGCGGCGGATCGGACGGACTATCCTTGGCATGAATAATTTGAAGACGAACAACTGTTCCTTTCTTTCCGCGAATAAGCTGAATTACATCGTCGAGGCGCCAGCCGATTACATCCACCATCTCGCCGTCGTCGCCCTGAGCAACGCCGACTATTTTATCTTCTTCTTTTATTAAGCCGCTTTTAGCCGCGGGACCGCCGGCAATTACGGAAGCCACAACAGTATAATCATTATCCTGGCGAAGCGAAGCCCCGATTCCTTCCAAAGATAATTTCATGCTAATGTTAAAGTTATCGGAAGCTGCCTGCGAAAAATAATCCGTATGCGGGTCGTAAGTTTGAGTAACTGAATTCATGAATAACGAGAACACATCTTCTGCATCATACTGAAGAATTATTCTATGATAATTATGATAGCGCTTACCAAGCACATCGGGAATTTTATCTAATTCCTTACCGGCAAGCACCATGTTGAGCTCGTCGTTTTTAATTCTTTGCCGCCACAATTCGTTCAACTCTTCCGGAGTTTTTGCCCAGTCGGCTTTTTCCCTGTTAGGAATAAAAGATTCCTTCTTGGTGAAATCAAATTTGTGCTTAAGCAGAACATCAATGTATTTCATTCGTTCATTTAAGCGTTCTTTAAACACATTGAAAATTTCAAAAGCTGGTTTAAGATTTCCTTCCTTAATCAATTTGCAAAACTGGTCTTTGTATTTCTGAAATCCGTTGATATCCGATTGAAGGAAGTACAGTTTATTATTATCGAGGTCGCCGAGGTATTCATTATAAATTACCTGGGCAAGGGAATCGTTAAACGGAACCTTGTTATAATGGTACATGCTCAAGAACTGAACGATTATTTGCCCCAGACGATTGTATGTTTCATCCGGAACTATAACCTTGGTGGTATCTATCGAATGATCTTTCGAAAGAACATCT
>DAIEQA010000285.1:0-10629 GCA_027348115.1 Ignavibacteriales bacterium
AGATGAAGATTTTTATAACTTGTAACGCTCCAGATATCGGCCGCAACGTTGTATTTGCTTTCGAGAATATCTCCGGCTTTTATTACTTCGTTGAGAATTGTTCCGCTGCCGAGCAAGTGAGCTTTAGCTTTTTGATCTTTAGCAGGTTTTGTACTGGATTTAAATTTATACATGCCTTTCAGAATTCCATCTTTAACACCCTTAGGCCCGCCTGCCGCCGAGGTAGGCATTTCAGGCTGAGCGTAATTTTCATTCATTATCGTGATGTAGTAATAAACATTTTCCTGTTTCTCATACATACGGTAAATACCGTCGCGAATAATAACCGCAAGTTCGTATGCAAACGCGGGATCGTAAGCAACTAAATTGGGAATTGTGTAAGCGAGCAATTGGCTGTTGCCGTCCTGATGCTGCAAACCTTCGCCGGCAAGAGTTGTTCTTCCGGCAGTTGCGCCGAGCAAAAATCCCTTACAGCGCATATCGCCCGCGGCCCATGCAAGATCGCCGAAACGCTGGAAGCCGAACATTGAATAGTACGTAAAGAAAGGAATTGTGTTAATTCCGTGAGTTGCGTATGCAGTTCCCGCCGCAATGAAGGACGACATCGAACCGGCTTCGGTAATTCCCTCTTCGAGAATTTGCCCGTTCTTGGCTTCTTTGTAGTAAAGCAAACTATCTTTATCAACCGGCTCGTAAAGCTGTCCCTGATGAGAATAAATTCCGATCTGTCTAAACAATGCTTCCATACCGAAAGTGCGGGCTTCGTCGGGAACAATAGGAACAATTAAGTGGCCGATTTCTTTATCGCGTAAAAGCTTGGCAAGTATTCGAACAAAGACCATGGTTGTGGAAACTTCGCGTCCCTCGGTTCCGGTATAAAATTCTTCGAATAATTCTTCCGCAGGAGTTTTAAGCGGCGAGGATTTAACAACTCTTTTGGGAATATAACCGCCGAGAGCTTTTCTTCTTTCTTTCAAATAACGAATTTCCGCCGAGTCTTCCGCGGGGCGATAGAACGGCGCTTTTGCAACCTCCTCGTCGCTGATTGGAATTGAGAAGCGCGTTCTGAATTCTCTCAATTCGTCTTCGTTTAATTTTTTCTGTTGATGCGTTATGTTTTTACCTTCGCCGGCTTCGCCGAGTCCGTAACCTTTAACCGTTCTCGCAAGTATTACGGTAGGCGCGCCTTTATGTTCAACGGCAGCTTTGTAAGCGGTATAAACTTTTTCGGGATCGTGCCCGCCGCGTTTCATCTTTTCCAATTGTTCGTCGGAATATTTTTCAACCAGACTTAACAGCTCGGGATACTTGCCGAAGAAATTTTCACGTATGTATTTTCCGCCGCGAGTAACATAATTTTGAGATTCGCCATCGATCGATTCATTCATCCGTTTTAACAGTAACCCGGTTTTATCTTGTTCAAGTAAAGGATCCCAATAGCCGCCCCAAATAACTTTTATAACATTCCATCCTGCGCCGCGGAAACTGGCTTCGAGTTCCTGCATAATATTTCCGTTGCCGCGA
This sequence comes from Ignavibacteriales bacterium, assembly GCA_027348115.1. Lineage (GTDB taxonomy): Bacteria > Bacteroidota > Ignavibacteria > Ignavibacteriales > Melioribacteraceae > Fen-1258. The sequence continues at coordinate 1,525 of DAIEQA010000285.1, forward strand.
ACCGGTCCATCCAACCTTTGCAGTTTGCAATTAATAACGAAAATTAAATTATCGAGATGCTCTCGCGCGGCAAGCGAAATAGCACCAAGAGTTTCGGGTTCGTCGGTTTCACCGTCGCCAAGAAATGCCCAAATTTTTTGATCGCTCGGCTTTTTAAGTCCGCGATCTTCTAAGTAACGGGCGAAGCGCGCTTGATAGATCGACTGTATCGGACCGAGGCCCATAGAAACCGTCGGGAATTCCCAAAAGTCCGGCATAAGCCACGGATGCGGATAAGAAGATAATCCTCCGCCCGGTTTTAATTCCCGTCTAAAATTTTCCAATTGTTCTTTTGAAATTCTTCCTTCGAGAAAGGCGCGCGCGTAAAATCCCGGCGAAGCGTGACCTTGAAAATAAATTATATCGCCTTCGTGGTTTCCGTCTTTGCCGCGAAAGAAATGGTTGAAACCGATTTCATACAAAGTTGCCGCAGATGCATAAGTAGAAATGTGACCGCCGATTCCGGCTTCTTCTTTATTTGCCCGAACTACCATAGCCATAGCGTTCCAGCGTATCAAACTTTTGATGCGGCGTTCAATTTCTCTTCCGCCCGGGAACGGCGGCTGAAGATCTTTTGGAATTGTGTTTATATACGGCGTGTTTGCTGTAAAAGGTAAATCGATACCAGACTCATGCGCGTACATATCGAGGTTGTGAAGAAGTTCTCTAACCTTTTCCGGTCCTCCCGATTGCAGAACATATTCCAACGATTCAAGCCACTCGCGGATTTCAACTTCGTCTAAAACGGCACCGTCGTTATTGTTATAATCGCTCATTTTTATAATCCTTAAATCTATTTTTTCTGTGATGAGAAAATAATTGCCCTTCAAAACGCGCTTTAAATTTAACAATTACTTCCATTGAATTCTAATCATATACATGCGAAGCACATATATGATAGATAACGAGGTCTTTGTATGGATAGTTCAAAAAAAGGACGGTGTTTTTTCACCGTCCATCCTCATAAATCAAGCCGGTATTTTCGGCAGTGGCCGCCTTTTTAGTTTTGCGTTTGAATTTTAAACCGAAGAATAATCTCATAAAATTGAATCTGCGTATAAATAATTCATAAATCAACAGACTGATTCCGAATGTGCCGATTACAACAAGAACAAATTTCGGAAGGATTCCCCAATTCAACTGCAAAATGTAATAACCAATGGAGAGCTGCACCGACTGATGTAAAATGTAAAGAGGGTAAACGGATTCATTAGCGTAGCTCAAAACTTTGCTCGGTTTGTTCAGCAATACTCTGCCGTAACCAAGAATCGCGAAGAGCATCCCGGCGGTTAAGATCACGGTTAAGATTCCGTAAAAAATTCCGAATGCTTCGGTTCTTTCGTTCATGATTTCGAAAGTCGGTCCCCACACAAAAAGAATTAAGAACAGCGAAGGAACGCCGCCCATGATAAGGGATTTTTTTCGCTGCGCCGCAATAACATCCCAAACTCCGTCTATTGTTGTTATTAAGTAGCCGGTAAGAAAAAAGATAAACGAATTTGCATGATTGTACCAGTCGTCGAACATGCCGTGGGTTACGGGAAAGATTCTTCCAAGCGTAAAATCCGAAGCCGCTAAAGGAATTACGATCGAATATATAACATAAGGATGCTTCCTTATAAATGAGGAAAGTTTTGCTCTAAATCCGGCGGCGTATTTACTCCTGAAGAAAAGAAAGAACGGCAGCCCGATCATTGAATAAAAAAGAATGTAAAGTATAAACCATAAGTGATGCCAGCTTAAACTTCCGCCTTGCGGGTAAGGCACAAAATTGAAAACAGTTTTCCAGAAATCGAAATAGCTGTTGAAGTGAACGCCCTGAGTAAGCCGCTCGAAATAAATTTGCGGCGGAATAATAACAAGCATTCCGAAAATAAGCGGTATGAACAACCTTTTATGTCTCTCGCCTATAAATTGCAGTGGACTTCTTTTACCGAGCGCGAAGCTTACGCCGATGCCGGAAATCATAAATAAAAGCGGAAGGCGCCAGTAATGCAGGAAAGCCATCCATGTTTCAAACCATTCGGATGTCTGCGCGTTCTTAAAATGAAATTGCCACGGCACAAAGAACATTCCCGCGTGAAAAAAGATTAAAAGATAAAACGCAATTACTCGTAACCAGTCGATATCGTAACGTCTTTCTTTAGATTGCATAGTTTCTCCGATTGTTTAGTCATTACGACGCGAAAAATATTACCCGGTTAGATGGAATAACCGCGATTTGTCGCAAGCGGGATTTTTTTATCCTTGTGAGGGAAATAATTAACTCGAATACTTTTATCGAGGCCAAAGATATTGTCGCCTCGCGTCTTGGAAATGAATAAATACTACAATCTAAAAATCAATTTGGTTCAAAAGCATCCCGTTCATGCTTTCAAAAATCCCTTTCATGCCGGATGGGTTTGAAAACAGTTTGTTAATTATGATATTTGAGCAGAAAGAAAATGCCGTTATTTAAAACAATCTTTCGGAAAGAGATGCTGAAAAGATTATTTCTGCGATGGCGGAAACTTCTGCTGCTGTTGTTCATACTCGCAAATATAAACGGGTTGCTGAACACGCTGGTAATACTTACATCACGTTTGGCGGATGGCGAAAAAGTTTACGCTCTTCACTATTTTATTTACGAATTCACGGGTTCATACTCGTTTACTCTACTCATCCCGATCGTTCTTTGGGTTTACAGCGTTTATCCCATTAAAAAAGAGAATAAGCTGATTGGTATCCCTCTTTATTTTTTTCTTGCCGTGATCTTGGGAATAATTCATACCGGAATAATGTATTACTCGCGGCTTATAATATTTCATTTTGCCGGGTGGGGAGAATATAATTACGGGTTTATGCAGTACCGCCTTGTAATGGAAACATTAAAGCTTTCGGTGGGATTTTTTGTTGTTTACCTTATTTATAATTTCTACGAAGTGAGTAAGGAGAAGCAGGCGGAAAAATTGAAAGCCGTAAAATTGGAAGAGCAGTTAACGCGCACGCGGCTTGAATTTTTGAAGAATCAAATTCATCCCCATTTTCTTTTCAACACCTTGAACATGATTTCATCGGTGATGTATGAAAACGTACAGGAAGCCGATAGAATGATTGCCAACCTGAGCGATCTTTTAAGAACAACGCTTAAGACATCGGGCGCGAGCATTCATACACTCTCGGAGGAAATAAAAATTTTGAAATTCTATATCGAAATTATGGAAGCTCGCTTCAAGGATAAACTGGAAACATCTTACAATGTAGATTCAAGCGTTTTAACATCAATGGTTCCCTCCTTCCTTCTGCAGCCGCTTGTAGAAAATTCCATTAAGTACGGGATGGAAAATCTTTCTACGGTTAAAATTGAAATCGGCGCGAAAAAAGTAGACAGCCGATTATCCATCACAATAAAAGATAACGGACCGGGGATACATATTGAGCCGGAAGAAGTTTTGAAACGCGGAGTAGGATTATCAAATACGCAAGAACGACTGGAAAAATTGTACGGGAAAGATTTTGAGTTCACATGGCAGAATATCGAAAGCGGAGGCCTCCTTATCGAAATTACATTTCCATTCATCGCCGGAGATAATGAATGAAAGAACTGACAATTTTGATAGCTGATGACGAACAGCCGGCGCGGAAAAAATTAATTTCATTCATCAAAGAGACTCAGCGCGATTTTATAATTATGGAAGCTTCGAACGGATTGGAAGCCGTTAGAATCATCAACGATTCCAAACCAGATCTTGTTTTTTTAGACATACAAATGCCCGGTATGACGGGATTCGAAGTGATTAAAAATATCGGCCCGGAAAACATGCCTGCTGTAATTTTCGTAACAGCATTCGATCAGTTTGCCCTCGACGCTTTTGATGTGAACGCGGTAGACTACCTTCTCAAGCCGTATGATAAGAATCGTTTTTTAAGATCGATAGGCCGGGCATTGGAGAGGATCGGCACAAAGAAAGAAAACAAGAATCAGCTTTTAGGTTTGCTGAAAGAGATTAACAAAGAGAAAAAATATTCGGAGAGATTTCTTGTAAGTCACGCCTCGAAATATTTCTTTGTTAATACTTCCGAGATTGATTATATCTCCGCCGAAGAAAAGTATGTTGAGCTGCACGCTTCCAAGGGAAAATTTCTATTGAGAAATACTATGAACAATATTGAAAACGAAATTGATCCCGCAAAATTTGCCAGGATTCATCGTTCATTCATTGTGAATATAGAACGGGTCGCGGAAATACAGCCGTGGTCTCACGGAGATTATGTTGTAGTACTAAGGAACGGGGAAAAGTTAAACATGAGCCGCCGATACAGCGATCGTCTGCTTACCAAATAAACTTCGAGACAATTTCCTTCGGTATTTTGTTATCCAATTCGTAGTGTTACAAATCAATTATCAAAATCTGTCTTTCGAATTTCATATATCATTGAACGTTAAATATAGAAAAGAATGTTTACCGCAAATAGAAACCGCTAATTCTCAATTAAATATTTTTGGAAAACGCTGTTTTTGAGCTGAATTTATGTATAAAATTTAATCTCTCATCGATAATGAATTGACAAAACCGGCGTCATTGAGTATAGTTGCGATGTAAAAGGAAAGGTATTATGTCAGTCTCGGCAGTAAAAGATAATACTCTACTTATCGATCAAATTAAGTTCGCCGCTAAGTTAAATCAATTCAGCGAGCAAGACCCGTCAAATCAATCTTCCGGTTTAAAGACTGCCGAAAAGAAAACATCAACCGATCAGAAGAGCACGATAGTATCCGAGAAAGTTAACGACCAAGCTTCGTTTTTCCCATACGGTTTTAAACTGCAAGCGAACGTACCGCTTTCAAAGCCGGAAAAGGCAGAGAAGACTTACAACAGCAGCAAGAAAAAACAAACCGTTGAAGTGAAGGACGAGGAAACCGGCGAGGTACTCGATTCCGAATTAGTTGAGGAGGAAAAAGTAAAAGAAGATCCTAAAGGGAAAGGATTTTATATGAACCCGGGCAGTTCAAATTCGGGGCAGCAGCAATCGAAGAGCATGTCCGAACTTTTCCAGGAAAAAATCAATCACATCTATAACATTGGTTTTACAAGGGAGCCCGGAACTCTTGTAAATCTTGTTTTCTAAATTTTCTCTTCTTGTAAGAATTAATCCTTGTAGTATACCTGTTTTTTATAAAGCTTAGCGCCTTTAATTCTTTGATCGCCTATTTCCAAAACAATATCATGCTTTTCAGGTTTATGGTTTACATCAAGTACTTCGTATCCCATAACTCCGTGCTTAATTAAATCCGCGGTCATTTTTATAAACTCTTGCTGTTCGGCGCCGTTCATATCGCTTAATTCGGTTCGATCGCTACTTCCCAGGTTGAAAAATTTATCGATGTTGTTCATGACTTTTGCCGTATTTGAAATTTCGGCCGTATCTTTTTTACCGGAAGATGCTTGGGCAGGGGCGGAGGGCTTCAAATCGAAAACAGAAATTGTTGAAGTGCCGTTGATGCCGTTAATAGTGCTCATTAGATTTCTCTCCTTATCCTTATTATCGTATGCGGAGAAAAATTGTTAAGCTGCAATCAATCTTTATCGGGTTCGACGTGAACCATTACCTCGACATTCTTGATTTTTGAAGCGATGGCTTGTTCAACATCGTGGGAAATTTCATGGGCGCGTTCGATAGTCATATTTTTATCGACATGAATATTAAGTTCGACAAATCTATTCGGACCGGATTCTCTCACCTTGATATCGTGGGAGAAGATTACATCCGGAATTTCCCGGATGATATTATAAATTTCTTCGCGAAGTCCTTGAGGAGCGCGGTCGACCAACGCATTAAAAGATCTTTTGCCCAGACGGTAACTAACGGTTAAAACTATCATGGCGACAATTAATGCCGAAATAGGGTCGGCATAATAAAAACCGAACAGCGCGCCAGTTAACCCGATGAGTACAACAACGGAGCTCCAGATATCGGTTGAGAAATGAAGCGCGTCGGCTTCAAGTGCCTGGCTGTTGTGTTTTTTTGCAACGCGGTACAGCGCACGCGAACGGGAGACGTCTATGATGATTGAAGTTACAATAACAATGAAGCTCCAAACAGTTACTTCGATATGAGTTTTGCCGGTTATCAACCTGTGCACGGCTTCATAAATAATCCATCCGCAAGTTATAACAAGAAGAAGAGTCTCCATCAAGGCGGAATAATTTTCAATCTTGCCGTGACCGAAATGATGTTCTTTATCGGCAGGTTTATCCGCGGCTTTAACTGCAAAAAAAGTTATAGCCGCCGCTACCAAATCCAAACCGGAATGAAGCGCCTCGGAAAGAATTCCCAAACTTCCGGTTAATAGGCCGATCAACAATTTAAACGATGTAAGAAAAATTGCCGCTACTACGGAAGTTAACGCAATCGCTCTTTTTTCTTTTGCCGCTTGTCGTTCCGGCGTCATACATTTCTCCGAAAAAGAAAATTAACGGGTATAAATTTAGCTGATTACCTGCAATAATTTAAATTATATGATTGCCAATAAATTATCATGCTTAACTTGACACAACATCTTTCCTGCATTACCTTTGCGGCAATTAAAAAGATCGCTTCCTTCAAATATTGAAACTGCATAAAAGAATTTAAAGCGTAAACGTAATTTTGGTTTTTTGAAATTTAATCTCATTAAGAAAGGTTTAGGGAACAGGCCCGCTGAAACCTTAGCAACCGCCCCGATTTCGGGGGACAGGTGCTAAATCCTGCCCCCGCTATTGCGGGAGAAAGATGAGAGAAGACGGAAATTATTTTCATAACCTCTTCTGCTCATCCGGAAGAGGTTTTTTATTAATCAGAAAGGAAAATAATTATGAGTCTTCAAACAAAAACAGTACATACCGGGGTAGATAAAGATTCATCTTATAACAGCGTAATCACGCCGATATATCAAACATCCACGTTCCGATTTGAGGATATAGGCAAGACAAAGGGTTATGATTATACGCGCACAGCCAATCCTACACGCACCGCGCTTGAAGAAAATATTGCCGCGCTCGAAGGCGGAACCTGCGCTCGCGTCATTGCGTCGGGCATGGCGGCAGTTGCAACAACATTGCATTTCTTTAGAACCGGCGACCACATAATAAGCACTAACGACTGCTACGGCGGAACAGAAAGATTGTTCAGATTTTATTCCGAGCTTTTCAATTTTGAAATTACCTATGTCGATATGAATAATCTCGACGAAGTGAAGAAGGCATTCAAACCAAACACAAAAGCTTTATGGATTGAAACGCCGAGCAACCCGCTTCTCAACATTTACGATATAAAAGCACTGTGTGCAATTGCCCATGAAAAAAAAGCAGCCGCAATTGTGGACAACACATTCCTCTCCCCTGTTAATCAGAGACCGTTTGAATTGGGCGCGGATATAATCGTTCACTCGACGACAAAATATTTAAACGGGCACAGCGATGTTGTGGGCGGGGCGATTGTAGTGAATACGCCGGAGCTTGCCGAGAGATTGCATCAATTGGTAAACGCTTTGGGACAAGGCGAAGCGCCGTTTGATTCTTGGCTTGTTCTGCGGGGAATTAAAACCCTTGTGCCGCGTATGAAGGCGCATGAAGAAAACGCCAACTCGGTCGCTAAATTTTTGGAAGCGCATAAAAATGTCGCCAAGGTAAATTACCCGGGCTTGGAAAGTCACCCGCAGCACGAGCTTGCAAAGAAGCAGCAGTACGGATTCGGCGGAATGGTTTCGTTCGAAGTGAAAGGCGGAGTTACCGAAGTGAATAAAATTTTACGCGCAGTAAAAGTTTTTTCAGTCGCGGAATCTTTAGGAGGGATTGAATCTCTTATCTGCCATCCTGCAACAATGACTCACGCATCGATGGACCCGGCTTTAAGGGAGAAAGCGGGAATCAACGAAAGGGTGATTCGTCTTTCCGTTGGAATTGAAGACGTGAACGACCTGCTTGAGGATTTGGAACATGCGCTGAGTTTTTAGAAACTCTATTCGGTTAAAGTCCCCTCTTCCTTAACTAAGAAGGAGGAACGACTAGTGCAATTATTTTATCATAACTTGAATGATTGAACATTAATTATTAGCTTTCATTAAGAGTAATGAAGCTGTAAAGATGTGCAATCATTTTAGACCCGGTAAAAATTTTTCGAACAAATCCAATCTGCATTCTATTATTCAAAAAAAATTTAGGGGATTACCCGGGGAAATTTTCATCCCGCTGCTAACCCCTTTGCATTATATAAAAGTTTTTCTCGTAATCCCGGCATAGCATAAAATTACTTCCTCTAAGGTTCGGTACAGCTATAGGTCATTCGAAAAAAAAGAATTTCCTCTTCGTTATGACTTATTAAGCATGTTTAGCTATCGGGGATATAGAGATTAAACTTTTGAAAAGGAAAAATGCAAAAGGGTTAACAGAGAACCATTTTATAATAAAAGATTAACGCGTTTAAAACGATATTTAATATTTATGCAGAGTGATTAGTATTCACTGCAATCGCATTTATGCGCGATGCATACCGATTATTCATAGCCGCAAAGCAATTTAACTATTCTGCAATGATATTAGTCGGTACTGCAAAGGTATTAGTCTATACTGCAAAGGCATTTGAAAAGTCTGAAATGCAATTTGTAATTACTGCAATGAGGCACGGCAATCTTGCAGAGTAGAAAGTTAGTCCCGCAATGAGACAAATTAAGTCTGAAAAGGCATTTGTTATGTCTGCAACGGGATTAGTAAAATCTGAAATTGAGTTTGTAAACTCTGTAATGATACAAGTTGATCTTGCAATGAGACAAATTACTTTTGAAATGGCGTAAGATTGGTATGAAATGTTCAAAAATAGCGTGAATACATTGTTTTTCTAAAAGACCTCTTCTTCTTTTTATTGAAATGAGAGCAGATATTTTCTCCTTTATTCGGAAAAATAAATCACTCATTAAAAAACAAAAGTGGAGTAGGTAATCATGACGGACAAACAGGAAAATCTGTTCAGTATGTTTGTCGTCTTGTACGGTTACTTAACAAAATGGCTTAGTCTTATATCCACTATACCGGCATTTAAGAGAGCTTA
>DAIEQA010000294.1:0-26645 GCA_027348115.1 Ignavibacteriales bacterium
TTATGAGCAACGGTATGCTGCTGTGTTGCATCGCTTCCGGCTTCGGGTTCCGATAAGGCAAAAGCTCCGAGCTTTTCTCCTTTTGCCAAAGGTTTTAAATACTTTTCTTTTATAAAATCCGAACCCCATTTTTCAAGTCCGTAACACACCAACGAATTGTTGACGGACATAATTACTCCTAAGCTTGCATCTACTTTTGAAATTTCTATTTCAGCAAGAACGTAACTAACGGTGTCCATTCCGGCACCGTCGTAATCCGGCGATACCATCATCCCCATAAATCCGAGTTCGCCGAGTTTCTTTACAATCTCGGCGGGAAATTTTGCTTCTTTATCTCTTTCAATCGCGCTGGGCGCGATCTCCGTTTCTGCGAATTCGCGAGCCGTTTGTTGAATCATCAGCTGCTCTTCGGTGAAATCAAAATTCATGTATACCTCAGTTTTGAAACTGACTGATTTAGTTGACTATGATTCAAAACTACTGAAAGGAATTCAAATATCAAACGAAGTAATTGATTCCAATAATAAGTCCGATCTCAAAAATAATTTTGAATTGAAATTTTTGGGACTTACTTTCTCTCAAACACAGTCACTTTGTCCATTATCTCAGCGATAATTATATTTGATCACCATGATTAAAAGTAATTCCAAAATACAACTCAAAGGATTAACCCTTCCCGAACTTCAGGATTATTTTGTTTCTATTGGAGAACCAAAATTCCGGGGCGGGCAGGTTTTTAACTGGATGTACAACCATCTCGCTTTCGATTTTGCGTCGATGGAAAATATTAAAAAGGATCTTCGAAATAAGCTTGAACAACTGTGCGAGCTGCAGACTTTGAAACTTTCCGCCACTCAAGATTCTCCCTCCACAGGAACAAAAAAATATTTATTTGAGACTCATGACGGCAAAAAGATTGAATCGGTTGTAATTCCAGAAAAAGAAAGAAACACGCTTTGCATTTCAACTCAAGTCGGCTGTCCGCTTGACTGCAAATTTTGCGCAACCGGCTTGATGGGCTATAAACGAAATCTTTCCGTGGGAGAGGTCGTAGATCAGTATTTGTTGGCGGCAAAAGAGCATGGAAAAGAGAATATTACAAATATAGTTTACATGGGCATGGGCGAACCTTTATTAAACTATGAAACAACGCTGAAATCGGTAGAGATATTTACACACGAGCTAACTAAAGGATTAAGCCGTACGCGAATAACAATTTCTACGGCGGGAATAGCAAAAAAAATAAGAGAACTTGCCGATACCGGTCTGAGAGTTAAACTGGCTTTTTCACTCCACTCGGCATTTGAAGATATCCGGAATAAAATAATGCCCATCAACAAAAAATATTCTCTAAAAGAAAACGTAGAAGCACTTAAGTATTACGCTAAGCAAACCAGGACCCGCATTACTTTTGAATACACAATGCTAAAAGGACTAAATGATAGAGCCGAGGATGTAAAAGCATTAACACGTTTATGTTCATCTTTACCGTCAAAGATTAACCTCATTCCTTTCAACAGCATCAAGCACATGAATCCCGGCGGTATTTCTTCGGAGCTTGAGCCGACAAGCTACGCCGATATCCACCGATTTGCCGATAAGCTCCGGGAAAATAATATTACTGTGATGATACGCGAAACTCAAGGCGACGACATAGCAGCTGCGTGCGGACAGTTAGCCGTGAAAGCAAATTAATATTAATCACCTGCTGTTTTTCAAAGCCTTTTAAAACCTTGTACTTTTTAATTGTAGACGCTTTAGTACAATTATGTTTATTCTTTTTAACATGGTAATTTTTTCCCGCCAAAATTAACTCAGTATTCATAGAATTATCCGGCATACATAATGCAGTGTTACATCTGCATGTTCAGCGGGAATTGAGTTTATTCTTTTATAATAAATGGTGTAAAGATGAAAACAAGCAGTAAACTGTTAGGTATGTTTATTCTGATTTTGGCCGGTATTTTGTTAATGATCTTTTCTTCATGCTCATCTTCCAGCGAATTAGCCGCAAAGAAAAAATCAACGTCAGTTTTAATTATGCCCACCACTAAGGTTGGCGGAGTCTATTTTAGAGACGATCAAATTTGGCATCGCCTGGTTTGGAGCTTTCAGTCAAACGGTTTCAATGTGGTTAACAATGATTCGGTATGGAATAACCTAATTGAGAATGGATACGATATTGCAAGATTGACCGATGCCCAAATCCTTCGGATTGCGCAAAATTATAATGTCGATCTGATTGTATCGAGAAATCCGCAGAACGGCGTACTCGAAGTTTTTGACTGCAAGGATAAAAAATTCGTTGTGTATGATGATTTGAGAGTACCGGCTGGTACTGATGTTCGCTCAGACGGATATAATAGTCTCCGTTCGATCGAAAACCGGTATATAGCGCTGGTAATGAAGGTTAAAGGATTAGGTTATTAACTGCCGGTCGTTGGCAACATCTTCAGGCGTATCATAATCCTTGAGTATATTGGGATAGTTGCAGTTCCAATAATATTTTTTAACCGACGGCAGATCGCGTATAGTGCGGAGAATGGAATTTTGCGGGCTGCTGTTTACTAAAGCCGTTATACTGCTTCTGAATAAAACTGGATGACCTTCCTTTTCTTTATAGACGGGCTGAATCCAATCGCAATCTGAATTTACCTTGGAGATTAATTCCTTATAAAATTTTTTGTCATGAAAAGGTTGATCTACAAAGTGGTAAAGTACCCAATCGCTGTTACCAATCGTTTTTAATCCGGCTTGTAATGAAGTAAACATTCCCTTTTCATAATCCGGATTATAAACAAGATCAACCCGCGGGAAAAAATTGCCGTCATAAAATGCAAATTTAATAGTAGCTTCAACTTCTTTATGATTAAATCCCGTTACAACAACAACCCTATCGCATACGCTTAATAATTTTTGCGTGATAACAAGCACATATGGATTTTGATTGTACGGCAGCAAAGGTTTAAATGCCCCCATCCTGCCAGAATGTCCTGCAGAAATTAATAATCCGGTTATTATAGGCTTTTCCATTTTAGCTATATTATAAGTTAATTGATAAAAGCCCCCTCTCCCCACAAATGTTTATCTCAAATTGCTTTAATTATCTGTGTTAAAATTATAATCTCCGGTAAAATTCGGAATTATCATTTATGTTTATTTATTTTTAACAATTCCATGTTCTTAATGCATCAAGGTCCTTCAAACCATTTCCCGTCATTAGCAAAAGATTCTTCCCTGGCAATGAATTATTCGAAAGGAAATATTTATTCATAGCGGCTAAAGTTACGGCGGAGGAGGGCTCAGATAAAATACCAAATTTTTGGGCTATAATTTTTTGAGCTTCTACTATCTCTTCTTCGGATACTTCAACCGCATCGCCGTATGTTTTTGTAATAGCGTTGTACGCCGTATACAATGCTCTAGGGGCTCCAGCACAAATTGAATCGGCAATACTATTTGCAGACTGGTAAGTAAATTTTTGCGTTTTCAGGTAACGAACAATTGCGTTGCTGCCTTCGGCTTGAACTGCAATTAATTTCGGAATTTTAGTAATCCAGCCAAGTTCTTTTAATTCCCAAAATCCTTTATAAATTCCAGTAAGAATTACTCCGTCGCCAGCAGGAATAAATATTTGTTCTGGCAAATTTCCTTTTGTGGCAATGAAAATATCATAAGCAGCAGATTTTTTTCCTTCGATAGTTAATGGATTATATGCCGTGTTGCGATTGTACCATTTTCTTTGCCGTGAGATTTCCAAACATGTATCAAAAGCCAAATCGTAATCGCCATCAACAATTATTAAATCCGCTCCGTATGATTGAATCTGAATCTTCTTTGCTTCAGGAATATTTTTGGGAACGAATATTATCGCTTTCATACCAAGTCTTGTGCATATACCCGCCAAAGATGACCCGGCATTACCGGTAGAAGCCGCCGCAATTTCGTTAATTCCCATTTGCAGCGCTTTAATTGTTACAAGATTTGAAGCGCGGTCTTTAAATGACAAAGTTGGATTGCGTGTGTCATCCAAGACAAGAATTTCTTTCCCTTCGTAAATAAAACTTTGAAGACAATTGGCAGTTAGGCAAATTCGATTTAAGACTTTCTCATCTACTCCGGTAACTCTTCCTTCATTTGATTCAATCGGCCATAAATAATCATACAGCCAAAACTTGCCCGGTTGTAATCTGAAAAGATCGTCCTTCCGATATTTTATTTTTATTGAATCGTAATCGTAATTGATTAGAAGAATTCCTCTCAACGGCCGGTTCTTTTCCACTTTTCCGCAATCCGGACAGAGATAAATAAAATTTTCCTCAATCTCCTCCGGCTCATAACTTTTACCGCAATCAAAACATTTGTAAATGTACTTTTTCATCGCCAAATATTTTTTATTGAAAGTCAGTGCTTCGCTTTAAATAACTTCTCAATCCATTACAGTCCAATTTATTCGATTTGGTTACCGAAAAAAATTGTCTTTATCATCTGTCGCCTTGAATCCTACGCAGGCAATATGTAATTGATTTTTTGATGTAATTAAAATTTCGGCTTCCAAGTATTATCGGTCAGCCAATTAAAAGAGTAAAAATTATTCCTCGAACGCGTTATTCCTCAACTCGTACCGCTACCTGCCAAACCGGATATCAAATATCCTGCAAAAAATATATGCAGAATAACCTTTTAAAAAATAATTTGCGACAAACGATTAATTGCCGCGATTTCTAAGAAATCTTTTACTCTTTTCACCGCAAGTTTAGTTCTCCTTCAGTCACTCGGCCCGATTCGCGAATCCAAGCGGGTAAACACGGGGCCGTATGGGGTTTCAATTACATGGTTAATCCCATAATGGCTTTGGCCGTATGAAGACGGTTTTCCGCTTCATCAAAGACTATTGAAATATTTGGATTGTCCAGAATTTCATCCGTCACTTCGTTACCGCGGTCTGCCGGAAGCGCATGCATTAGCTTAACGTTTTTATCCGCAAGTTTTATCCGCCTGTCGTCGCATATCCAGCCCTTGTATTTTTCAAGATTAGTCTTCATCTCTTTCTTGCAATCATCTTCATGCGAAAGATAGTATTCTTCATCGTAGAATCCGAAGCCGCCCCAATTTTTAGGAATTACTATTTGCGCTCCTTCAAATGCTTCGTCCATATTATCCGTAAAGCGTAGACTTCCGCCGCCGGCTTCCGCGTTCTTCTTTGCTTTCTCAACAATATTTTTACTCAACGGAAATTCTTTCGGATGTGCAACAGTAACATCTATACCGTAACGCGGGAAAAGAAGTATTTGGGTTTGAGGAACGCTCAGCGGTTTTGAATGCGTAGTTGCGTAAGCCCATGAAACCGTTACTTTTAACCCTTTAGAGTTCTTGCCGAGATGTTCAAATATTGTCATTAAGTCCGCGAGTCCCTGGAACGGATGATATACATCGTCTTGAAGCGACATAACAGGTTTGCGGGAATACTGCGCGAGCTCATTTAAATATTTATTTCCGATTCCATAAAAACAATTTCTGCAGGCAATGCCGTGACCCATGCGGCTTAAAATTATTGCCGTGTCTTTTGCTACTTCGCCGTGCGTTATTTGCATTTTATCCGGCGTTAAATCGTGCGCGTGCCCGCCGAGCTGTGTCATCCCCGCTTCCATAGAATTACGGGTGCGTGTAGACTGCTCAAAGAACATCATAAACAATGTTTTGTACGGAAGCCACAGTGTCGGCTCCTCGTCATAAAATTTTTTCTTAAGATCAAAGGCCGTATCAAATACTATATCCAGTTCTTCCTTCGCCCAGGTATCTTCCGTAATAAAATGTCTTCCTTTAAATCTTGTTTCCATAAATCCTCCGTTAAAAACCGATTTTATTTTTAGATTTTTCTTCTTCCTTCATTAGTTCTTTGATTGTTCAAATACAATTTTGAATTTGGCACCATATTTTTCTTCCAATTTATTGATGTGTGCAAGCAACTCTTTATTTGCGTCAATCATCTTTATCAATTCAACAAATGCCCGCATAATTGCTATGTTAACTCGAATGGCCATTTTACTATCGAGAACGGAAGAAAGCATTGCGACGTTTGTTCGGTAAAAGCCAAAGGCGCATACCTTAATACCATCTTAACAGAATTGGAGGTCGCAAATTGCGTCCTCCAATTTTCAAATTCTGCTATGGTTAATCTAAACATGAAATCCTTTGGGAACCGTTCAAGATTTCTTTTTACAGCCTCTTTTAATCTCATTGTTTCCACACCATAAAGTACAGCAAGATCGCGGTCAAGCAGTACTTTTGTTGAACGAATGAACAAAATCCTGCGGCTAATATTTTCAAGGGAAATTAAAGAAGAAGATTTTCGTTTCATAAAATAAATTATATTTTCTTTTGCCCGGTTAGCACAAACGGAAACAACGAATAAAATTTTGTCGCTTTAAGAAGATCGTTTAAAACCAGCTCTTCTTTTGACGAATGAGACAGTTCTTCCTTTCCCGGTGCAAAGCCGATAGTCGGAATTCCAAAATGGCCGGCGGTTGCCACACCATTTGTAGAAATACTCCAAACTCCGCTCTTAGCTTTGCCAGTCGCAGCTTTCGATGTCTTCAATGCGGTTTCAACCAGAGGATGTTTTTCATCGTAAACCCATGTTGGGAAATATGCCTCTTGAGAAAAACTTGTTCCTTTCCAACTTACGCCTTCTACATTCGGAATAGATACTTTCGCGTCGCTCTTGTATTTCTTCAAAATGAGTTTCAATTCTTTCACGACGGTATTTTTGTTTTCGCCGATTGTCATTCTTCTATCAAGATGAATCTGGCAGTAATCCGCAACCGAACATAACGACGGTGCCTTAGATGTAATATTGCTTACGGTTACAGAACCTTTGCCGAGTGGCTGTTTCGGTTTCAACTTCTTGTCAAGTTTTTCAATCTCCGCAACAATGGGCATCATTTTATAAATTGCATTAATTCCTTTTTGATTGTGAGCGCCGTGGGCCGATTTTCCGGTTGCGGTAATTTTCAATTCCATTCTGCCGCGCTGTCCGCGATAAACTTTTAAATCGGTTGGTTCTCCAAGAACAACATAATCCGGTTTTATTCCCTCGTTGGCAATAATATGATAAAGCGGATATCCGTCCGCATCTTCTTCCATTACGGAACCCACCACGTAAAGAGTGAACGGAAAGTTGTTTCCGTAAATTTGTTTTAAGACTTTTCCTGCAATCATAAAGCCCGCCATTGCCGGCTTTTCATCAACTACGCCGCGGCCGTACATTTTACCGTTAACAATTTCTCCTCCGAAAGGCGGGAGAGCCCAAGCTTCCGTGTCGGTTACTCTCACGGTATCCACATGCGCATCAAACATAATTTTTACCGGCCCGCTGCCAATACGCCCAACAGCATTGCCGAATTTATCGTGATATGCCTCATCGAATCCGAACTCATACATCTTGCCTACAATGAATTCAACAATTTCCTTTTCTTCCCCGCTGTAGCTTTTTATTTGTATCAATTTTTGAATTAAGGAAAAGAGATTTTCTCTTTCCGCTTCAACAGCATTGAAAAGATTTTCTTTAAAGGATTTTTCCATTTTGATACCGTACCAGTTTATTTTTATTCCGTTATTTAATTTACACCGTCTTTCGGCGCCGCTTTTCTACTTTAAATTACAAAATTAGATTCACACTTAATACCGGTATGTCTTATATTCCATACTAAAAAGAGAAACGTAGGAATAATCATGTCCGAAAAGATGCGCCCCATTTCGTTTACCCACCTGCTTAACAGGATCATGGAAGAATATATAAATCAGAATTCCATATTTGGTATTCCTTCGTCAAAATTTTTATTTGCGAAAAAGCCGAATACTATAAAAATATTAATGCAGGAACTTGAGAATCCTATTGGACCGGCGGCCGGGCCACATACACAACTGGCGCAAAATATTATTTGCTCTTATCTCGTTGGCGGAAGATTTTTTGAACTTAAGACGGTTCAGAAATTGGATAATCTGAAAATAGATAAGCCGTGCATAGACGCCCAGGACGAAGGATACAATGTTGAATGGTCGCAGGAACTTTCTCTCTCGGAATCTTATGATGAATATTTGAAAGCCTGGATTTTAATTCACCTCTTAAGGGATCTTCTCGGACTTTCCTTAAACGAGCGGGGATTTATTTTTAATATGAGTGTAGGATATGATCTTGAAGGAATTAAAATCGAAAGGATGGATCGCTTCATTGAAGAACTGAAGGATGCTTCAAAGAATAAATTATTCGAAACATATAAATCGATCTTGGTAGATAAGTTTATCAATTCCGTAAAATCTGAGACAATTAAAAAACAATTCACATTGGACGAAAAGCGAATTGAACAAATTGTTCGGAACATTCAAAATATTCCGACGAAGATTTCGAGTTCCGTAACACTCTCAACGATGCACGGCTGTCCCTCTGAAGAAATTGAGGCAATAGCCAAATATCTTATCGGCGTAAAACAGCTGCATACTTACGTAAAGCTTAATCCAACATTATTGGGGTGCGAATATGTCAAAGACACTTTGCAAAGACTCGGCTACAAAGACATTGTATTGGATAACACTTCCTTCGATCACGATATAAAGTATAACGACACGATTTTAATGTTGAACAGGTTGAGATCCTTTGCCGCCGCGCATAATAAATTTTTCGGAATAAAATTATCAAACACGTTAGGCGTTAAGAACACAAAGAATATTTTACCGGGCAGCAATATGTATATGTCCGGCAGGGCGCTTTTTCCGTTGACTATAAATCTTGCTTATAAACTGGCTGCCGAGTTTTACGGCGACTTAAATATTTCCTATTCCGGCGGAGCCACTGCACAAAATATAAATGAGATTCTGGAAACGGGTATTAAACCGGTAACATTTGCAACAGATTTGTTAAAGCCCGGAGGTTATTTACGACTCAAAGAGATTACCGATCGGACTACTTCCAAAGATGAAGAATCAATTACACATGAAGGAATAGACTTAGTAAAATTAAAAAAGCTTGCTGAAGCGGCATTGATCGACAAAAAATATTTAAAGAGAACTCGCGAAGTAAAATCGATAAAGATATCCAAGCGTCTACCGCTTTTTGATTGTTACATATCGCCATGCACGGAGGCATGTCCAATTCACCAAGATATATCTGCATACATTAAGCTGGTCGAGCAAAAAAGATTTGAAGAAGCCTATGAGCTGATAGTATCAAAAAATCCGCTGCCACATATTACCGGTTATATTTGCGATCACCAATGTATGAACAATTGCACGCGATGGGACTACGAGGAACCCGTGCTGATTCGCGAACTCAAAAAAGAGGCGGCCGAAAAAGGATTTCTTTCCTACATACACAAATTCGATTCCGGTTTTTTGGAAAAGCAAAACGATATTCAAGTAGCAGTAATCGGCGCAGGTCCTTCAGGTTTGTCGGCAGCATATTTTCTTGCCAGGGCCGGTTTTGATGTAACCATTTTTGAAAAAGAGATGAACGCCGGAGGAATTATAAAAAATGTTTTACCGCGCTTCCGCCTGCCGGAAGAAGCCATCAGAAAGGATTTAGCACTGATCGAAAAACACGGAATAAGATTTGTCTTTGGCATTAACCCGGTTTTTTCTGTGGAGAATTTGAAACGTGATGGTCATAAATATATTTACATAGCAATCGGCGCAGAACAATCAAATAAACTTCAGCTCGAAGGTGATAATGAAAATATTTACGACGCTATTGAGTTTTTAAGAGATTACCGCAGCGCACAGCAATTTAATCTTGGTAAAAAAGTTGCTGTCATAGGAGGCGGAAATTCGGCAATGGACAGCGCTCGCGCGGCAAAGAGATTCGCCGGAGTTGAAAAAGTTTATCTGGTATACCGTAGAACACAAGACCAAATGCCAGCCGACAAGGACGAATTCCATGCTGCGCTAAAAGACGGCGTTGATTATTACGAACTGTTACTGCCGGTGAAATTTTACAACAATATTTTGGTTTGTCAAAAAATGATGCTGGATAAACCCGGGCTCGATGGACGAATGGGTGTTATTCCGGTTCAAAATGAATTCGAGGAAATTGAAGTTGATTCGGTTATCTCTGCGATCGGGGAACATACGGATTTAGATATTCTCAGGCAGAACAAAATTTCCTTTGCCGCAAATAAAGCCAGCGTAAACGAATTAAATGAGACGAATATTGAAAATGTGTTTATCGGCGGCGACACTTTGCGCGGACCCTCAACTGTTGTTGAATCAATTGCGGATGGAAAAACCGCTGCCGAAGCTATAATCCAAAAAGAAAATCTTTCGACGCTTCAACCCAAGAAAAATTATTTTGGCGACAATTTAGAATTGTTAACCGAAATTAATGAGCATAAAGGGAAAATAATTAATCAATACAACACCGATTTAGGATTAGAAGCCGGGAGATGTTTGAACTGCGATCTCATTTGCAATAAATGTGTCGAGGTTTGCCCGAATAGAGCGAACGTCCTGATCGACACAAGCGATGATGCGGAATCATTTAAAGACAAATACCAAATTTTGCACGTTGACGCATTGTGCAACGAATGCGGCAACTGCGAAACATTCTGCCCGTATCAAAACGCGCCGTACAAAGAAAAGTTTACACTGTTCGGCAGCGAGTATGACTTCGAAAACAGTTCCAACAGCGGATTCTTTATTAAGGATGAAAAAGGCAAAAGAACTGTCTTAATAAAATATGGTTCAACCGCAAAAAAAATTATATTAGACTCACAAGAGATGGTTCGTTTATCTGCTGCGGGCGCCGAAAATTACGGCAAAAAATATGAGAAAATTTTAAGCTTGATAAAAATCATCCAAAAGAATTATTCCCATCTCATATACGGGTACAACTAAAAAGATAGGAATTATTCTACCGGTATGCATAGCAATTTAATTTGTCTGCAGTTCCTTCGCCGTTGCTTTAACGGCGTCTATAATTTGTTTGTAACCGGTACACCTGCACAAGTTCCCGGCAATTGCTTCTTGAATTTCTTCTTCGGTAGGATCGTGATTTTTTTTCAGCAAAGCATAAGCAGACAACACCATGCCCGGCGTACAAAATCCGCATTGGACAGCTCCGTAAGCGAGAAAATTTTTCTGGAGCGGATGAATTTCACCGGTATCTGCAACGCCCTCTATTGTTAAAATATCCGCGCCTCCAATTTGTGCGGCTAAAACCAAACACGAATTGATCGCCCTGCCGTTTAACAAAACAGTGCAAGCCCCGCACTCTCCAACTCCGCACCCTTCTTTTGTGCCGGTAAGATTAAAATTCTCGCGCAGCACATCAAGAAGTCTCATCTGCGGAGTTACTTCCGAATCAACAAGCTTACCGTTCAATGTAAATTTTATAATCATATTCAATTTTTCTAAAAGAATTATTCTTGTGTTAAAGTGTTTATCAATTGATAGAAAACCTGCTGCACAACCGGCAGTTTATATTCACTCGACCATCGCAGACCGGTTAGTTCAATTATCTTTTCTCCTATTTCCCGGGAAAGATTTTTCATCAATTGCTCATTTACTTTTTTACCAAGAGCATAGTTCTCTATTTCATAAAATCTGGTCCCAATCGGTGAAACCGCGCCGGAAGCAATTTTAATATCATCAATCGCATGTTCATTAATCTTAACAAGAAGCGCGAGAGTGATTCTGCTGACTGCGACCGCCCTTCGCCTTCCAAGTTTGTAGAAGTCACCTCTCAACTCTTTTGAGGGCAGCGGAATATTTATTTTTGTTACTATCTCATTTTTTTCAATCTTGGTTTTATAAGGCGATGTTAAAAAATCGGCAAGAGTAATTTCTCTCTTGGAATCAAATGATTCAATTTCCAAAACTGCATCATACACCAGAAGCGGGGGAATGCTATCCGCGCAGGGCGCGTTATTCACAAAATTACCCGCGATTGTAGCACGGTTTCGAATTTGCACACTGCCGATTGTCGCAGCCGATTTCCATAAAAGCGGAAGTTCGTTTTTAACAATCTCGCTTTCCAACAAATCGGAAAAAGTTTCAGTCGCGCCAATGCTGATTATCCCATCGTTAACCGATATTCCTTTTAACTGAGAAATATGATTGATATCTACCAATACCCGTACATCTTTAAATCTATTTGAACCTTGACTCAAACCTGGGACAACATCGGTACCGCCGGCAATTATGCGCGCATCTTCCGATTTCAGCATTCCTAGAGCTTCTTTAATATCCGTCGCAAGATAAATTTCCAAATCGGGAATCATACCGAACTCCCGCGTCTTAAATTGGACTGGCGCAATTTTTTCCCAAGAAGAACTTCTTCAAGATTCAGGGGAAGATTGAAAAATCTTTTGCCGGTAGCGTTAAATACCGCGTTTGAAATTGCTGCGGCGGTTAATTCGAGAGTCGGTTCGCCCAACGATTTTGCGCCCCACGGTCCGAAGGAATCTTTCCCTTCAACGAAGATCGGTTTTATCTCGCCTATATCTTTGCTTGTTGGAATTGTATATGTGTCAAAATTCAATTCGCGAATCAGCCCTTTATCCGTTGTAATCTCTTCGAATATCCCGTAGCCGGCGCCTTGAGTAACTCCGCCGTAAACCTGCCCTTCTGCGCCGAGCCGGTTTATTATTTTTCCAGGATCGTGAACGGCTGTAATTTTATCTATATAGATTTCGCCGGTTGCAATGTTAACGCTCACTTCCGCAACCTGGCATCCATAGACATAAGTGAAGTAAGCGTCGCCCTGGCCGTTATGCTCGTTCCAATCAACATTAGGACTTTTATACCAACCAATAGTGGCGAGATTAATTCCGTGCGAGTAAGCTGCTTTACAGACATCCAGAAATTTTGCAATTAGCCCTTTTTTCCTTGAGAAGACTAAATTTTCCCGGAAAGACACAAAATCATTTTCATCCAGGTTGTATTCTTCCTTCACAAAATTTTCAAGGCGCTCTTTTAAAATTTCCGCGGCGGATTTTACAGCGCCTCCGCCCATTAAGGTTGCACGCGACGCAACGGTTGGACCGCTATCCGGCGTTATGCCGGTATCGAGTTCAAGATAAATTATTTTATCGGGAGTTATACCGAGCGCCTCCGCTGCAACAATTGAGTAAGTAGTTCTCAAACCTTGTCCGTTTTCCGCAAGTCCGCAGTCGAGATAAACGCTTCCGTCATTTTGAATGGATAGATATGCAGCAGCAGCATCGATGCCTTCTGCGCCAAGAGAGCATCCTCTAAAACTAACTGCCAAACCTATTCCTTTTTTAATCGAATCTTCCGGTTTTATAAATAAGTTGTCTTTTAAAATTGGCTCCGAACTATCAAGCTGAGCCGTAACGGGTTTTTCTTTTTTGTTTTTCTCCCATTCAAAAGTAAAACCGGTATAGCCGCATGCTGTATCAAGAACTTTAAGAAGATTCACATCATGATTTAAAAGTTTTTGTCCTGTCGCAGTAATCGAACCGCTTTTGTATCCGTTCAATCTTCTGATTTCATCCGGGGACATTTTTAGTCTAACCGCAATTTCATCCATTAGAGATTCCTGCGCAAAGATCGGCTGCGGCGATCCGAATCCGCGCATAGCACCGGTGTACGGATTGTTTGTATACGCAGCCCGAACATCCGTATGCACGTTTTCAATTTCATAGGGACCGGTAGCTTGAACAACAGTGCGCCACGTCACAAAGGGAGACATAGAACAATACGCTCCCCCATCGGCAAGAATGTCAATCTTCATTGCTTTTATCTTACCCGCCTTTGTGTAACCGACTTTGTAATTTAAAATGTACGGATGACGCTTGTACGATTCGAGAATCGATTCTTCGCGAGAATATTTTATTTTAACCGGCCTATTAGTTTTTAAAGCGGCAACGGCTGCGCGAGCCGACAGAATGCACATTGTATCATCCTTGCCGCCGAAGGATCCGCCTAAGTTAGCTTGAATAACACGTACCTTTGTTAACGGAAGATTAAGCACGGAGGCAACAAATCTACGCGCCGTAAAAGGATTTTGAATGCTTCCTAAAATTTTTATGCCTTGAGAATCTCCGAGCGGGATTGCGATAACGGCTTCCGGTTCAATGTAGGAATGCTCTATAAGCTGCGTAGTATAAGTCTGCTCAAGGATTTCATCGCTTTCCAAAAATCCCTTTTCAACATCACCTTTACGCAGAGGATGATACACAATTAAGTTGGTACCAGTTTCAGGATGAATTAAGTTTGCGTCGGGTTCAAGAGATTTTTTGGGATCCGTAATTGTTGGAAGCGGAGTGTAATCAACTTTTATTTTTTTTAGAAGCGGACGGATAATTGATTCCGATTCCCCTACCAGCATCGCAATTACATCGCCGGGGGTAACAACTTTTTCATCACAGAAAATCGGCTGATCGTCTTTGATCATTCCAACTTTTTTAGCGCCGGGAATATCTTTGGATGTAATAATTGCGGTTACGGATTTTTCGTTCTCAACATCAGAAAAATCGATTGAGTTGATTTTGGCGTGAACCTCCGGAATTCTCAGCATTACGGCGTAAAGCATTCCTTCGAATTTGTAATCGTCGGCAAACTTTGCATGTCCGGTTACTTTATCAAGTCCGTCTTCCCTTATTATTTTTTTCCCTACAACCGCAAATTCTTCACTCATTTCTTTCTCTTGAACAGCGCTATTTATAACGGTAAAATTTAATTCCCGTCATAGTTAAGAAATTTTTGTAAGCATCGCAGTATCTTTTTCTATTTACCCGCTAATATAAGACTTAGACGACGGCTATTTCAATTTATTTACTAACCTTTCGCCTTGCAGATAAATATTGCTTAGCAATTTATTTTCGTTAACGTCAGTAAGCTCAAAATCTTTCATTAAAAAATTTCCTTCTTGAAGAACAGTACGAACTGGGGATTCAAGAATTCCATAAACGTAATGCGACCAGAAATTTTCCATGCTAAGCGGCGTAGGCGGCACATAGTCCCATAGAATCATATCTGCCCTATCGCCCTCGGCTAGAGAGGGGAAATCCGCAAAATATTTTTTTACAAAGCCAATCTGGTCGAAATAAATCTTCTTAACAATTTCTGTTGATTTATCGAAGCTGTTTTCCTGCCCGCGCATCAATAAAAATATTTGCTTCATGGAACGAGCTATATTCGAGTGCATGCCGTCGGTTCCTAAAAGAAACGGAATGCTTTTGGGAATGGCCCCGAATTCAGGTATTCCTACGGAGTTATTCAGGTTTGAATCCGGGCAAAAAGCTAAAGCTGCTTCCGACGAACTTATCTTGATAAAATCTTTGGAGCTAAGATGCACGCCGTGAACTAAAATACTTTTCGAATTAAGAAGTTTATACTTGGTTAATCTTCTAACCGGTGATAAGCCGGTGTATTCAATGCTTAATCTTGTATCGCTTTCATCTTCGGCAAGGTGAATATGAATACCTATATTATCCCTTGCTAAAATTTTTCTCGCTTCGGCAAGAAGCTCGTCCGAAAGTGTAAACGAAGCATGAAGCCCCAGCATGCCGCGGAAGTCGTCGGTTTGTTGGTTCTTAAAGAAAATTACGTTCTCATTCAACGCGCTCAAAGCTTCATTGCCGCCGTTGCTGTCGGTAGTTTCAAAACACAAAACTCCACGGAGATCAAAATCGATAAAAACTTTTTTAATTATTTCAAGACTTCCGGCTATTTCTTTTTGAGAGGAATGATGATCAAAAATATATGTAACGCCGTTGCGAATCGAATCAAGGGCGGCAATTCCGGCACAGGCAATTATCATTTCTTCGTCCAGCGCCTGATCCAGTTTCCACCAAAGATTATGAAGTATGTTTTGAAAGCTGTCGAATTTTCCTTTAAGCGGCAATCCCTTTGCCAAACGCGAATAAATATGATCGTGAAAATTTACGAGTGGCAGGGTTAAAACACGGCCGCCCGCATTGAGCGAGTTTTTGTTTACGCGCTCAGGACTCTTAAGAAAGTTTTGAAAATTCTTTGGACGAATTTTGGAAATCACTCCCCCTGAAATGATGATATCGCCAAACAAAGGCAGTATCTCATTTGCTATTGCCGGACAAATCCATGCGTTTTCGATTGACAGTGATTTATTTATCATGTTGTTACCCTTCGTACAAATCTTTAGACTGCATTAATTGATTATTAATTCAGTTTATGCTCAATCCTTAACAAGTCACCTAAATTACTATTTGTGAATGAATCGAATTTCTGCCCGCGCAGAAAAGTATTTCTAACAACAACGTTAAATTTTACTCCTTCAAACGGAGTGTATTTGCCTTTGGAATGCATTGATTCCGATGAGACAATTTGAGAATTCCATAAATCGATCAAGACAATATCAGCATCATAGCCGGCATGAAGATAACCTTTGCACATGATGCCGAAATAATCCGCGGCATTTGATGCTAAAAGCTGAATAGTTTTTTCAAGCGTGAGGCGCCCTTTCATAAAACCCTCGCTCAAAAGGAACGGAAGGCGATGTTCGACCCCGGGAATTCCCCCGTATACTTCCCAAAAGTTTTGCGGCGATTTTTCTATTGCCGGATCGCACCCGGCATGATCGCTTGTTACGAAATGAATTGAACCGTCATTTAATCCTTTCCATAATTCCGCTTTGTCTTCTTCGTATTTTACGGGCGGAGCAGTTTTTAGATAATTTCTAATTGAGTCGTTCTCAAATTCTTTTTGCGTGAAGTAAAGATAATGCGGACAAGTCTCCGCAGTTATATCAATATTTTTCGATCTGGCTTTTCGAATTAAGTCCAAGCCCTGCTTAGTGCTCAGATGAACTATATGAATTCTGCATCCCGTTTTTTCCGCCACCGAGATTAAATTTTCTATCGCAACTGCTTCCGCTTGTATGTTTCTGCTTTTACAGTATGCGCCCCAATCCGTTCTGTTAATATTTCTTAATCTTGATTCATGCGTACTAACTATTTCTTTGTCCTCTGCATGAACTGCCATTACAAGCCCTAACTTTGAAATTACTCGCGCTACAAATTCAAGTTGGTGCTGATTCAGTTCTGAAAATGAATCCATACCCGAAGTAAGGTAAACTTTAAAACCCGCCACACCGGCTTCGGCAAGTTCGAAAATGTTTTTCTCAGCAACTTTTTCTTCAAAATGATTGCCAGGTACACCGCCCCAAAGCGCGTAATCGACAGAGCTTCTTCTTGCTATTGCCCGCACTTTAGTGTTAAAATTTTCCAATGAAGTTACCGGTGGAATCGAAGTGCAAGGCATATCAATTATTGTTGTCGTCCCTCCTACAGCGGCGGCTAACGACGCATGTTCTATATCTTCCCGGAACTCATAGCCGGGGGTATCCAAATGAACATGTGCATCAATCCCTCCCGGAATTGCTAAAAGAAATTTCTCTTCAGTATCCGGATCAACAAATTTGTCTAACAACTGATCCCGTTTTTCAACCGTATCTATCTCACCCCATTCAAAAAACGCTTCGGTTTTTAATTTTACTTCATCAATTTTCTTATCGAAATAAATATCGCATAACTGAAGTACGTTCTCTTCCCGGCATATCAAGACATTTTTAAGAACCTGTAATTCCTGTCGATCCATTGTATAAGCTGCAATTAAATTTTTATTCCGACCTGTTTATTAAAATTTTCTATCAATTCATCCCAACTTGGCGCAACGGTTAATCGCTCCGTCCAGTAATTCTCATCGTACCATTGAGCATTTAATTCATCAACGGATTTTCCCTGCTGCTCCACCCAGGTAAAATATTTCAGGTTGTGAATTCGTTTCTTATCATAGAAGCCAAGCTCTTTAAAATTATCAATTCCTTGTTTGTTCACCGAGGACACCCAATCTATCTCCGCTTGATGTTCGGAATATTTTCCCCATAAGTCATTCATCTCATCAAGCCGAGAGTTATAAAGCTCTTTTGAATCCGTAAAAATTGTGAAGATGATGTCGTTCTCGTTCATCTCGTAATGCTTTGCCAGTTTAATTGCGCCGAGCATGTTGGCAATAGAAGAAATTCCAAGCCATGGCAGTTTTGAAATTGTGTTTTCGCCGACACCTATTTTGGAAAGAAAATCCTGCCCCGTCGGTTCGTTAAACAATCTTAGAATTCTTAGAGGATCATCATCATCGATTGCGCAAACCGCATCGGTATTTTTAACATTGTGAATCCATGGGATATGTTTATCGCCGATTCCTTCAATTCTGTGAGCGCCGTAACCGTTCATCAAAAGAGTGGGGCACTGTAGAGCTTCTGTAGCAACAACTTTTATATGAGGCGAAACCCGGCGCAGATAATCGCCCGCGGCAATTGTACCAGCCGAACCTGTAGCGCTTACATAACCGCTTAACCTGCTCTTATCATTTTTAATTTGATCGAACAATGTTTCAATTGTACTGCCGGTAATTTCATAATGCCAAACACTGTTGCCGAATTGTTCAAATTGGTTGAAGATTAGATATTCGTCACTCTTTGCAGTTAACTCGTGACATTTATCATAGATTTCTTTCACATTGCTCTCGCATCCATAAGTAGCAAAAATCTCGGCGCCAATATTCCTCAGCCAGTCAAATCGTTCTTTGCTCATTTCTTCGGGAAGTATTGCTACGGCATGAACCGAAAGCAGCGCAGAATTGAACGCGCCTCCGCGGCAAAAATTTCCGGTAGACGGCCAAACCGCTTTGTGATATTCTGGGTTAAATCTTCCCGTTACCATATAAGGCGCAAGGCAGCCGTAGGTTGCACCTACTTTATGCGCTCCGGTCGGAAAAAATTTTCCAACCAAACCAACGATGCGCGCTTTAACGCCAGTTATTTCTTGGGGAATCTCCAAATAATTAATTCCTCCGATTTTACCGGTGGTAATATCGTTACGCCAATTTATCCGGAAAAGATTTAGCGGATTCGTTTCGTTGAGATCGACTTTTTCAAGTTTATCCTGAATCGACTGCGAAATTGCCACGGGATTTTTCAGTTCGGAAAACTTTGGTAAAATTATTTTTTGTTCTTTACATCGTTTGATTGTCTTTTGAAGAAACTCTTCATTTTCAATTTGCCACGACCAGTTGTACATGTTTTCTCCGTAAGGGATGAATTACCTGTTGTATAAAGTAAGTAAAATTTTTTCCGGCGTAAGCGGCACAGAAAATTTCATTTCGATATTCGGTTTGAACGCTCTCATCGCATTCAGCAACGCAAAGTAAACGCCTATGCCGTACATCAGCGGCGGTTCGCCGATGGCCTTTGAATTGTTTGGTCCGAACGGATTAGGAACATCTTCCAAAAAGTGAATATTCATTTCTTTGGGAGCCGCGTGAATATCCGGTATTTTGTAAGTTGATAACGCATCGGTCAGCAGTCTGCCTTCATCGTTCCAAATCAACTCTTCCATTGTAATCCAGCCAATGCCTTGAAGGATTCCTCCTTCGGCCTGGCCTAGATCGACAACGCGATTGATTGTTTCTCCAAAATCGTGTGCCACGTTTACGGAATCGACTACGTAAGTTCCGCGTATACAATCGAGGGTTACTTCAACAATCGCGGTTCCGTATGAGTGATATGCAAACGGAACGCCTTTGTTTGTTTTGGGATCAAAGAAAATATTCGGCGTTGAATGATGAGCCTGTGCGGTCAAGCTGATTCGCTTTACATAGGCAAGATTAACAAGCTTGGAAAATGTTAATTCCGTTTCGATGCCGTCGTAAAAGATTATTTCATTTCTAAATTCAACTTTTGCAGGATCGTCTTTCTTCAATTCATCGGCGGCAACTTGCTTTAATCGCTTAATTAATATTCTGCACGCATCTATAACCGCAAATCCGTTCAAATCGGTTCCCTTGCTTGCTGCCGTAGGCGACGAGTTGGATACACGCGAAGTATTTGTTGTTTCAATATTAATTCTGTTTTGAGCTACTGATAATTCATGAGCTGCTATGTTTCTTAATTTTTCATTTACCCCTTGACCCATCTCGATTGCCGCGCTGCTTATGCCGACGCTGCCATCAGTATAAACATGAACAATGGCCGAAGCCTGATTCATAAAAGTGGTTGTAAAAGAAATTCCGAAAGTAACCGGCATAATAGCCGCACCTTTTTTAAAAAGCTTATTCCCGGCATTAAATTCGTTTATCCTTTCAAAAAGTTTCTTTGAATCGAATCTTCTTTCGACTTCCTCAAAACATTTTTTAATGTTGCAGTTCAAAGTTTTCTGGCCGTACGGAAATTCATCACCTTCCGACAAAAGATTTTTCTTTTGAATCTCCGCTGGCGTTACACCCATAACAGATGCCGCTTTATATATCGCCGATTCAATTACAAACATTCCTTGCGGGCCGCCGAATCCTCTGAAAGCCGTAAACGGAACAAGATTTGTCCGGCAGCTTAACGCCGTAGCTCTTACATTAGGAATGGAGTAGGAATTCGTACAATGGAATAGAGTACGGTCTAAAATTGCCGGAGATAAATCCGCAGCTGCCCCGGCGTTCTGGTAAAACGTTGCTTCATAAGCAAGGATTCTTCCCTCCTTGTTTAGACCGATCTTGAAATCCGATGAGTACGGATGACGTTTGCCTGTTATTCGAATATCATCTTGTCTCGGCAGAATAATTTTTACGGGGGAATTCAATTTATGTGCAGCGAGAGCAGCCATCACGGCCCACTGTGTTGCTTGATCCTCCTTACCGCCGAATCCGCCGCCCAGGCGTACAACATCAACCTCAATTTTATGCATCGGCAGCGCGAGCACCCTAGAAACTGTTCTTTGAACCGCGGTTGGACCTTGTGTAGCGGAAGTGATTTTTATTCCGCCTCCTTCGGCCGGAACGGCGACAGCGCCTTGAGTTTCCAGATAAATATGTTCCTGGCCACCGTTCTCGGCAGTTCCTTCAACTATGTAATCGCATTCTTTCCACGCTGAATTTACATCGCCGAGAGTAAAAGTTTTGGGAGGAATAATAAATTCGTTCTGTGCCGCTGCTTCACGGGGATCAAGGATTGCAGGCAGTTTTTTAATTTCGCACTTTATTTTCTTCGACGCATCATGCGCTTGCAAGTATGTTTCCGCCAACACAAGCGCAATCGGGTGCCCGACAAAATGAACCGTGTCTTCGGCAAAAAGATTTTCATCGGGTACAATTCCGCCAATTTGATTTTCGCCCTGTATATCTTTTGCGGTAATAATTCCTTTTACCCCGCCAGAATTTAATGCCTCGGTAAAATCAAGCTTTACAATTTTTCCGTGTGCTGCTGTAGAATAAAAAACGCATCCGTACAATGTACCTTCTGGAACATTGATGTCGTCTATAAAAAGAGATTCACCGCGGACATGTCTTATGGAATCAACATTTTTCAAAACAGTTTCTCCGGATCGAATTTATCTGGAAATAATTTTAGAAAGTGCGCATATATTAATTGACGCAGAAGCAACCGCTTGTATTCGGCCGAGCCGCGAGCATCGCTGATTGGGAAAATTTCTTTCATTGCTACATCGGCAGCGTAGATTATATTTTCGGCAGTAACGTCTTTACCGTTCATAAATTCGCTGGCGCGTTTTAAGAATAGAGGAACAGGCGCAACTCCGCCGGCAGATAAGCCGACGCATGTAATTCTTCCCCTCGAATAAATACAAGCCAAAGTTGAGTTAACGCTCGCGATGTCGAGATAAGTCCGCTTCGAAACCTTTTCAAAATTGAACCGGAAATTCTTTGGCGGTATCGGGAACGTTATCGATTCAATCAATTCATCTTTCCTTTTATTCAAAACCTTATAACCTTTGTAAAAGTCACGGAGAAAGATTGAGCGTCTCGTCATGCCTTTCAAATGCAGTTCGGCATCGAGGGCGATAAGTATATTTGTAAAGTCTCCGATGGGCGAAGCATTAACTATATTTCCGCCAACGGTAGCGCGGTTCCGGATTGGGAGCGAACCGAATAATTTTAATTGCTCGCTCAATCCCGGAAAATATTTTTGAATTACCGGCGAAGTACGAATTTCTTCAATTGTAGTTGCCGCGCCTAATTTAATTTGATGCTTAAGAACTTCTATACCGTAAATTTTCCTATCCGATGAAATCAAATTAGCATTGTTACGAACCAAACTCTCCCATTTTTGAACATACAAATCCGTACCGCCGCTAACTACAGTACTAACTTTTTTACCGCTCCGTTTATTCGAATTCCGGATTTGACTTAATCTGGTTTTAATGTTTTCAAAATATGCGGGAATAAATCCAAGCTCTATGAGTGTTTCCAGATGTGATTTTTTCTTAATCCGTTCCGTTTCAAAAACAGTTAATGCATTACCAACCGCGCGTTTAATTCCGCCGTAACCGGTACATCGGCAAACATTCCCTCCCAGCGCTTCAACGGCATCGTTGAATTCGGGCTTTTTATTATTCAGAAAATATCCCGTCATGGAAATAACAAAACCGGGAGTGCAAAATCCGCATTGTGTTCCGCCTTGGTCGACCATCGCTTCCTGAATTGGAGAAAGTTTGCCGTTATTAATTCCCTCAACAGTAAATACATGACAACCGTTGACATCACCAAGGGGAACCAGGCATGAGTTTACGGATTTATATTTTACATCATCATCCTTCAAAACGCCAAGCAGAACAGTGCACGCGCCGCAGTCGCCCTCGCGGCACCCTTCCTTTGTTCCGGTTAGTTTTTTCTCTTTGCGGATAAAATCCAGCAGGACTGTTGTCGGACGGACATCCGTCTCGACGAGTGTTTCGTTGAGGATGAATTTGATCATTTTATTCTCGACGCAAAGCTAAAGCGCCTGCACTATTAAACAAGATTTATATAAAGTCACAAAGACTTTATTTCCATATCATGCAGTAAGAATTTAATACTTTGCCGAACGTAAATCAAAGATGAATTGAATTTGGAATCATTGTAGCAGACTAAAATTATTTTTACGATGTTATAATTATTACACTTTTTAGATTCAAGAATATTTCTACTTTTGGATTGAAAATTGCGGTTAGCTTAGATAGTCTTGTTTAGCAAAAATTATCAAATTTTATAGATCAATATAACTCTTAATTAGCCAAGGTAACTTATGAGCCACCGCATTGTTTTTCTGTTCTTATTTTACTGTTTCTTATCAATATCTATTACCGCGCAAATCGACACACTAAAATCACCAAAAATGGTTGTTACTCTTAAAAACGGGACTATGTTAACCGGCAGGATTAAATCCGCGGAAAAATTACATCTGAATTTTCTTACCGACGATAGCCGCATTGTAGAGATTATAAAAGACAGTATTGACGAAATAATTCGCTTTCAGGATTTACCTGCTACCAAAAAGAAATCGATTAACGCACAACCGCAGCCGGATACTACAAAGTATATTGAGTATGAGGACAAAAATCTTAGCCGGATGGTAATCTTTCCTACAGCGAGGCCTTTAAAAGCAGGGCAGGCATACTTTCAACTAAACGAACTTTTTCTGCCGTTTATTGCTTTCGGTATCGCAGATATTTTTACAATCGGAGGAGGCGCTTCAATACTTCCTCCATTTAAACAACAGCTGTTTTATCTTTCCCCAAAAATCACTGCTCTTCACTATGAAAATTTTTATTTGGCAGGCGGATTATTTTATGCCAAATGGATGAACGATGATTTCCTTTCCAATCTTATGGAAGATGGATTCGGCATATCGTACGCGCTTGGAACTTTCGGTGATAAGGATAAAAGCGTTACGTTCGGTTTCGGTTACGGGTTCAGCGGCAAAGAATTTTCCAATAAACCGGTTGTTATATTCGGCGGCGATTTTCGCGTATCAAGAGGATTAAAATTAATTGCCGAAGGATGGTTTCCGCAAGGCAGCAATTATTTTTTTGGCATGTTTGGATTTAGAGCTATCGGAAAAAACTTCTGCGGCGACGCTGTTATGATGCGAAACTACGGCTCTGGCCTCGGTCGCTCAAGATTTGTTCCGTGGTTCAATATTACCTATAATTTCGACCTGATAAAGTAGTAGGATAACTATTTGCCTTTTTCAGTGCCAACTCACAATTAAAGAGACAAAACAGCTTTTCAAGAAAATTTTTCCGGCTGATTAAAGAGGGTGCACTTAATAATTTCATTAATTATATTATAACCAACAAATAGGTTTTGATTAAACCGGATATGCAAAAACAAAACACATATTTGTTAATTGTTCTTTCCTTAGAGTTTTCAGGCCCTGAATCAAATTCTTTTTATATAAATATTCACGAGGCAAAGGATGAAAACCAGGATGCTTTTTCTCATCTTAGTACTAATTGTAAATGCTGCAACTTTATTAGGACAAGTTGATTATTCGAGACCGGATTTGGTTGCCGAAAAATTTTTAGAACTTTACTTTGCCGGCGATTGGTTTAAAGCCTGCACACTCTACTCAACGCCCGAATGCGATACCCAACTTTCGTTTATGATTAAGGTTATGGAAACAGACGACAAATATGTTGACGAGGGGAAATGCTCTTTTGTAGTGGATAGCTGCAGAATAAATAAAGATGGTATTACTGCCCAATGCTCATATACAAAAACCTGTTCCGCTTTACAGAAGCCCAAGACTCATAAATTATACCTCAAATTGGTCGGTGAAAAGTGGCTTGTCGATTATGTATGGCGTCGCGATAGGTTCTTATAACCTTTCAATCATAAAATTGGTTTGGAAACAGAACCCCTAATAATTTCTTTGAATTATTTTAAAGCGGGTGTAATTTAACAATAGAGAAAACATAACTATTAAAATTATGCGAAAAAGAATTTTAAATTTTGAAAACAAGTGGCAGCCGCTTCTTTCCAAAAAACTTTTTTTCAGAAGAATGCTCATTCATTTTTTGGCCGGCGCGCTTCTAATTTTTATATCGCTGCTGATCGGGATTCTTGGATATCATTACCTGGAAAATTTCAGCTGGATTGATTCGCTGTTAAACGCCTCTATGATTCTTGGCGGCATGGGTCCTGTTGGAGAGCTCCGAACATTCGGAGGAAAATTTTTCGCTTCAATGTATGCTCTTTTTTCCGGCATAGTATTTCTTGTAACCGCCGGTGTTATCTTGGCCCCTGCCGTACACAGATTTTTACATAAGCTGCATCTAAGCGAATCCGATGATGAATGAATCTTACACGACTATTTTGTGGATTCAAAAACTATTCTCGTATAAGGCAACTTGGGAATAGGAAAAGAAATTTATAATTTTATTTTCAAGTTAATGTTCGCCGGAAAAATCCGTTAATGGCGGATCAATTTACGTTTACCGGATGCGCAAAAAAGTTTTAACAATACGTTAATCAAGAAAATTTATGAAACGAATCTCCAGCATTGTCTTTTTTATTGTTATTGCAGGGGTCGTAGCTTTTTTGATAATTAAAAAGTGCGGCAAATCCGAAACCGACGAGCCCAAAGAAATTACAGCTAACATATACCTCGTTACGTTTGAAGGAACAGACCTAGAAGGTAAAACATTCGGCTGCAATGATGTACTCGTTCCTGTTTCAAAAAAACTTACTGTTGAAAATTCCGATATTGAAACGGCACTCAATGAGTTGTTTAAGGAAAAAGATACTCCGGAACTGCATAATTTTATAAAAGGGCCGGGGCTTCTACTGATTCAAGTGCTGGTTGCAAATAATCTTGCGGAAGTTTACATCAAAGGAGATTTTGATATCTCTACTAAGTGCGATATCGAACGCATACGTGAACAATTATACGAAACGGCTAAGCAGTTCAGCGAATACAAAGCCGTTAAATTTTATATTGGCGATAAAACCCTTGAAGAATATTTATCCATCGCGGAAGCGGGATTCAAATAATGGCGTGGATATACATTCTTATTGCATCCGTATTCGAAATTAGCTGGGCCGTAGGATTAAAATACAGCGAAGGATTCACCCAAATAAAATCCGGCGCCTTTACGGTTGTTGCAATGATCTTGAGTTATGTATTTCTTTCCCTCGGAGTACGTGATCTGCCGATTGGAACCGCATACGCAGTATGGACCGGCATTGGCGCCGTAGGAACTGCCGCATACGGAATGATCTTTTTTAACGAACCGAAGGAATTGCTGCGCATCTCATTTATCTTCTTAATTGTTATTGGAATAATTGGCTTACGTTTAACTTACAAATCGAACTAACCGATGAAAAAACTTTCGCATGATGAAATATCGAAGAACAGAAGTTCCGTTGATACAATACACATGGTAAAAAAACTACCTGTTTATGTGATTCTTAACAGCATCAGAAGCAGCTACAACGTTGGTTCTATTTTCAGAACATCCGACGGCGCAATGATTGAGAAACTTTATTTATGCGGCTATACTCCTCATCCTCCTAAAAAAGAAGTTTTAAAAACCGCGCTCGGCTCTCAAGATAGTGTAAGCTGGGAATACGTTAAAGACGCAAAAGAAGCGGTATTGAATCTCAAAAAAAAGGGAATAAAAATTTGCGCACTCGAACTCACAGAATCAAGCATACCGCATTACACGGTTCGGAGATCCGAATTCCCTATGGCTCTTCTTCTTGGAAATGAAATTACCGGTGTATCTCAAGAGCTTTTAGATTTATGCGATTCATCAATCGAGATTCCGCAATACGGAATCAAACAATCGTTAAACGTGGCGGTAGCATACGGTGTGGCAATATTC
>DAIEQA010000008.1:0-1610 GCA_027348115.1 Ignavibacteriales bacterium
AAAGAGTATGTTAAGATTAATAAATCTATCCCTCCTGAAGCTGTAAATGCTTTTGATAATATAGAAGAACCCGACCGGAAATTATTTTACGTTGCCGCAAATATTAACCAGACAATAGAAATTAAACAAAAGATTCTGCAAAAATTTTCAATTAAAGAACAACTATACGAGATTATTAGAATCCTAAACTCAGAAATTGAAATTCTTAGAATCGAAAAGGAAATTGAGGGAAAAGTTCAAGAGAACATAGCAAAGACCCAGAGAAAATTTATTATCCAAGAGCAGATCAGAATTCTGCAGGATGAGTTAGGGGACGAAGAAGAAATATCGCCGGAGTTTGCCAAGCTTAAGGATAAAATCGAAAAAGCAAAAATGCCCAAGCCTGTTCGCGAAAAAGCTCTTGAAGAATTGAACAAGCTCAAAAAAACTCCCCCGAGTTCGCCGGAATCGACCGTTATCCGTAATTATCTCGATTGGATGGTCGATGTTCCGTGGCATAACAGATCTAAAGATAATCTTGATATAAAAAACGTTCGCAAAATTTTGGATGAAGACCATTACGGTCTGGACAAACCTAAAGAAAGAATAGTTGAGCACATTGCCGTTCTGAATCTTGTTAAAGATATGCGCGGACAAATTTTGTGCTTTGTTGGTCCTCCGGGCGTTGTAAAAACATCTCTCGGTAAATCGATTGCCCGCGCGCTTGGAAGAAACTTTGTAAGAATATCGCTCGGCGGCGTTCGCGACGAAGCAGAGATTAGAGGCCACCGAAGAACTTACATCGGCTCTATGCCCGGGAAAATTATTCAATCGATGAAGCGCGCTAAAACAATAAACCCGGTTATGCTGCTCGACGAGATTGACAAGATGAGCATGGATTTCCGAGGCGATCCGTCCTCGGCTATGCTCGAAGTTTTAGACCCGGAACAGAACCATACTTTCAACGATCATTACCTCGATGTTGATTACGATCTTTCCCAGGTAATGTTTATCACCACGGCAAATGTTCGTTATAATATTCCGCTTCCGCTTCAAGATAGAATGGAAATCATCGAGCTGCCCGGCTACCTTGAACACGAGAAATTGCAGATTGCAAAGCGGCATATCATTCCTAAGCAAATTAAAGCTCACGGACTGGAAAAATTTAATGTGAATTTTAAAGATGAATCCATAAACAAAGTTATAATGGATTACACCCGTGAAGCCGGTGTTAGAAACTTAGAACGCGAAGTAGCTTCGGTTTTGAGAAAATCTGCCCGCGAGATTGTGCTGAATAGCTCGATAAACGGGAAAAAGAAAAAAGCAATTAAGAAATTTGATATCGATCCCCAACTCGTGGAAAAATTTCTTGGCGTTCCAAGATTCCGTTCTCAAAAAGCAGATAAGGAATTACGGGTCGGTAGTGTTACCGGTTTAGCATGGACAAGCGTCGGCGGCGAAATTTTGCAAGTTGACGCAACAATTATGAACGGTGCCGAGAAGCTTACTTTAACGGGACAAATCGGAAACGTGATGAAGGAGTCGGCTCAGGCTGCTTTAAGTTATCTTCGTTCAAATGCAAAAGAATTTGGGCTCGAACAAAATTTCTCGAAAGGAAAAGAGATTCATAT
>DAIEQA010000100.1:0-5680 GCA_027348115.1 Ignavibacteriales bacterium
GCTTTTCTTTACTCACTCCTCCTATTCCTTTAACCTTCCGTGAAGTATTCTTGTGTTATTCGTTTTCAAGTCGAGCAATGTAAAAAATACATCCTTTTCAAAAATCAAACCGGTCATTACTCTTGTGTTTGGAGCAGTATATATCAATTGCAAATCGCTTCCGTTGTAATGATTTATTCCTTGAAGTACCCATGACCCTACAAAAAAATCTTTCCCGCTTCGCGAACACAATATCTTATCATAATAATCCGTTCCGCTGAAATCCTTCCACACTGTGTACGTTCCGTCATCCTCATACTTATATACCACTTTACCGATGTTGAATAATGTTGTTTCACCGATATTAAAAACGTTGAACGACGCAAAGCCGATATCCGAGAACAGTACCCTAAATTTTTTTCCATTCCACACAAGTAGTTTTGTCGAATCTACAGAACCTTTCAGAGCAGGTATTAGAAAATCACCGTTTCTTGCTTTTCGAATTTGGAAAAAGTTCAGGTACATCTTAGGCAAATCCATTTGTTTCCATTGAGAACCGTCATATCTAAATATTTCTCCCAGTTGATCTTCGTTAAAGTAAGAATTGTATGCTACACCGACGGCGTAAATTTCCGTAGGTGATACAGCCCATAGACGCTGTATTCCAAAATTTTGATACCTATCAACTTGCAGTCTTGTATAATTATTCCACAGCTTTCCATCATACCGCCAAATTATTCCGTCACCATTTCCCAGCCATATATCCTCAGAATTTATACCCCAAAGAGACGACTGAGAAAAAGTATAAGTCGGATCATCTATAAAGTTCTTCCATGTTTTACCGTCATAATGCCAGATACCTAGTTGGGATAAACTCGCCGGACCAACTGCCCAAATGTCATCTGGTTGATCTCCATACATAGAACTTAGATGAGCAAATTCTCCTTTAGGAACTTTGAGAGTATCTTCCGTCCATACATAATCACATCTCCCGGGTTCAACTTCCTTTATTACCGGCGACTGAATTGGATTGTTTTCACATGAAATTAAAATTGCATGAAGTGTTACGAAAATGATTAGAGGAAAATTCCTTTTCATAAATATCCCTCGCATGTTGCACTTATGGCATAAGTGATTCGTATAACTATTTATGTAAATAAGAAATCTATATTTACATACCCGTAAGCGTTTATGCCGCTAAACGGCACTTCCGCCCTTGGGCTAATTAAGTCTATACGTTTGGATATTCAGGAAAAAGGAATTCTAATATTATAGTGCTGTTATCAAAGTCAATCATATTGACCCTGTACACATTACCCTGTTGTTGATTAAAATATAAACATTTTATTTCCTAAAAAAAAGTAAAAAAATCCGGGTGATAATTTTTCATTTAATTCATTTTATTCTTCTGCTATGCAGCAACCTTCGAGTTTTCAAGGCAATATCCTCGAAGGTTCATGAATAGTTTCGGATTTTAACTTTATATTAAGATTCAGCGAGTATTACATCATCAGATATTTCAAACCAGCGTAAATTTGGCATTTTCAACTTTCTCGCGGTATCTCAAAGTGATCTGTTTGCTTCTCAGAATGAACTGTTTGTTTCCCAAAATGAAACGACTATTTAAAAATAAAAAAGAGAGAGCCCTTACATCGGCTCTCTCTTTTGTCTGGGAGGAGTACAACAATTATTACTTAACTAAAATCATCTTCTTAATTAGATTTATTTTTTCTCCGAATAATTGGTAGAAATAAATTCCCGAGGCAAGCTGAGTTGCGTTAAAAGTTACTTTATGGTAACCGGCGTTGAAGTCTTGATCGGCTAGAACTTTAACCGTCTGGCCAAGAACATTGAAGACTTTCACGGAATATTTTCCCGCTACAGGTATACCGAATTCAATAACTGTTGAAGGATTGAACGGGTTGGGGTAATTCTGCTTCAGACTAAACTGTGTCGGTATCTCATTCTTTTGTTCAACCGCCGTTACCTCGTTCGTCTTCATATAAATTTTGCCGTCCTTTGTGCCCGCGTAAATAGTGCTCATGCCCGGGTTAACAAGAATCGAGCACACACCGTATCCGCCCATACCCAAAGAGCTCCACGTATTTCCGAAATCGCTCGAAGCGAATACACCGCTTGTCCAGGAGCTTACGTAGATATTATCGTGCAGGTCAATTTGTATCGAATAAATATAAGGCGCGTTGATTCCGTTTGTAAGAAGCGACCAGCTTGTCCCGTCGTCCGTAGATCTGAATAATCCGTTTCCGTAAGAACCTGCAAACAAAACATCCGTGGATGTAACGCCGAGAGCCCAGATTAAATTATAACCAAGACTTTGATGCGCCCATGAAGCTCCCTGGTCGGTGGATTTATATATTCCGCCGCCGAAAGTACCGGCAAAAAGTTTTGAGCCGGATGTAATGCTCAACGAACTGACTATGGAGCTTGTCAAGCCGTTGTTAATTACGTTCCAGGTAGCGCCGTTGTCCGTAGATTTGAATGTTCCGAATCCCCATGTTCCGGCGTACAGATCTCCGCTGTTGTCTATCACTATTGAACGGACATCTTTGAGATTAAGACCAATCACTATCCATGTAGCTCCGTTATCAATTGATCTGAATATACCCTGCTCGGTCGCCGCAAAAATATCTCCGCCGGAATTAACTGCGAGCGACCAGATGAAACCGACACTCATGCCTGAGTTAATTCTTGTGAACGATTGGCCGCCGTTTGAAGAGCGGTAAATCTTTCCTCCCCACGTACCGGCTAAAATATTTCCGCTTTGATCGTAGGCAAGAGAGTAAACAATTTCTCCTTGAGCGAATTGTCCTACATATTTCCACCCGCTGCTGCTGCCGGAACCGCTTGTAAGATTAACATGAACAACAACCTTTGCGTAGTCATCTTCATTCGGATTTCCGTTTCCTGGAGTTGAATCCCGGTCGGATTGATCAGCTTCGACTATTTCCGCCACGTTGCTTATATCCGGCGCAAGAGGAATATTGCCGGAGAATAAATGCAGGTTAAGCTGACCCGCGCCGGTTAGATTATTACAAATCAATTGGCCGCTTATTAAGCCGCTTCCAAAATTAACCGTAGCCAGCGGTGCGAATACGGACCCTCGTATGTCAATTCCCTGAATTGTAAGCGTTGTTGCCTCGTAAAAATTATAAAGCACGTTTGTAATTGCCGTGCCGTTAACTGTTAAACCGCCGGACCACGAAACCGAAGTTCCGTCTACATTAACAAGCACTACGGCTCCGTTAGGAACATTAACTGTAACGCTGTTCGCGGAAGATAAATCCGAGCCGTGAATAGCAAATACATTTAAGTACGGATCGCTTCCGCTCAATGTTAATCCGCCCCACTGCATATTCGATGTGCCGTTTACAGTGTAAGAGGATAATTGCGCGGAAAGATTCTGCAAATACGTCTGTGCCGACGCAAAATCAACCGGCGAATCGTGCCGCAGCGTTCCGTTGGAAATACTTACAGAGGATTGTGGAAGATTTGTTGTGTTACCGTATACAACATTACCACCGTATACCGCACCGCTGGTGAAAGTTAGATCATTTCCTACAATGAGAACATCCTCCGTTCCATTTGAATTAGGAAGTTGATCGCCCACACTATACGCTCCGAAATGCGCATTATGACCCACAGCAACCTTTCCTTGAGTATCCGAAGAAGGCTGTTTAACGTCATTCAGCGCGAATAAATTATAACCCGCAGCGGCACCTAAATCGAACGCCGCGGTGAAAAGATCCACATGAACTTTTATGTCTAATGTTGATGAAGAGCCGGCATTTAAAAATCCTACATTCCAAATTCCGCCGATAGGATCGTAAGTGCCGTTATCCGTTGTGTAAGAAATAAAATGGAACCCGCCGGGAATAATATCGCTTACCTTGGCCCATGCCGAATTACCGGGTCCGTCGTTTGTAATAGTAATTGTAAAAGTAATATCGTCGCCGTTGTTCGGATTAGCATTGTCAACCGTTTTTGTTAAACTGAGATCGGCGTAGCAATGATAAATTTCTTCGCCGCCCAACGCAAGTGCCGGTTCGGGCTCGGCATATTTTCGAACACGCACCCAATCGACGTTCATGCATGAACCGCCGAGTATGAAGAACCATGGCGCTAAAGGATCGGTTGTTACTCTCGACGGGCGCGCCACTGTATTTGCAATTGTTGTAACCGGGTTATTATCAAGCTGGAATTTAACCGTGTTGTTGTCAACTCGCATCACCCTGTGAATCATATAATCATAATTAAGCGGGGTAGTTGTTACAACATAATCGCCCGGACTTTCCACATGTTCTGCGTTGTCTGCATCCACAACAAAATTAGAACCGCTGATTGCGCGCAAATCCATTATGCGTTGATTCTTAAATCCGAAAGGAGGGCCGCTCCAGCTTGAGCCGGGTTCCATTCTTCCGAAACCGATTTCCCCAGCGAAGCCGTAAGAGCTGTGTTTCGCTCTCGCTTCAAATATGTATCCAACGCCGAATGATTGCTTTGCGGTTACTTCGGTTAGGAATCCGCCCGAGTTGCAAATTTGCATATCGCCGCCGGCAACCGTAACAGTTCCGGAATAACCAGGATCAACTCCGTTCCATTTGGATGCGTCGAGCGTTCCGCCGTCAAAGCCGTCGTAAAAATTAAATACCGCATCGGCACCGTAAATATTATTGCCCGGCACTGCACCTGTTGCGGGCTGAGTCGCAATCATAAACGGACCACCGCTGCTCGGGCTGCTTCCAAGGTAGGAGAAATAATATGTATCGTTAAATTTTGAAATCGCTCCTCTAAACGGAGAATTTCCTTCGTTGGTATAAACATAAGATGTTGATTTGGTTAAAGTCTCCCAATCCGTTGTTGTAGCGTACATCGTACTCCACCCGAATTGCGAAGGCGAAGCGGCATGAAAAATATAATACGTATTCCCGAACTTTACAGGATGAGCGTCGGCAATTGTTCCGGCATCTAGAGAACCCGGTGAACCAAACGCGATAAACGGATCCGTACCGTTGTGCCATTTTGTATAAGGTCCATCAATATTATCTGCTGTAGCGTAACTGCATTGTTCGATGTAATATAAATTCGGATTACCCGGGTCGTCGTAGTTTCCTTTATCGCCCATGAAGAGCATTATCCACTTGCCGTCGTCCCGTTTGAAAACATACGGTTCAGATACGCGCGACCAGTCCCACGCAACATTTGATCCTTCAAGAACCGAAGGCATTAATACCAAAGGATTAATTTCTGTATAGGGACCGGTAATTGATGAAGCTTTTGCAACACCTATTGCAGCGTAAGAATTGGGCGTCCAGCTCCACGCGCCGTGAACTCCGCATCCGCTCGTGGTTTCAAAAACAACATCGCGGAAATAACAGCTATTCTTAAACGATATTGTCGGAAAACCTCCCTGCGTTTCGGAATACACTCCGTTGTTTCCGTCCGCTATTCCCGTAAGCGTTCCGTTTGTTACCGGAGAATCGAAAACATTATTAGTTGCCGCATATGCTGTGTTGGAATTAACGGAGACTATGCAAGTCGTATTTTCCAAAATGTAAAGCGGGGTAGATAACGCTGCTTCCTGCCATCCGGACGCCGTCTCGGATGTGAAATTAACAGTCGCTAAAAGTGTTCCAGTGGAAGACCAAATATGTCCCACATGAGTGCCGGTCTCTCCCGGCTG
>DAIEQA010000049.1:0-5066 GCA_027348115.1 Ignavibacteriales bacterium
ATAATCATCATCATTACAGATCCGAGAAGGATTATATGCGTATGAGCGGATACAAGGTCAGGGCGGGGCCATTCGTTATAGTAGTTGCGTGCGATCAATAAATACAGTCCTAAAAGTATTCCCGAAATCAAAAAGACTATGCTTGTCTTAATAAAATATCTTACTGTCGAAAACATTTTCTCTCCACTCGTTCTAATTGTTGATAATTAAAATTTTCTTTTCTGTAAAATTTAAAGATCCATAGATATCAGACTTTCTATCCGATAATATAAGATATTTCCAGAATAAATACTCCTATTATGACAATTTTATTAGAGGAATATCAGAGGAATATGAAGGAGCGTTAATATTCCAAAACGCTGTAAAGTTTTGTTTCTTAACGAAGGCACAAAGTAACCAAAGTAAATGCCTTTAATAATTGTGTTGCTCATCATGGCAATTATGATCGACGAAGTTATTAGCTGAATAGAGAATCCGGTTGAATGAGCAATGGAATAAATAAATGGATCAATATTTGCTATCCCAACTATAGCAGACAACGTAAGTATACCGTTCGAACCGATATATGCGTTGATAATTTTTGTGATTACAGAAATTGCCACAAAAAGAATAGCAAAAATCATAGCCGGCTTAATCTCAAACGGATTCTGGAATTTCTTAAACTCTTCATCAATAGATTGATGTTCCGGCATCACGTCTTGCTTTATGTAGGAAAGAAGTAATCCGGCAAAAAAAAGAAAAAGTAATTTCCAGGAAACAGCTGCGGCTA
The DNA here is from genome assembly GCA_027348115.1 of Ignavibacteriales bacterium. Lineage (GTDB taxonomy): Bacteria > Bacteroidota > Ignavibacteria > Ignavibacteriales > Melioribacteraceae > Fen-1258. The sequence goes on from DAIEQA010000049.1 coordinate 770, forward strand.
CAGTTGGGCTTATTACAAAAATGATGACCAAGAACTTTAGATACATTATGCTGCTTGCGCCGATACTTGATTGCAACGCGCTGATTGACTGCTGGGGATTTGTTTTAGCAAGTCTCCCGTTGGATAAACAAACAGCCGTACTGGAAACAATTCCGCCGATTAATCCGGAAAGATACAGACCAACTTTTTGTCCCAAATATTTTGAAAGCAAATAGCCGACAAATCCTATTGAGGAAACAAGTATTACTATTTGCCAAATCTTTGCCGGGTTCAGTCCGTACTCGGTAAAATTTTTGTTGGGGAGTACCGGCAATATTATTAGCGTCACCAATAAAAATTTAAGAACCGCCGTAAATTCGGCGCGGTCTAATCGTTCAACAATATTTTCTAAACCTGCCTTTTCCGAAAGAAGCATTGTGTTTATTATACCGATTGCCATGGCCACCCAAATATCAACTAAGAGAGCCAGTGCACCTACAACGTAGGTAAGCAGTGCAGTAATTTCACTTGTAGCTCCAAAGCGATCCGTTCTAATTTTAGAGAAGTATGAAATTCCGGCAAGAATTGAAATGCTTAATAATCCAAGAGGTAGCATCAATGTAACACCAAGTTGATACAGCCATGCGCAGCCGAATCCGAGCATACTAATAATTGGAAAGGTGCGTATGCCGCCCATAGCAAGTTTGCGCTTACTCTTGGTTCCTTCTCTTTCCAGGCCGATTAAAAATCCGAGTGCAATTGCTACTATAAAGCGCAGTTGGAATGTCCATTCGATGTAGTTCATTCTTCTTCTGAAATTTTGGAATAAATGTAAGATTATCATGGAAAACTATCAATGTGCCATATAATCAAATCTGTTAAGATAGGAACGGCTTACGGTGATAGCGGATTAAGGAAAGAAGATAAAGCGGCATTGGTAAGTAGGAACATTTTACTATATTTTGATTGTTAAAAAGATTTTTCGGAAATTGTTTTGCAACTAAGCAAAAAACCTGCTGTATAATTACCCAAACTTAGATTAGGAATACATTACTCATGAATCAAAAAATTTTTAGAAGAATTTTAGCGTTACTGGTGTTTGCGCTTTCAGGTATTACCTATTATTTGACTGCCCAACCGTCGGTATCCTTTTGGGACTGCGGCGAATATCTTGCAACGGCTATTAACCTTCAGATACCGCATCCGCCCGGAGCGCCTTTATTTCTGCTGCTTACCAGGGTTGTCTCGATGCTGCCGATTGCAACCAATATTGCTTTTAGAATGAACCTGATTTCTGTTTTTACAAGCGCCGCCTCGGTTGCCCTTCTTTATTTTGTGATCATAAAAGTTATCGAAAATTATAGGGGCAAAGAGTATTCGAAATTTTCCGACTTTGCCGTTATCTACATTATCGCCGCGATCGGTGCTTTGGCTCATGCTTTTACAATGATTTCCTGGTGGAACGCCGTAGAAACAGAAGTATACGCTACAAATACTTTTGTCTTTGCAGGAATTCTTTACACCATGTTAATTTGGAATGAAAGAGCCGATGACGTTGATAGTGAGAAATTTATTCTGCTCGTTGCCTATCTGGTTGGTTTATCTACCAGTTTGCGCTTGATGGGCGCTTTAACTACTCTTTCAATTGTTATGATCATAATGTTCCGAAAATATATTCATGATGAAAAAGAGTTGAAGCGAACAATCTATTATTTACTGGCACACATCGGAATTGTTTTACTGCTGGCAATAGTATTGTGGGCAAGCGCAAATTCAACCCAAGCACCAAGTCCGGAAGAATACGGCGCTTTCGATATGAAATTTGCTGCAATAATTGCATTTGCCTCAATTGTGTTCATCGGCGCATTCTGGAAAAAAATTATCAACTGGAATTCGATTTATACCGTATTCTTTACCGGCGGTATATTGTTAATTCTTATTTATCCCGGCGTCGTTCGTTACGTACCGAATTTAATTGCTAAAGTTGCCGGTTCAAGCGATACGGTAGCGCTCGTTTGCGTAGTTGCTCTTTTTGCCGGACTTGGTTACCTGATCTATTATACGTCCAAGAAAAATAAGCCGACGCTTAATTTAATTTTCAAATCGTTTCTTTTTATTACTCTTGGTTTTACAACTTACGGAACAATAATAATTCGGGCCAATCTTCATCCGCCAATCAATGAAAACGCGCCGGCTAATTTTACTTCGCTTGTTACCTATCTAAACCGCGAACAGTACGGCGACTGGCCTACATTCCAGAGAAGATTTTCTACCGAGGATCATCAGCAGGCAATATATACAAATTATTCTAGCGATCTTGATTTTCTCTGGAACTACCAGATGAATCACATGATGACCAGGTATATACTTTGGAATTTTGCGGGTAGGGAATCCTGGGATCAAGATTCCGGCGTTAATATTTGGCCGTTCAACGGATTCGGAAACATAATAGGCAAATTATTCGGACTGCGTTTTGCCGGCGACGCAGCACATTCGTATTACGGAATCCCGTTCCTCATAGGACTGATCGGAATTTATTTCCACTTCCGAAAAGATTGGAAGATGGCGATGGTGTTTATGGTTCTCTTCTTTATGATAACCTACGCCACCGCTTATTATCAAAACCAGCAGGAGCCGCAGCCGAGAGAAAGAATTAAATTTTACGGAACGATGTGTTTTATGTTCAGCATCTGGATTGCGGTGGGATTGCACAACATCATAGAACTTCTGAAGAAAAAGTTTGCCGGTAAGAGTATTACTAAGGCAGCACCGGCGGCAGTTCTTGTTTTAGCTTTTGTGTTTATCCCGATGCGACTTTTCCAATCCAATTACAGAGAACAGGACAGATCGAAAGATTGGCTGCCTTGGGATTTTGCATACAATATGCTGCAAAGCTGCGAACCCAACGCAATCCTGTTTACAAACGGCGATAACGATACTTTCCCGTTGTGGTACCTCCAGGAAGTTGAAGGTGTCCGGCAAGATATTCGAATTGCTAATTTGAGTCTTATAAATACGCCGTGGTACATCAAACAATTAAAGAATGAAACTCCGCACGGCGCCGAAAAAGTAGATATGAATTTAAGCAATGAAGAAATTGAAGATATACGTCCGATGAGGTGGGATTCGAGGGAGATGGAAATATCCGCACCGGTAGACAGTAACCTTTCGCAGGAGATGAAAAGGTCTTTGCGCATTGCGTCGGATAGCGCTTCTTCAGTAGCTCCGTTGCCTCCGATAAAATGGAAGATGGACCCGACATTATCGTTTGGCGATGTTCACGCAATACGTGCTCAGGATATTGCCGTGCTGGCTATAATACAAGCTAACAACTGGAAACGCCCGATTTATTTTGCTGCTACATGCAGCAACGATAGCAGAATAGGTCTTGATGACTATGTGCGTCTTGAAGGTTTAGCATATCAGTTGGTCCCGACGAAGAATTCCGGAAGAATGGAAATGGTTGACGATTCAAGATTATCGCGCAATCTGCTGCATGAAAATCCGTCTTATAGTAAAACCTTCCAGCCGGGATTTAAATACCGCGGTTTGAATAATCCTTCAATTTATTTTGACGATAACCACGACCGCATGATTCAAAATTACCGCGGCTTATTCATCCGGCTTGGCATTGATTACTCGACAAAGAAGGAATACGACAAAGCGGTACATGTAATGGATTTTATGCAGGATAAACTTCCTTTTAAACCGGAGAAGATTGATTACCGGATTTTGCGAGACGTATCCAACGTTTATTATAATGCTCATCAAATGGATAAATACACCAAACTTGCACATGTTATAGAGACGCAGGCATTGAAGAGTATAAAAGAAAATCCGCAGAATATAAATTCGTTCTACAATCCGTATACAATTCTGCTCGAGGTATACGAGAATCTTAACGAATATGACAAAGCTATCGGTATTCTTCAAAAGCTAAAAGTATTTTATCCAAACGATCCGACGATCAACGAATTGATGGCAAAATATGACAGTTTAGCCCAGGCGTCGAAGAAAAAATAAAAATTTTATTTTTTAAACTTTTCGTCGCTTGATCTGTTTAAGTGATATAAATAATCGAATTAATGCCCGGTTAAAAATTTGCCGGGCATTTATAACTAAAGTTATCCGTTAAATAATTTACGTTATTACCCGAAAGTTAAATTGTACCGGACAAAGCTTGGCCTGATATTGAGAAATAGATTTTTGGCGTCTAAAACCTTCCGTCTCATTCTATTTAGGTGTTTAACTCAATCTTGTAATTAGGAATATGAAATGAGTCTTAATCGAAAACAAACTTTTATTCTCGGGGGCATTC
>DAIEQA010000066.1:0-3994 GCA_027348115.1 Ignavibacteriales bacterium
ACGAGCCGACACTTGCCATCTGGGTACTGTATCGTTTTATTTATGATGAATTTTAAATTCACCCAGGAATAGAAATTATTTAAACGCATTTATATAAAACAGGCGTTTTGTTTATTTAAAGGGTTGCAAACGGTAGAAGAGACCCGGTCCCGCCATTAACTTACGCCATTGATTTAAATTTATCAATCTGTTTTTACCGGCAAAAGGGATGCATGTAATAACTCTTTAAAAATGTCAGTAACTAAAACTCCATAGAAATGTCATTAATAAATATAATCAGTTAATTAAGATTTTGTTTTAGGGAAATGTAAGGAGGGCGTAGCCCGACTGGAGTTACCCTAAAACTGCTGCAAAAAAGTTCCTCTGCTTATCATCACTTATTTTCTGGTTCATCCTTCTCCATGGATGATCTTTTGGCAGGTGATGGATTTTATATCCCAGCTTACCGGGTTTGTTCTTTAGCTCAGTAAAATTAATTTCTTGCCCGTTAAAATAAATATGCATCTGCCCATTTAACCACTTGCAAATTGTTACATTTTGTTTTGGTATTGGCAGTGGTGAAGCTCCCTTCAGCAGTTGGATATATCCACCTGCTAGATTTATCGTATAATCATTTCTTACTTGTCTAATTGTTTTGTAGCAGAAAATATTTTTAAGATCATATCCACTTGTTATTCTGTGTGCATCTGGAACATCAAGTTTCAATGCAAATTTTGTGTTATAGTCGTTTATAAATATTTTCTGAACAAACTCATTTGCCTGGGCAATGTTGGATATGCCTTCTCGTCTTAATGCTTTTACCAGGCGATCCTGGAGCGTTCTGTTAACTCTTTCTACTCTTCCTTTGGCCTGCGGTGAACCGGCAAATATTGTCTCTATCTTTAACTCCTTCATCGCTCTGCCAAAATCTGTTAGCCTTCCTTCTCCTTTATAAACGCTGAATCTATCGGTGTAAATACTTCTGGGCAACCCATATTTGTTTACATATTCCCATAGTGTTATCAAAACATCCTGTGTATTCTCTGAGACAGCAAATTTTAAATATACTCTTCCGGTTGAGTCGTCCACACAATTAATTAAACAACATTCGGCTCCTCGTCCTTCAAACCAGTCGTGATGGCTTCCATCAAATTGTAGAAGTTCTCCGAAGCAACTTCTTCTTTCTCTTCTCTTTCGATGTGGCCGTTTCTTCCGCATTGATGTTGTTATTGATTCTTCTCTCAGCCATTTTCTCACTGTCTCGTGATTTACTGATATCTTATAGCTCTTTACAAGTTCTTCTGTAAATAATGTCGGCCCATAATCAGAGTATTGTTGTCTGTATATTTTTATTACTTCTTTTTTTAGTTCTTCTGGATAACCCCTGTTCGATTTTTTACCACGCAGCTTATGGATTATTCCTTTTGTCCCTTCTTCTTTGATTTTCTTCAATATCCGATAGGTTTGACGCTCACTTATCCCCATCAACGTCGAGCTTTCTGATACAGTTATTTTTTTCCCCTCAACTTGACTTATTATTTTTAGCCGATCTGCTTCCCTGTAACTCATTGTCAGTATCCCTTCCATTAAGAAGATCCCTCTTTTTTGAGATCCTTAACCTAACTTTTACTGACATTTCTATTTTGCTCTATCTATGACATTTTTAATGTGCTATTACACCGGCAAAAGGGATGCACTGCCCGCCTGCCGGTCTTCCGCAAATTCTAATCTATTCAATCCACGACATCTGTTTTTATAAAAGAGACACACAATTCCATCAAAATCCACTTGCTAATCTTGGCAATAGCCAATAAGTTTCGTGTTCAAACATTCTATTTGAATAATCTATATAAGGTTGAATCATGAGTCTCAGTCAAATCGCACGGTCAATTAAAGCATCTCCCACATTGGCGCTGAATGAAAAAGCAGCTATTCTGAGAGAAAAAGGGGATCCCGTCATTCATCTAGGCGGCGGCGAACCCAAGAGCAGAGCCCCCATGGATGCACTTTTATCCGCAGTCAACTCCCTTAATACTGGAGAGATACGATACGCACCCGCAGACGGAACACCAGAAATAAAAAAAGCGATCATCCGCTATACGGAAGAATTTTATCACAGAAAAGTTAATCCTGAAAATGTTATCGCTTCCGGCGGAGCTAAACAGGCAATAATGGTAGCCCTGCAGGCGATCCTTAATCCGCAGGAAGAAGTTATCTATCCCGCACCTTACTGGGTTAGCTATCCCGATATGGCAAAATTGTGCGGCGCAATTGGAGTGGCGGCGCTTCCGGAGGACGGCACATTCTATCCCCGCTTAAAAGATATTGAAATGCGAGTCGGCTCTTACACGCGCGCGGTTATTATAAACAGCCCCAATAATCCTTCCGGCGCAATGTATTCGGAAGAATTTATTGCCGATATAGTCGACTTCTGCGAAAGGAAAGGAATCTATTTAATAATGGACGATATCTATCATCGTCTCATCTTTGACGGAAGAAAACCGCTGAGCGCGTTTGACTATACAAAAAAATCAGTTGAGGAATCAAAAATCATTATCATCAACGGTGTATCGAAACAGTACGCTATGACGGGATTCCGCATCGGATGGGCGGTTGGAAATAAAAAACTTATCGAGGCAATGGCTAATATTCAGGGGCATCAGACTTCCGGTCCATCTGTTCTTCTTCAGAAAGCCGCGGCGGGCGCATTGAACGGAATTCAATCGAGCGTGGAAAGCCTCCGCGTTACTTTGGAGAACAACAGAAATGTTTTAATGGATCAGCTTCGCTCATTCAGCGGAGTAAAAGTTTACGTGCCGGACGGAACATTCTATTCGTTCGCGGATTTTTCCGCTTATGAAAAAGATTCTCAAAAACTTTCCCAGTTCCTTATTGACAAGGTTATGGTGCTCACCGTTCCCGGAAAAGAATTCGGATTGGACGGATTTCTGCGCATAAGCTATTGCGGCAATATCAAAGATATTACAGACGGAATTGAAAGAATGAAATGGGCGCTCGATCCGAACGCGCCGAACGAACTCTACATTGGCGACCGCAAATTAGTGAGGGATTGGTCATGAGCAAATATCTAGAATTCAATACTCCGGCAATCAAACAGGCGCTCGATCTCGCGTCGGATTTCCGCCTTAAGAATCAGGGAATTACAAACCTCGACCGCGTTTACTGGAATCTGCCCGATGAAGCTCTTTACGAAGAGATCATCTTCAGAAATGAAGGAAAGATAGGCAAGCACGGAACTCTTCTTGTCAATACCGGCAAACATACTGCTCGCGCCGCGTCGGATAAATTTATCGTCCGTGAAGAATCCTCAATGAAAGATATATGGTGGGGAACTTACAACCGTCCTTACGCCCATTCGATGTGGTCTCAATTGATGGGAAGATTTCAGGCGTGGGCGCAGGGGGAAGAATTGTTTGTGCAGGACTGTTACGCGGGCGCTGATCCGGATTATAAATTGCCCGTACGCATCATAACGGAAAAAGCGTGGCACAATCTATTCGCGCGCAATATGTTTATTACAACAAACGACAGGGATGAATTGAAAAAATTCGTTCCGGAATTTACTGTGATAGCGGTGCCGGGATTTAAATTAGATCCTATTTCCGACGGCACGCGTTCCGATACCGGAATTATTCTCAACTTCGATCAGAGAACGGCTATCATTGCCAACACTTTATATGCGGGCGAAATTAAAAAATCCGTTTTCACGGTTTTAAATTTTCTTCTCACATACAAAGATGTGCTTCCGATGCACTGTTCCGCGAACGTGGGAGACAGCGGGGATGTAGCGCTCTTCTTCGGATTGAGCGGCACGGGAAAAACAACTCTTTCGGCAGATCCGAAACGCAAACTCATCGGCGACGACGAGCACGGATGGAGCGCGCACGGAGTATTTAATTTTGAAGCGGGATGCTATGCAAAAGTAATACGACTTTCAGCCGAGCACGAGCCGCAGATTTATGAAACAACGCGCCGCTTCGGAACGGTGCTCGAA
>DAIEQA010000085.1:0-4273 GCA_027348115.1 Ignavibacteriales bacterium
GCACCGGAACAAATTTTTCCAACATTCGCGGAGTGAACGAGCCGTTAAGCGGCGGAGGCAAATCTTCTGGATTGATGTCGTTCTTAAAAATCGGAGATCGTTCCGCAGGCGCAATTAAATCCGGCGGAACAACACGACGAGCAGCTAAGATGGTTACGCTTGATATCGATCACCCGGATATCGAAGAATATATTAACTGGAAAGTTGTTGAAGAGGAAAAAGTCGCTTCGCTCGTTACGGGCTCAAAGATTTTAAATCTGCATCTTAACAATATTATTAAAGCATGTTACGATGAACATCCGGAGAATGACAGATTCAATAAAAGAACAAACCTAAAATTAAGAAGAGCGATTCTTGAGGCAAGAAAAGTAAACGTTTCCGAAAATTATATTGACCGGGTTATAAAACTTGCAAAGCTGGGTTTTAAGTCGATTGAAATTCCTGTTTACGATACGGACTGGAATTCCGAAGCTTATGTAACGGTTTCCGGACAGAACTCGAATAATTCCGTTAGAATAACAAACGATTTTATGCAGGCGGTAATTAACGACAGCAATTGGAATTTATACTGGCGGGTCGAAAAGAAAAAAGCCGAGAAAGAAGACCGGGCGCCAAAACCATATAAATCAATTCCCGCTTCCCGTCTATGGGATGATATATCATACGCCGCATGGTCTTCTGCTGATCCCGGACTACAATACGACACAACAATAAACGAATGGCATACGTGTTCGGCAAGCGGTCCTATCCGCGCTTCGAATCCTTGTAGCGAGTATATGTTCCTTGATGATACCGCTTGTAATTTGGCGTCTTTAAATCTTGTTAAATTTTATAATGACGATAATGCAAAGTTTAATATAGAAGCTTACAGACACGCAACACGGTTGTGGACAATTGTTCTCGAAATAAGCGTAATGATGGCGCAGTATCCGAGCAAAGCTATTGCGGAAAAGAGCTATGAATATAGAACTCTCGGTTTGGGTTATGCCAATCTTGGTTCTTTATTAATGCAGCAGGGAATTTCTTACGACAGTAAAGACGCGTACGCTATTTGCGGAGCTCTTACGGCAATAATGCATATGAGAGCTTACGCTACTTCCGCGGAAATGGCAAAAGAACTTCAACCGTTTCCCCGGTACAAAGAAAATAGTCAATCGATGCTGCGCGTTATTCGGAATCATCGACGAGCATCTTATAACGTACCGAAAGAAGAATATGAAGGTCTGTCAATTTATCCAATCGGGATTAATCCGGAATTCTGTCCTTCGGACTTGCTGAAAGCCGCCAGAGAAGACGCCGACCTTGCATTAAAACTTGGAGAGGAACATGGTTACCGTAATGCCCAGGTAACTGTTATTGCGCCTACAGGCACAATCGGCTTGGTAATGGATTGCGACACAACAGGCATTGAACCGGATTTTGCTTTAGTGAAATTTAAAAAGTTAGCCGGCGGCGGGTACTTCAAAATTATTAATCAATCGATTCCGCCAGCGCTTAAAAAACTTGGTTACAATCAAGATCAAATAAAAGAAATTGTAAAATATGCAAAAGGTTCTGGTTCGCTGATTGGATGTCCGTATATAAATCATGAATCGCTTAAAGCCCGCGGATTCACAGACGATGTACTGAATAAATTGGAAACTATTCTTCCTTCGGTTTTCGAATTAAGTTTTGCATTCAACAAATTTACGCTTGGAGAAAAATTCCTTAAGAATAACCTGGGCTTTAGCGATGAACAAATAAGTGATTTCGAATTCGACGTATTGACAGAACTTGGATTTACTAAAGAAGAAATTGCTTCGGCCAACGATTACGTTTGCGGAACTATGACGGTTGAAGGCGCTCCTTTTCTGAAGCATGAACATTATCCGGTATTTGATTGCGCAAACAAGTGCGGTAAAAAAGGAACTCGCTTCATAAAATCCGATGCGCATATTTATATGATGGCTGCCGCCCAGCCGTTTATATCGGGTGCAATTTCCAAAACTATTAATCTTCCCAACAACGCCACGATTGATGATATCAAATACGCTTACCTTCAATCGTGGAAACTGGGATGTAAAGCCAACGCTTTGTACCGCGACGGTTCAAAACTTTCACAGCCGTTGAATACCATGACGGAAGAAGAGGTGGAAGAGCTGATTGAGAAAAAAGAAGAAAACGATATTGTTAAAATCGCAGAAAGAATTATTCACCGTTATATTGCCAAGAGAAGAAGACTGCCGGATAGAAGAACGGGCTACACTCAAAAAGTAAAAATAAACGGGCAGACAGTTTACGTGCGTACCGGTGAATATGAGAACGGGCAGATCGGCGAAGTATTTATCGATATGCACAAAGAAGGCGCTGCGTTCAGAAGTTTGCTTAACTGTTTTGCAATTTCTATTTCACTCGGTTTGCAGCACGGAGTTCCTCTTGAAGAATTCGTCGACGCGTTTGTTTTTACACGCTTTGAACCGAGCGGCGTAGTTACCGGCCACAATAGAATTAAAATGGCCACCTCCGTAATCGATTATATTTTCCGAGAATTAGCCGTTACATATCTTGGGCGAAACGACCTCGCTCATGTAGAAGAAACAGAGTTGGTTAAGAAGACAGAGCACCGTTCCGTAGCGGAACCGGATTTTGAAAGCGAAGAAATCGTAAGCGAACGGACTATCGAACTTGATAATCATCAGCATGAACTTGTAGAGAAACATACCGAGGATCACCCGGCGCAAAAAGCAATGGCTATTACGCTTCATCAAAATGTTATGAAAGCGCGAGAGCGCGGTTACACCGGCGATATTTGTCCGGAATGCCAAAGCATGACGATGGTGCGCAATGGCACATGTTTGAAATGCACAACCTGCGGCGCTACAACCGGCTGCAGTTAATTGAACAGTTAATTCCACCATTCTTATTTGTGAGGAGGGGCTTAAGTTAAGCCCCTCTTTTATTATATTTGAGTTGTATTATTCGTTGACTTTTATAACTCAAAGGGATACATTTTCACCCTTATTTTTGAACGATGATTGCTGAAAACCTTAATAAAGTTGAAGAAAAAGTAGCTGTTTCTTGCAAAAAATGCGGTCGGAACCGTTCCGAAATAAGATTGATTGCAGTTACTAAAACTCAATTAATTCAGACTATAAAGGAATGTCTGGCGGTTGGAATAAAAGATCTTGGTGAAAATAAAGCCCAGGAATTGAAAGAAAAAGCTGCTCAAGTTTCCGGTGAATTTAATTGGCATTTCATCGGTCACTTGCAGGGCAATAAAGTTAAATACATTATCGATTCCGCGGAATATATTCATTCGGTCGATTCGATTAAACTGGCGGAAGAAATTAATCGTAAAGCAGGACAAATAGGTAAGAAGCAAAAAGTTCTTTTGGAAATAAAAACTTCGGACGAGGCCACAAAGTTTGGTCTCGAAAGCGACGCAGAGATATTTGAGATTGCCGAGCACTGTGCCAAGTCGTCAAACCTGGAATTAAAAGGATTGATGACAATGGCTCCGTACACTGAGGACCCGGTTGTTATTCGAAAATGTTTTGTTAAATTGAGAGAGACTAAAGAGCGAATTAATAAATTAGGATTTAATTTGACCGAGCTCTCGATGGGAATGACGAACGATTACGAAATTGCAATTGAAGAAGGCGCTACCATGATTAGAATTGGCACCGCGATATTCGGCGAACGAAATTATAAATAATAACGGCTTGCTTACCGGCAGGCAGGGTATAAAATGAAATTCACCCCGTATGGAATAAAGAATCAAGAGTTCAACAAAACCGTTCGCGGCTACGATCGCGACGAGGTTAAAGCTTATCTCGAAAAATTGTCGGATGAATTCGAGAGGATTCAAAATGAAAACGACAAGATGAAAACCGAACTCGATCGTCTGGAAGAACAATTAAAAGAATATAAACGTATTGAAAAAAATCTTCAGCAAGCAGTTTTAAATACTACCGAAACCAGCAGCAAGGCGGTGGATTCGGCTAAGAAACAAACTGCGCTGATGTTGAAAGAAGCGGAACTTAAATCCGCGCAGATAGTTGAGAAAGCAAAAGAATATGCAGATTCGGTTAGAGATTCGGTGTTAAAACTTCGCGAAGAAAAAAAATTGTTGATTGCCAGGATTAAAGCATTGATTGATACCCAATCAAGCTTGCTCGAGTTTGATGTGCAAAATATTAATGCCCCGATGAAGAAGAAACAAGCAGCTAAAGAAGAAGTGCAAGAAGATCAATCCGAAATTAATATAGATGATATACTGGAGAAACTTTTATGA
>DAIEQA010000086.1:0-8624 GCA_027348115.1 Ignavibacteriales bacterium
ATTCAAGATGAACTCCGTGTAAACCTAATTGGATTAAAGTGTTCTCACCTTCCCTCTGCACTTCTTCATTAAGTTCCTGTTCGACTTTAGCGACAATCTCTTCAATTCTTGCCGGGTGAATTCTTCCGTCGGCGATTAATCTTTCCAGCGAGATTCTTGCAACCTCTCTTCTAAACTGGTCGAATGCCGAAAGGATAACAGCTTCCGGGGTATCGTCAACAATTACATCAACACCGGTAGCCGCTTCAAAAGCGCGGATGTTCCTTCCTTCACGTCCAATAATTCTTCCCTTCATCTCATCGTTTTGAATTTGAACAACCGAAACGGTTGATTCGACCGAATGATCTACTGCCGTGCGTTGAATAGCTTGAACAACTATTTTCTGCGCCTCTTTTTTAGCTTCAATCTTTGCCTGATCTCTAATTTCCTTAATTGATTGCGAAGCATCGGTTTTGGCTTTGTTGATCATATTTTCCATCAACATTTTTTTTGCCTCGTCTGATGTTAAGCCGGCAGTTTTTTCAAGACGGACGTTTTGTTCTACTATAAGGCGATCAAGTTCGGAGTGTTTGCGTTCAAGGTCATCTTTTTGAGACGAAAGGAATTTTTCGGATTCTTTTACAGCTTTTTCCTTCTGCACAATCATCTCGAATTTCTTTTCGAGATTTTCTTCTCTCGATTCTAATTGCTTTTCGTGGTTGGCAAGTTTTTGTCTTTTCTGGTTTACATCGTTATCAAATTCCTGTTTTTTCTTCAGCCATTCGTCTTTAACTTCAAGCAGTTTTTCTCTTTTAATATGTTTCGATTCTTTTTCAGCTTCTTCAATTATTTTTTTTGCTTGATCTTTAGCATTTACAATACTGTTCTTACCTATTTTGGAATTTATAAACCAACCAAGTAAGAAGAAAATTACACCGGCCGCAACCACAGCAATCAATACAATAATCAATTCCAACTGCATTTTTCCTCCGTTATAAGAATATATGTTAACCGCAGCTGCCGATTTTGATATAATAAAAGAACCCTTACTATGTATGAGCGGGAAACCGCCCGACGCTTTTTACTTCCACTGCCCCGCCTTTGACGGGGTCCCGACAAACCTATCTTTCGATAGGCAAGATCTGGTGAGGCCTGTAATACACGCCGTGAGTCGATAACCCTATAGTTATGTTATTAGTTCTTTTGTATATGCTAACCGGCAGTGCGGAAAATTAGGATGGAGTCGACATAAATTTAGAATCGTTCATGAGAAGCTTTATCTTTTTGATTTTATCTGTGGCTTGGATACTGAATTCCCTGAATTTATTTTTTTCAACGAATAGATCGTAGGCTATGTTTAACGCTGCAATTATAGCTATTGTGTCTTTAGGTTGATCCGGCAATTCATCCTTTGTTTCTTCCATCATAGAATTTACATACTCTGCTAACTCAGCGGCAATATCCTGATTTTCGACCAGCAATGAATATTCTTTATCAAAAATTTTTACTTTAAGCTTCTTTTTATCGTTCATATTTATGTTAATTCCACTCAATTATTAATTTAAGAACGCAAATGATAGTCAATCTTGGCTATCAGGTCGTTAATCTTGTTCTTAAGAGCTTCTTTCTCCTCCAGGTTTAAATTTCCGTTGCCAAAAAAATTTTCTTCATGAAATAATGATTTGCTTACTTTTGACTCGATCTCAGTAATTTTTTTCTTAAGATTTTCGTTTTCTCTTTCTAAAAGTGTAATTCTATTACTCAGGGCTTGATTTGCATCGAGCAATTCGCTTCCCTTTTGAATAAAATAATAAATCTGTTTCTCAAGAGCATTAAGCTCGTCAAGAAAAATATCGTATTTAGATGATTCCGCCAATCAACTGCCTCTTAATTGAGCATTTAATTTTTGTTCAACCGATTTAATTGCATTACGAAAATCTTTATCTACTTCTTCTTCGGTCAAAGTTCTGTCCGAATGATAATACTCTAATTGAAAAGCAAGGCTCTTTTTTTCTTTACCTAAGCTTTCACTTTGAAAGATATCAAATAACTTTATATTATGCAACAAGTTAGAACTAGCATGCTTTATTGTATTAATAACGACCTCGGAATTTATATCGTTATTTAGTATAAATGCAAAATCTCTATATACCTTCGGAAACTTGAGGGGCTCAGCGAATACCTTCTTAGGCAGTTCAATACTCTTTAAATACTCAACATCACATACAAAACAATATACCTCCACATCGATGTCGAACAAAGCGCAAATTTCCTTTTTGATTCTGCCGCCTTCGCCAATCTTTGCACCGTTCATCTTCATATCGAAAATACGTTCGTAAATAGCGGATTCTTCATCTGCAAAATTTATATTGAACGATACGCCGGTCAATAGTTTACCTAAGAATGATTCGACTGTTCCAATCAAATCATATACGTCAAATTTTCTGTCCTTTTCAAACCACTCATCTCGGATTGCATTTCCGGTTAACGTAACTAAGACATGTTCTTTTTCCGCAAAGTCATCAAAGCTTTTGATTTTTTGATCCGTTTTTAATTCGAATACTTTGCCAATCTCAAAAAGCTGTAAATCCTTTTCGTTCACTTTAATGTTTCTAGAAATTGTAGTGAGCATTCCCGGCAACAACGAAGTACGAAGATGAGACATTTCGCTGCTCTGGGGATTAAGCATCTTAATCGGATTACCGAATTTCTTTGCCGTCTCTTCCCCAAGCAACGAATTCGTGATGATTTCATAGAAGCCCAGGGCGTTTAACGTTTCTCTAATTTTCCCGCTGAATGCCGAATGATCTACCTTTTTCTCGAGTGTGACGAAAATTTTATTTACTTCCGGAATTTTATTGTAGCCGTATATACGTGCTACTTCTTCAATCAAATCAATTTCTCTTTCGATATCATGGCGGTAAGTTGGAACCTCAACGGTTATTTCGTCCATAGATTTCGATTTTATTCCAAACCCGAGGCGCAATAAAATTCTTTCAACTTCTTCAGGTTCCACATGGTAGCCAAGAATTTTACCAACTCTGGCAAATCTTATAGAGGCAACCTTCATTGCGATTGTTTTGGGATAAACATCAATTTCGCCGGAAGCAATTTCTCCGCCCGCTGTTTCAAAAATTAATTGCGCCGCTCTTTGAGCCGCCCAAACGGTAATATTCGGATCGCTGCCGCGCTCAAAACGGTATGATGCGTCTGTAGATAAGCTTAAATGCTTAGCTGTTTTTCTGACCGAAGAAGGATTGAAGAAAGCGCTCTCGATCAAAATATTTTTCGTGGATGAAGTCACTTCGGAATTTTCTCCGCCCATAACTCCCGCCACCGCCACCGGTTTAGCACTGTCGCATATCATCAAATCTTTTGGCTCCAGCGTTCTCTCTTTTGAATCTAAAGTCGTAAATTTTTTATCGTTACCTGCCTGTCTTACTATTATTTTTTTGCCTCCCAAATTATCAAGATCGAAAGCATGCAGAGGTTGCCCGACTTCGTAAAGTACAAAATTGGTTACATCAACAACGTTGCTAATCGGTCTTAGGCCAATACTTTTCAATCTTCTCTTAAGCCATTCCGGTGATTCTTTAATCTCAACACTGGTTACAACTTTACCAACATATCTTGGGCAATTTTCGGCATCAAGAATTTCAATGGAGGCGAATTCTTCCGATTTCTTTTTCGATTCTGCTATTTTAATTTCGGGAAGTTTTAATTCACGATTGAAAATTGCTGCCAGGTCTCTTGCAATGCCGATGTGGCTTAATGCGTCCGCACGGTTCGGAGTAATAGCAATCTCAAGAATGACATCATTCATTTCAAGAGCTTCGGCAACTGGCACTCCTTCTTTCAAGGATTCATCCAGTACCATTATTCCACTATGATCATCGCTTAAACCAAGTTCTCTTTCCGAGCATAACATACCAAACGAAACTTCTCCCCTAATCTTGGCCTTCTCCAATTTCATTCCACCGTTGGGAATAACTGCGCCTACTTTTGCAAATACAACTTTCTGCCCTGTTGCAACATTAGGTGCGCCGCAGACGACGCTAAACTCTTCCTTGCCGTCGCTGACCTTGCATAAAGATAATTTATCGGCGTTCGGATGCTTCTTTGCTTCATGAACCAAACCAACAACCATATTTTCGAACTTCTTTGATTGATCAACAACCTCTTCAACTTCGAGTCCTGCATAAGTAAGTTTATCAACAATCTCGTCTACGGAAATTCCGTTAAGATCAATGTAGTCCTTCAACCAATTAAGAGAAATTTTCACTTTATCACCTTTTTACTTTTAAGCACTCAATGAAGCCGCAATTAAAATTGAGTTAAGAATCGTTTATCGTTATCGAACAAAGTACGAATGTCGTCGATGCCATACTTTCGCATGGCTGTTCTTTCAATCCCCATTCCGAAAGCATAGCCGGTATATTTTTCCGGATCGATGCCGACGTTTGTAAGTACTTGCGGATCTACCATACCGCATCCAAGAATTTCCAGCCAGCGCCCTTGCTTACCCTTTGGCTGCCACCAAACGTCCATTTCCGCGCTCGGCTCGGTGAATGGAAAGAAGCTTGCCCTGAATCTGTACGGAACATCTTGACCGTAAAACTGTTTTGCAAAAGCAACAAGGGTTCCTTTCAATTCGGCAAACGTAACATCTGTATCAACATACAAACCTTCTACCTGATGGAACAAACAATAACTTTTTGCGCTTATTGCTTCGTTGCGAAAAACCTTGCCGGGCATTAATGCTCTTATCGGTGGTTTAGAGTTTGTCATAACTCTAACCTGTACCGGCGAGGTATGTGTACGCAAAAGAAAATCTTCCGTAACGAAAAATGTATCCTGCATATCTCTTGCCGGATGGTCTTCCGGAAAATTAAGCGCGCCGAAATTATTATAGTCCGATTCAAGTTCCGGTCCCTCATGAACCGAAAAACCAAGCCCTTTAAAAATATCTTTGATCTCGTCGAGAGTTTGGATTAAGATATGTTTGCTGCCAATTTCTCTTTTGCGGCCGGGTAAAGAAAGATCGATATAATTCTCGGCGCTTTTAGAATCGGCTTCCAGTTTTTCTTTGAGTTCATCAAACTTTGCCTGCGTATGCACTTTTAGCTGATTAAGCGCTTGCCCAATTTTCGGTTTCTCATCTTTTGAAACATCTTTAAGCGATTCGAACAGTTGCGAGACAAATCCTTTTCGGCTAAGGTATTTAATGCGCAGTTCTTCCAGTGAGTTTAGGTCGGTAATTTTCGAAAGGTCTTCATCGAAACTTTTTCGGGTTTCATCAATTCTGTTTAACATTTCCATTATCCCGAGAACCTGCCGTGCAGTTTCGATTCAACAAGAAAAATTAAAACAGCAGGCAAGTAAGTTTAAAAAAATTCCCTCCCGTAACTCTCAAATAAAAATTACGAGAGGGATATAATTAGTTGATTGCAAATTTAACTACTTCAGAAAACGACTGCGGATTTTCAACCGCGAGACTAGCTAATAGTTTTCTGTTAATAGTAACACCTTTGGTTTCAAGAGCGTGCATAAGACGTGAATAGGTTGTACCGTTTTGTCTTGCTGCAGCATTTATTCTTACAATCCAGAGTGAACGGTATTCTCTCTTTTTAAGTTTGCGGTCGCGGTAAGCGTGCTGCAAACCTTTTTCTACGTGATGCTTTGCAACTGTGAGGACTTTACTTCGGGCGCCCCAGTAGCCCTTCGCCATATTGAGTAGTTTTTTGCGTCTTCTTTTAGACGCGCTGTGATTTACTGATCTTGGCATGGCTTTACTTTCTCCTTATTGAATCAAGCGGTTAATTCTCTTCTCCTCCGACTTGGCAACGAGAGTGGATTTTCTCAGGTTGCGTTTTCTCTTAGTCGATTTCGAAGTTAAAATATGCGATTTGAACGCTTTGTTTCTTTTGATTTTTCCGGAACCGGTTTTCCTAAATGTCTTTGCGGCTCCGCGGTTACTTTTCATCTTTGGCATTTGTCACCTGTCTATTTTTTCTTTTTGCCTTTTTGCGGTGCTAAAATTGTATGCATTGCTCTACCTTCAAATTTCGGCTCTTGTTCAACTTTGGCAATGTCTTCGAGCCGTTCAATAAATCTTTTCAACAATGCTTCGCCGAGTTCGGTATAAGCAAGTTCCCGGCCTTTAAATATTACCGATACTTTTACTTTATCTCCATCTTCAATAAAATTTGCTGCGTGTCTTGCTTTAAAATCAAAGTCATGAGTATCTGTGTTAGGATGCAATCTAATTTCTTTGAGTACGCTAACCTGCTGTTTCTTCTTCTGAATTTTTTCTCTTTTCTGTTGCTCGTATGTAAACTTTCCGTAATCAATTACTTTGCAAACCGGCGGAGTAGCCTGAGGAGCGATTTCAACCAAATCCATTTGAGCTTCTTCCGCTTTCTTTAATGCGTCTTTGATTGATACAACACCAAGCTGTTCACCGTCTGGTCCAATGAGTCTAACTTCGGGAATTCTTATTTCCTGATTGACTCTGAATTTTACTTGAGTGATATAATACCTCTCTTAATTGTGATTAGTTTTATTTTTTATCTCTTCAAGAATTTGATTTTTACATTCTTCAACGGAGATACTGCCTTTATCGCCGACTTTATGTTTACGCACCGAAACTGTACCGGCTTCTTTTTCCTTTTCACCAACTACCAACATATACGGCACTTTATGAGTTTCCCAGTCGCGAATTTTATAGCCGATCTTTTCATTTCGTTCATCAAGTTGTGCTATTACGCCGCTGGCTTTTAATTCATCTGTAACTTTTTGAGCATAATCCATAAAATTTTGAGACACCGGCAGAACAGCCGCTTGAACAGGCGCCAACCATGTTGGAAATGCGCCGGCGTAATGTTCAATTAAAATTCCCATAAACCGTTCGATAGAACCAAGCAATGCACGGTGAACCATAAACGGACGATGTTCCTTGCCGTCCTCACCTATATAACTCATCTTAAATCTTTCCGGTTCATTAAAGTCGAACTGAATTGTACTTAGCTGCCATTCGCGGTTAAGCGCATCTTTAATTTTTATATCTATCTTCGGCCCGTAAAATGCTCCGCCGCCTTCGTCAATTTCATATTTTTGATTTTCTTTTTCAAGCGCATGTTTAAGAGAATTTGTTGCCTTCTCCCATGATTCATCATCGCCTACAGAACCTTCCGGTTTGGTTGCAACATAAAAAGCTAAATCTTCAAAGCCAAACGACTTAAGCATGTATCGCGAGAATCTGACTACTTCGATAATCTCGTCTTCCATTTGCTCGTGTGTGCAGAAGATGTGCGCATCATCTTGAGTAAATCCTCTTACACGAAGCAAGCCATGAAGTACGCCGCTTTTTTCATATCGATATACTGTTCCAAGCTCCGCCCATCGCAAAGGCAGATCGCGGTACGAACGCAAGTTGGTTTGATAAATCATTATATGGAAGGGGCAGTTCATCGGCTTAACAAAATAATCTTGCTCGTCAATTTTCATTGGTGAGTACATACTATCTTTATAGAAACCTAAATGACCGCTAGTTTCCCACAACCAGCTCTTACCCATGTGCGGTGTATAAAGCAGCTCATAACCGTTTTCAAGATGAGCAGCGCGCCAAAAAGTTTCGATTGTATTTCGAACGCGAGCGCCTTTAGGATGCCAGTAGATTAAACCGGCGCCGGCTTCATCATGAATACTAAATAGATCCAGCTGCTTGCCAAGCTTTCGGTGATCTCGCTTCTTAGCTTCTTCAAGGAATAATAAATAATCATCAAGCATTTTTTTCTTAGGGAAAGAAATGCCGTAAATTCTTTGCATGCGTTTATTATGTTCGTCACCCCGCCAGTATGAACCCGACACTGTGAGCAGCTTCACAAATTTTATTTTTCCAACATCCGGTACGTGCGGACCAGTACACAAATCGGTGAACTCACCTTCATCGTAGATACTAATCACTTCATTCGACTCATCAAGTTCACTTAGAATCTCAAGTTTATAATTATCGCCCTTCTTCTCAAAAAATTTAACCGCTTCTTTCTTCGGCAATTCTGTTCTCTTGAACGGATTTTTTTGAGAAGTAATTTCCACCATCTTCTTTTCTATTTTAAGAAGATCATCCTCGGTAAGAGCGGTGTTTATATCAATATCGTAATAGAAACCGGATTCAATTGCCGGACCTACGCCAAACTTTGCTTCGGGATAGAGCGTCTGTATGGCATGAGCCATTAAATGCGATGTAGAATGCCAGTATGTATGTTTTCCTTCGGGATCGTCGAACGTAAAAATTTGTAAAGAAGCGTCTTGATTAATCGATGTCGAAAGATCGCGTTCGTTCCCATCGATCTTAGCCACCAATGCTTCATCGGCAAGTCTGTTCGAAATTGACTTAGCAATTTCGAATGCGGTTAATCCTTTATCGAATTCTTTAACCGATCCGTCTGGGAATTTTATTTTAATTTTATCCATAGTTTCACAATAAAAAAAATCGGAGTTGACTCCGAATGTTTGTGGGTTCTATAGGATTCGAACCTATGACCTTCTGCACGTCAAGCAGACACTCTAGCCAACTGAGCTAAGAACCCGAAAGTATTAAAACGTCATTTTGATTGCTTAGTTATTGATTGTACCGAGGGCCG
>DAIEQA010000172.1:0-5046 GCA_027348115.1 Ignavibacteriales bacterium
GGTACATTGATTTTGAAAAGTCAACCGATCCTGATCATATTTACATTATTGATTTTAACGAGGCGTACAATCCGTACTGCGCTTACAGCCCAAATTACTCATGCGCGGTGCCGACAAAGGAAGATTTTATTCCGGCAGAAATAAAAGCCGGCGAGAAAAAATTTCACGAATAATTTTTATAAACAAAAAATGAATTACTTATAACGGTCGTAATTTTATGCCGCAATTAACTAAATCGAACGGAGTAAAAATTGGTAGTCATATTAGAAAAGAACGCAACGCCCGAACAAATTGAAAACGTAGTAAAACATCTTGAAGGATTCGGATTTCAAATTCACAGATCGACGGGAGCCGAGCGAACAATCATCGGCGCTATCGGCGTTCAGCCGAATTTCGATACAAGAAACATTAGCGTGCTCGAAGGCGTTGACGAGGTATATCGAGTTACGACCCCATTTAAACTTGCAAGCAGAAGTTTCCATGAAGAGAATACGATTGTTAAAATAAAGGACGTTGAAATAGGCGGCAACAAAGTAGCGATGATTGCAGGCCCGTGTTCCGTTGAAAACGAAGATCAAATTTTCAGACTTGCAAAAGTTGTTGCCGATTCCGGCGCAAAACTGCTGAGAGGAGGAGCTTTCAAACCCCGAACTTCTCCTTATTCGTTTCAAGGATTGGGCGAAGAAGGATTAAAGCTGATGCGCGCAGCTGCGGATCAAAATAATCTGCTTGTAGTAACCGAGGTAATGCAGAACGAACAGATCGATTTAATATATCCGTACACAGATATATTTCAACTCGGCGCGCGCAACATGCAGAACTTTGCGCTGCTCAAAGAACTCGGCAAGGTCGATAAACCGATTATGCTTAAACGCGGCATCGCTGCGACTATTGAAGAGTGGCTTATGTCCGCCGAATATATTCTATCCGGCGGAAATAAGGATGTTATATTATGCGAGCGAGGAATTCGAACTTTTGAAAATTATACCCGCAACACTTTCGATCTTTCGGCTATCCCTGTGGTTCATAAGAAAAGTCATTTACCGATAATTGCTGATCCGTCTCATGCAACAGGTTTACGCGATCAGGTTTCGCCAATGGCTCTCGCCGCGGTTGCAGCAGGCGCCGACGCATTGATGATTGAAATTCACGACGACCCGGAAAATGCTTTATCTGATGGCCCCCAAGCGCTTCTTCCATCGATGTATCTTAAACTTGTTGAAGAGCTTAAACTGATCGCTCACGCCATCGGGAGGACATTCTAATCAATGGCAGACGAGAAGATTTCAATTATTGGAATAGGATTGATCGGCGGCTCGCTTGCTAAGGCAATTAAAAAGACAAAGCCAGGGATAACAATTTCCGCATTTGATCGCCCGCAGGTTTTGGCAAAAGCCAAAGAAGACGAATCAATAGATATCGTTCTGAAAAAATTTGAAGACGCGGTTCACTCGGACATAATTTTTGTTTGTCTGCCGGTCGAAGAATCTTTGGATGTGTTTGAGAGGTTGCTGCCAATGTTGAAGAAGGATCAGATTATAACGGATGTATGCAGCGTAAAAAAAGTTTTTGAGGAAGCGTGGGAGCGTTCTTCTACAGAAGGAATTTACATTGGTGGACACCCGATGACGGGCAAAGAAAAAAGCGGTTATGAAAATTCCGACTCGCTTTTGTTTGAAAACTCGATTTACATTTTAACTGACGGAAGAAATTCCGAAGCCCACACAAAAAGATTATCTTCATTACTTGAAGCAATCGGTTCGAGGGTAACTTTTCTCAACGCGGTTTTACACGACAAAATTGTCGCCGAGGTAAGTCATCTTCCCCAGCTTGTTGCAACTTCTCTGGTGAATACGGTAACAGATCATGATAATCTTAACGTTTTAAATTTTGCTGCCGGCGGCTTTAGAGATATGACACGTATCGCTTCAAGTCCATTTGTTGTTTGGGAACCTATTATTCGGAAGAATAAAGAAAAAATTCTAAACGCGCTCGATTCGCTCAGACTTGAACTGGATACGATCGAAAAATTTATCGCCGAAGACAACTACGAGGCACTCGCCGGCAGGTTCGAATCCGCAAGGGTTCGCCGAGATGTTGTTCCTAAAAACACAAAGGGATTTATCTCCCAGCTTTACGACGTATTCATTTACGTAAAGGATCAGCCGGGCGAGATGAGTAAAATTTCTACTGCTCTTTACGAAGCCAATATTAACATCAAGGATATAGAAGTTTTAAAGATGCGGGAAGGAACCGGCGGCACATTCCGTCTTGCATTCGATAACGAAACGGATGCGAAGAGAGCTAAGAAGATAATCGAATCGATAGGATTCTCGACTAAGATTTAAATTGCCGAATTATCTTCCGCGTTTTGAAAATTTATTTTTTCTTAATAGCGGCAATCGCGAACCGGCTATCGAGCAGGTGCAATCCGATATCATCAACATTATTCGATCCGTTCGATAATACAACTACAGCTTTTTGATTTCCTTTATCGAGCCCTATAAAAGTACGGTAGCCGCCCGTTCCGCCGTTATGCCAGATAATTTTTTTATCGAACTTAATCCAGATATGCCAGCCCATCCCGATATACAAATCTTCAATGTCGGTATTATGCCGGGGTTCCTGGATTGTTTCCATAGCATTTGCAAGATTCGTTTTTACCATTCCCAAATTAGCGGCGGCAAAAATAAGCATGTCGTTAACGCACGACTTAATTGCGCCGGCGCCGGCTAATGCGGAAAAATCCCAATTCTCCGTTGCTTTCCCGTTCTGATCATATCCGGTTGCCAGCCGCTTTTTTAATTCCGGCGTTAATGTGATAACGGTGCTGCACATATTTAACGGTTTGCAGATTCTGTCGCGCAAAAGAGTTTCATAATCAGCCCCGGCTTTTAACGAAAGAATATATCCCAGCAGGCCAACACCGGTATTGGAGTATTCATATTTCTCGCCAATGCCGCGCGTTAAATTGTAATGAGAAAGATAATCATATAACTTTTGCGGGGTATAATCTGCAAAAGGATTTTTCCAATCTTTCGGCGCAAAATTATCCGGCATCCTTGGCAGCCCGGATGTTTGAGTTGAGAGATCAAGCAGAGTTATTTCTTTTCCATCCTTTATGGGAGTCTTAACATTCCCGGGAAGAAATTTTGAGATCGGATCTTTGACGCTCAATTCCCTTTTCTCTGCCATTTCTTCCAAAAGCAGCGAAGTAAAAACTTTAGTGATGGATCCGATTTCGTATAAAGTATTACCGTCAGGAGTTTTGCCGTTATCTATATTCGTTTTTCCGGCGGCAATAATTTCCTTACCGTTTTTATCCAGCATGCCAACAATAATGCCCGGGCATCTTCCGTTATCCACCTCATGCTTTATCAATTCTCTAATTTTTGCATCGGATAAATTTTGTTGGGTATATATCGATGAAGAAAGGTGGAGAACAAATCCAAACAGCAAAGCAAATTTGAGTTTAGTTTTCATACCATTCCTTTCTGCGTTAATATCCTTGAAGCAAAATAAAGTATAGCACCTCTAATCTCCAGAACTTCAACCACCGGTTTATAAGGTTGTATGACTCTTCTGATCCTTGAAGAATGTATTACCCTTTATCAGCCAGGAAATTCCGAAGGCGAGCAAAGCGATTGATTCCAAAATCAAAACCGGGTAAGTTTTCGATATCATAGTATCCTGCAAAAAAACAGTATACACAATTATGCAGGAAATAGATAAGAACATTACTGCGCCGCATACGCGGTAAATAAAATTACGGTGCTTTTTTCTTGCGGTTAGAGTTCCGGGTTGCCGTCGCGTAAAAAGGAATATTGAATTGAACGAAAGCGCTAAAAAAAACAAAGTGCCGAATGCCAGATGAATATATGCCGAAATATTATCATCGATCAGAAACATTCCCACCTTCTCAATTTTCCCGCTGAACATTCCGGTAGGAAAAGCAATCATACCCAAAGCAAATATGCCGCTAAGGTTGCCTACAAGGTTGTCGATCTTTTCGTAACCCTTATACGAGATTAAGAACAAGGCAACTATGCAGAGCAGGCCGACAAAAAAGTCTCTCATGTTGGTGTAATAGTAACCGCTTATGGAGCCCTGGATAACATAACCGTGCTGAATAAAACCGCCGCAAACAACTATTATGGGCAATGCAATTCCTAAAATTCCAATGAACCTTCTCATCGTTAAGTAAGAAATAATTATCTGCTGACTTTGAGTAATTGACATTTTAAGTTCTCAATTTATTAAACAAGGTTATTCCGGTAATCTCAAAATTTTTCAAAGCGAAAATAATTATTAGTTTCACTTTCGTAAAATAAATTTACCTACGGCTTCGGCGCATCTTTCGCCGTCGATTGCGGCAGAAACAATTCCACCTGCATAGCCGGCTCCTTCCCCGGCAGGGAATAATCCTTCTATTTCAATGTGCATAAGTGTCTCGTTATTCCTCGGTATTCTTACCGGTGAACTGGTGCGAGTTTCAGCAGCAAGTATCAGAGCTTCCTCGGTAAAGTACCCTCTCATTTTTTTATCGAACTCTATCAGACTGTTTTTCAACCCTTCCGCAATTATGTTCGGCAATATTTCATGAAGCGGGGATGAAACCGTACCCGGAATGTAAGAAGTTTGCGGAAGCGAACTTGAAATTTTTTTACTAACAAAATCCGTAATGCGTTGAGCAGGAGCCCGCTGAGTTTTTCCACCGGCTTCAAATGCTGTGCGTTCCACTTCCTTCTGAAATTCCAGTCCTGCAAAAATTCCGAACGAACTGTATTGCTTCCAATCTTTTTCATCTACCGATACAACCATGCCTGAATTTGCGAACGGAGAATCGCGTCGGGAAACGCTCATACCGTTAAGCACCAACTCGCCCGGCGCCGTGGATGCGGGTATAATAATTCCGCCTGGGCACATACAAAAAGAATATACACCGCGATCACCAACCTGACAGGCGAGACTGTAATTTGAAGCCGGCAGATACGGATTACGCTGCTTTGAATGATACTGTATTTCGTCGATGAGCGACTGGGGATG
>DAIEQA010000112.1:0-24353 GCA_027348115.1 Ignavibacteriales bacterium
AAGGTCGAATTTGTTTTTAATAGTTTAGATTCCCTCAACAACACGCGCGCGTTCAAAAATTCTGCATTATCCATAAAAGACGGTCCGAAGAACACAAAGATTTTTTCGCAATTCATTCCTCCAATTGCTACGGGATTCGGATTAGAGAGCAAATCATTTTCAATTACATATATTTATTATCTGCCCGGTGAAATTCTTAGCCATAATGCTACGGAGATATCCAACAATAAACTTACTTGGAAATATAATCTTAACGAAATAGGAACCGGAAAATATATTACCGCCACATACCGGCAATTCAAATTAAAAGAAACGCCGTTATGGATTTATATATGCGCGCTCTTTGTACTGGTTGTGGTAGTTGTGTTTCTATTCAGTAAAAGAATAAAATAAAGGGCTTTGACCGTATCCGATTTCTAATTTGACAGGCCTAACAGATTTATATATATTTGGCGACAATTTTTTGTAATAAAGGCATAAAATAAGCTTTGGTGCAGGAACCGCTAATATTTTCCGGTTCATCTAGTAAAGAATTAACCGAGAAAATTTGTAACCATTTGAAGTTAGCCCCCGGCTTGATTGATAAAAAAATCTTTAGCGACGGTGAGATATGGGTAAAATTTCTTGAGAATATTAGAGGCGGGGATGTTTACATTGTTCAATCTACGCATCCGCCTGCAGAAAATTTAATGGAGTTGCTCATTATGCTCGATGCCGCCAAAAGAGCGTCGGCTAAAAGAGTAACTGCTGTTCTTCCTTATTTTGGTTATGCTAGGCAGGATAGAAAAGATCAGCCTAGAGTTTCAATTACAGCAAAACTTGTTGCTAATTTAATTACGGTTGCAGGCGCAGATAGAGTTATTACAATGGATTTGCACGCGGCGCAGATTCAAGGGTTCTTCGATATACCGTTTGATCACTTATATGCATCGCCGGTATTTACAAGCATCCTTAAGAATCATTCCGATAATTTTGTTGTTGTATCTCCGGATATCGGTGGAATTAAATTGGCGCGTTCATACGCAAAACGATTGAATGCCGGTTTGGTCGTAATAGACAAGAGAAGACCAAAGCATAATCAAGCCGAGGTTATGAATATTATCGGCGACGTTGAGGGCAAAGATGTTCTGCTTGTGGACGATTTAATTGATACCGGCGGTACAATTGTAAACGCTGTAAAAGCATTAAAGGAAAGAGGAGCCCATGCAATTTACGGCGCCATTACCCATCCTCTTTTATCCGGTAATGCGTTGCAGCGAATAGAGGATTCGGAAATAGACAGGCTTTATGTTACGGATAGCATTCCTATTAAAGCCGATGCACATAAAAAGATAATTGTAAGAACGGCTTCCGAATTATTGGGTGAAGCCATTATTAGATCGAACAGGAATGAATCGATAAGTTCATTGTTCGAGATAGATAAAAGTTAGTAAAGTAATTATTTGGAGAGAACCAAGCGATGTCAGAAATAAGCGTTAATGCAAAAAAGAGAACACTTTCTTCAAAAGGCGCGGTAAACCAGCTTAGAAGAGAAGGAAACGTTCCTGGAATATTTTATTCTAAGAGTGCCGAGCCGATTCCGATTTATCTTGCCGAAGGTGCGCTCAGACCATTGGTTTACACTGCCGAAACTCACATTGTTAATGTAAAAATTGACGATAACGAAGAGTATAAATCGATTGTAAAGAATGTCCAATTCGATCCGGTTACCGATAAGGTAATTCATTTCGATTTACAGGGCATCTCTGCGGATCAAGAAATCGAAATCGAAGTTCCGGTAGTTCTTGAAGGTCAATCAAAAGGTGTTAGAGAAGGCGGTATTGTGCAGCATGCTATGCATAAACTTCAGATTGCATGCTTGCCGGGCAATATACCCGAACATATTGTAATCAACATCAGCGATTTGGGCGTCGGAGATTCCGTACACGTTAAAGATCTCAAGATTGAAAATGTTAAGTTCCTTCACCATGAAGATGTTATTGTTGTTTCCGTTGTAATTCCTCGCGCTGTTGTTGAACCTACTGCCGCTGCTCTTCCTGGTGAAGAAGCCGCAGAGCCCGAAGTAATTGCTAAGGGTAAACAAACCGAAGAAGAGGAATAATTAAGATTTGCGTGTTGTTGTTGGACTGGGAAATCCCGGTAATAAATACAAATTAACACGCCACAATGCTGGATTCATCATTGTAGATTCTTTAGCTGCAAAGTTTAATCTTACATTCCAACCTTCAAAATTCGAATACTATTTTTCGGAAGGATCGTTAGGTCCTTCCGATTTTTTTTTGGTAAAACCAACCACTTATATGAACCTCAGCGGCATTGCCCTAATCGATTTTTTAGATAATCACCCGGTTTCATTTGAAGATCTTTTAGTAATAGTTGACGATGTTAACCTGCCGGTAGGCCAGGTAAGATTAAGAAAATCCGGCAGCGACGGCGGACACAATGGCATTAAATCAATTATTTATCACTTGCAATCGGATTCATTTCCAAGACTTAGATTCGGTGTAGGGAGCGAATTTGAGAAGGGATATCTGGCTGATTATGTTCTCGGTAAGTTCAGTGATGACGATCTTAAAGCGATTGCAAAACCGGTTGAGTTCTCAACGGAGTTAATAGAACAATTCATAATCGGCGGGTACAAATCCATGCTGAATTATTACAGTAAAATTTCCGGTGCAGTAAAAAAAGAACCGGATTCCGATGAAACGGCTAAAAAGGATACGAACAACCAGGAATAGACTTATAGTATAAAATTTATTGCTTCGCTAGATAAATAATCATATTTTTCGAGTCGTCATATTTATTAACCCTGCTTTCCCGTTCTTTTTCGGGAAGGCCAAACGTCCATAGGGAGGTGAAAAAGAAAGATGCTTAAACGTACCTACGAAAGCGTTGTGATAATCAATGCTGCACTCGAAGATGAACAAATCGATTCTACAATCGCCCGTATTCAAGAAACTATTACCACGCACGGTGGAGAACTTATCGATTTGGATAAGTGGGGAAGAAAAAGATTAGCTTAACCCATCAAAAAAGCAAAGAGCGGTTACTATGCTGTTTATCGCTTCAATGCTTCAACAGATCTTATTGCAATACTCGAACGCAATTACAGGTTAGACGAAAATATTATTCGCTATCTTACAATTGCACTCGATAAGTTCGCATTGGAAGCGATCGCCAAACATAAAGAGACTTCAAAAGCTGAATCTGTTGCCGAAGAAGCCCAAGCTAAATCAACTGAGACAGAAGAATAATTAATTTGAAGTAACGGAGGTAACGATGGCCGAACTAAAGATGCCGGAACTTAACAGCGTTATTGTTGCAGGCAATTTAACAAAGGACCCTGTATTTAGACAGACTTCCAACAATACACCGGTTGTAAATTTCCACGTCGCGGCAAATAGAAGATATAAAGACAGCAGCAACCAATGGCAGGAAGACGTATGCTACGTTGGCGTTGTTGCATGGAATAAATTAGCCGATAGCTGCAGAGACCGTCTTAGAAAAGGCAGCGCAGTTTTAATCGACGGAGAGCTTCAGAGCCGCACTTTTAAAACCGAAGACGGTAAGAACAGAACTATCGTTGAGATAAAAGCAAAACGAATTCAATTTTTAAATAAATTCAGCAAATCATCGGGTAATGGTGATGATGTTGTTGCGGAATCCGACGAAGCAGATTACGAAGATAATTCGTTCGATAAATTCCTCACCGATGAAGAATCAGATTTGATGAAGGATAAATTATGAGAAATAACAACACAAAAACGCAGACCAAAAAGGTCAAACGTACAATCGATGGCTACATCGATTACAAAGATCAAAAACAGCTTCAGAAATTTCTTACTGATCAGGGTAAGATAATTCCTAGAAGAATTACCGGACTAACGGCTAAACAGCACAGAGAATTAGTCCAAGCCATTAAACGAGCTCGTCATTTGGCAATTTTGCCTTTTGTTTCAGAAGCGGTTAAATAATTAGGAGCGATGAGATGAAAGTTATCTTAAGAAAAAATTTCGATCAGCTCGGCAAAGTTGGCGATATAGTAAATGTTAAGGACGGATATGCAAGAAATTTTCTTATCCCCCGCCAAATAGCATATCACGCAACCAAGGGAAATATTCTGGCATTGGAAGAAGAAAAGAAACAGATACTTAAAAAAGAAGCCAAGGAATTGGAAGCAGCTCAAAACTTTGCTGCCGAACTCGAAAAAATATCCGTTACAATCCCCGTTAAAGTTGGCGAGGAAGATAAAATTTTCGGTACGGTTACGCATCAAATGATTGCCGATTCTTTGAAGGAAAAAGGATTCGACATTGATAAGAGAAAAATAGAAATTACCGAACAGATTAAATCTCTTGGAATTTACAGTGTTGCCATCAAACTTCACCCGAGTGTAACAGCAACGGTAAAAACCTGGGTTGTTCGCGAATAGTAAGCTTAAAGTTCGAAAAGACCCCGATATAATCGGGGTTTTTTTATGTTCCATATAATCTAGGAGTATGCGCTCTAAATTGACTTTTTAGAGGGGAGCGTCTATATTTGATGCCTCTAAATTTGACCGAATTTAATAACTAAAACACTAATCGTAATGAAAGAATTAAGATTTAGAACAATACTGATAGTTGCTGTGATTGCGCTCAGTCTCTATCTACTTTACCCCACCTTCCAGGATTATCAAAATAACAAGAAGGTCTCGGAACAAGTCGATTTGCTTCAGACTTCTTTGAAAAAGGGCAATCCGAATCTTTCGGAAGGCCAGTTGAAAGACCTGCTTTCCGAAAAGAAAGACAGTATTCTTTCCAGTAATCCGGCATACAAAACGGCCAGAGAAAAAAGAATTAAACTTGGATTGGACCTTCAAGGCGGTATGTACTTGCTGATGGAAGTTAATACTTCAAAACTTCTTGAAAAATTAGCTAAACAGCCAGATGATCAATTCTACCAGATTCTCAATGCGGCAGATAAAGAATCCAAGTCGACGGATGAAAATGTTGTTACCATCATGGCAAGAAAGATGAGAGAGAAAGGAATTCGTCTCAGCCGTTATTTCGGTTCCATTCGCGAAGATGATAACACAATTGAGAAGAGATTAGACCAGCAGGAAACCGACGCAGTTTCCCGCGCAATTGAAATTATTAGAAACAGAGTTGATAGATACGGCGTTTCCGAACCAAGCATTCAAAAACAAGGATCGCGGAGAATCGTCATCGAGTTGCCAGGCATTGCGCGTGAAGAAGAAGCCAAAAGATTATTGCAGGGACAAGCGCTCCTGGAATTCAAACTTGTAAAAGATCCGAACTTCGCCATCGGCATAATGCAAAAAATTGATGAGACTCTTGCTTCGTTGAATAAAGATTCCGTAAGCGCAAAGAACCAAAATTCGGCTGCTAAGACGGATACTTCGAAACAGAAGATGACCGAAGAACAATTTGCAAAAGAACATCCTTTCTTCTCTCTTGCAAGAATGATCGATCCTCAAGGAAGAGTTGCCGAAGCTTATGTAAAAGAAAGCGACAGAGAAAAAATCAATTCAATTATGCAGCTCCCCGAAATTAAGAAGGTTGTTCCCGATAACGTTCAATTTCTTTACGAGGCCAAACCGGAAAAAGGTCCGGATGGAGTTAACTACTACCGTATGTATATGGTTAATAAGGAAGCCGAGCTTACCGGCGGTGTAATTGTTGACGCTCAATCGAACATCGATCCTACCACATCGGCTCCCGTTGTATCAATGCAGATGAATGCCGAAGGGGCTCGCGA
Organism: Ignavibacteriales bacterium; assembly: GCA_027348115.1. Classification (GTDB taxonomy): domain Bacteria; phylum Bacteroidota; class Ignavibacteria; order Ignavibacteriales; family Melioribacteraceae; genus Fen-1258. Next base: position 5,761 of record DAIEQA010000112.1, read on the forward strand.
GTGGGCAAGAATAACAGGTTCTAACATTGGCAAAAGATGCGCAATAGTTCTCGACGGCGCTGTTTACTCTGCGCCTGTTATCCAGGGAAAGATTCCAAACGGAAGTTCTCAAATCTCCGGCATTGGAAATATGGATGAAGCCAAACTTTTGGAAATAGTTTTAAAAGCCGGCGCATTACCTGCGCCTATCGAAACACTTGAACAAAGAACAGTCGGACCATCACTCGGTCAAGACTCAATTAACGACGGCGTAAATTCAACGGCAATCGGTTTCTTGCTTATCGCCGTATTCATGGTATTTTATTATAAGACCGGCGGAAGTTTTTCTGTTGTTGCTCTTTCGGTTACCGTTGTAAACCTTTTAGGAATTCTTGCAGGATTCGGCGCGACATTAACCCTGCCCGGTATAGGCGGTGTTGTGTTGACAATGGGTATGGCGGTGGATGCCAACGTAATTATTTTTGAAAGAATCCGTGAAGAATTATCCAACGGAAAAACCTTGAAAGCCGCTGTAGACAGCGGATTCAAACTTTCTTTTGCGCCAATTTTCGACTCCCACGTAACATCCTTCATTACCGGTTTAGTGCTCTACCAATTTGGAAGCGGGCCGGTTCAAGGATTTGCATTAACACTAATGATCGGTTTGATTGTAAGTTTATTCAGCCAGCTGGTTATTGTTAGAGTAATCTTTGATTTTATGTTGAACAAAGGTTACAAGATAAATATTGGATAAAATTTTAGGAGATTAATAATAGATGCGACTCTTCGATAATCTAAATATCGATTTCATGGGCAAGCGCACAATATTTTATTTTGTGTCTGCCACAATTCTTCTATTCGGAATTATTTCAATACTAGTTAGAGGCGTTCATTTTGGAATAGATTTTAAAGGTGGCTCCGAAGTAGCTCTTCAATTTGAAAAACCGGTTGATATATCTTACGTAAGAAACGAAGTCGATAAACTCGGCCTCGGCAACATGGAAGTTAAGACTTTCGGCGGTCAGACAGGTATACTTCTTAGAACCGAGCTGCAAGAAATTCCCAAAACCCTTTTACCCGAAGTTAAAAGCAGAATAGAAACTATCATCAATACAAATTTCCCCGGCACTCAAAGAACAGTTAAGGATACATCCGATAATTCAATTACTTACGCATTCAAAGATCCTAATCTTGCGGAATCGATAAGTAATAAACTTTTTAGTTCCGGATTTCAGACAACAAAACTCGGAACCGATTCGACAAACTCCGCTGTTGTAGTTCGTTTGGGAGTTGCAGATGTTATCAAAGAAAGACTTTCCGAAAAATTCAAAGACAATCCTTTTAAACTTTTGAAAGAAGACAGAGTCGGTCCTAAGGTTGGTAAGGAATTAAAGAGCAATTCTATCATCGCTGTGTTTATTTCTCTTATCGGTATCTTAATTTATTTGGGGTTCAGATTTAAATTTGCTTTTGCGCTAGGCGCCGTTATAGCATTATTCCACGATGTACTTCTGACGCTTGGAATTTTTGTTGCCCTCTACGGCGTAATTCCCGGGCTCAATCTGGAAATATCAATCACGGTACTTGCGGCATTTTTGACCTTGGTTGGTTATTCAACCAATGACACTGTAATCGTGTTCGATAGGGTACGCGAGCAGATGAAGATTCACAAATCGTTATCCATAGAAGAGAATATGAATCACGCAATCAACAGAACGATGAGCAGAACGCTTATTACTGTGTTCACCGTATTAATCAGTATTATAGTGCTGTTGATCTTCGGCGGCGAGGTGCTTCGCGGATTCGCTTTCGCTCTCTTCATTGGTATGATTACCGGAACTTACTCATCAATCTTTATTGCAAGCGCATTCGTACTTGAATACGCGCACAGGACAAAGAAGAACATTCAATTTTAATTTTGCATACAGAGCAGATAAAAAAACCCCAACGTGAGTTCGGGGTTTTTTTATTTTAAACACCTTTTACATCAAGATTAAAAATTACATTTAACCGTAACCATCGTTATATCGTCATACTGAGTGGCATCGCCGCAAAACTCTTTCAGGCCGTCAAGAAGACCCGTTTGAATTTCGGAAGACGATTTAATTCGTAGTTCCGTTAAAATTTTTTCGACGTTTTCCAATCCGAAAAGATCATTATCGGTGTTCATCGCCTCGGTTACGCCATCGGAGTAAAAGAAATATACATCGTTATTCTGTAGGTTTAGCGTTGCCTCTTCAAGAGCGCTGTTAAAGTTTTCTCCCCGGTCCAATCCAACGCCCAAACCATTTGGCTGCAAAGACTCCAGCTTGCCGCCTGTTAATCTAATAAGAGTTGTATGCCCTGCCCTGCAAAAGGTTATTGTCTTTCTTTCCATATCGAATAAAGCAAGTGTAACAGTAATAAACCAGTTGCGTTCTATGCTTTCGCTTATTCTATTATTCACCTCTATCAAAACCTCTTTGGGAGAAATATTATCCGTGCAGTAAAGTCTTATCATCGTTTGAAGTTTGGACATGTAGAACGATGCGCTTAATCCTTTACCGGATACATCTCCCACTACAACAAACAGTTTTGATTCGGACACTTTTATAAGATCAAAATAATCTCCGCCTACTTGCATTGCCGGAATCATTTTACCGGCTATATCAAGCCCTTTTACCTTAGGAAATGTTTTCGGTAAAAGTGTTTCCTGAATCTTACGCGCGTTTTCCAAATCGCGTTCAAGCTTTTTCTTTTCGGCTTCGGATTCATACAGCCTCGCGTTCTCTATCGAAATTGCCGTTTGGTTTGCAACGGTCTGAAGCAGTTCCAAATCCTTACCGGAAAATTGAGAGCCGGAATGTTTAAGTCCAAAAAGTAATATGCCGATTAATCTTTGCTTGATAAACAGCGGAACAATTGTAAAAATATTTTCCGCTATCAAACGTTCGCTTATGCCGCCAAAGACGCCTTCAAAATCCTGCCGCTCAATTATCAACTTTCTGCCAATCGAGTTCATATCAGTAAGATAGTTTAAAAGCTTATTGTCGCTATCGGTAAAGAAAAATTTTGTGTCGGAAATATTATGCCAGCGGGTCAACCGGAAGAACCCGGATTTATCTTTGATCATTAATCCGTAAGTTTTAATACGAAGCGAGTCTATAAAAAGTTCATCTGCCGAATCAAAAATATTTTCAAGCCCAACAATACTTGAGACTTCGTTACTGAATTTTATTAAGCCGGTCTGAAATGTAAACTGTTCAGGGTAAAATTTTTGCACAAGAAATGTTTGGAACCTGTCCTTAGTTGATTGAAAAACAACGGCAGAAAAAACGAACACTGCACCGGCTATCACTCCCTGGTACTCCGTACCGATTGCAGAACTAACGCTCTGACCGATAATATAGATGAGCAGGAAATAGATTGCCGCCAAAGTTACTGTAGCTGTGCCGTAAAAGATAGTGGTTCTAATTACTTCGCTTACATCCATCAAAGAGTATTTAAATATTGAATAGCCGAACGCGATGGGCAGCAGCGCAATCAAAATTATTGGTGTGAAATAATAAGGGTTGTTAAAAATAATTCCGGCTATGGACGAAGCCAAAGTGTATGTATAAAGCAGCGCAACTACGCCGACTAAATAAGCTACCAATATTACAAAAATGGAATTACGTTCCTGCTTGGTCTTTAGCTTTGTATAACTTATAAAGAGCAGAATTAAACCGATAATGAATGCGCCTGTGACTAGAATAGAGATCAGTTTCGAAATCAATTCGTATGCAGAATTGCTCGCACCGGTATAAACAAATACAAATTTTATGATCGTGACCGAAACAAAAAGTACGATAGGCGAGATAATTAATAATTTACCAAACCATTTTTTTCTGCTTAGAGAATTTTCGTTGGGGAAAATCGTAAAGAATTTTACGAGCAGGAACGGAAAGACAGAGCCGCCCAAGGTCCATAAACTATCGACGGTTAAAAGAATTATTCGATTATCAAAGATAGGATTTGCCGCTGTAGTGCCCCGGTATAACAGATCGGACGTTGAAAAAAGAACCGCCGCGAGCGCAGTACGGAAAAATACTCGCTGGGTTCTTCCTTCCGGTTTGGCCATTACAACTACAAACCCTACCAGCACCCACAAGAATGAAAGCAGCGCAAAAGCCAGCCCGCTGAAGTTAATTAATTTTTTAACTTCTACTTTAGTTTCAAAAACATTTCCGTTATGCCGAACAACGTAGGTGGCGTAATCCCCTTTTTGAACGCGATCGAGAACCTTTGAAGCAACTTCGGTAGTTCTGGTTCTAATTCCGTCAATCGAAATGAGCTCGTCTCCGTCTCTTATTCCCGCGTTCCAGGTAACGCCGTTCTCTTTCACAAAATCAAAATAAATAACGGTGCTGTCGGGTTGCATCTTTTTCATTAGCCACAGGCATTCGTCGTTGGACTGCGCCGTTACTTCAAAAATAAATGCAAAATTGGTGAGGCCTATAAGTACAAATACAATTGTAGTGGCAATTATAAACTTGGTGTGATTCTTTATCCAAAATTTTTTTAAGCTGTTGATCATAACCTATTTTACCTTTATTACCAAACTGGTAATATCGTCCGATTGCTCGGCGCCTTTAGTAAATTCTTCTACGCTCGTTTTAATATGATTAAGAAGATTTTGAGAGTCTTCCGAATATTTCCGCAGCGCAAGTTCTTCCAGCCGCTCGTCGGAAAATTCCTCCCACTTCACATTCATTGCTTCTGTGATTCCGTCGGTAAATAGAACAAGCGCATCGCCGCTTTCAAGCTGAACAACATCAGAAAGATATGGAACCATTGTCTGCATTACACCAAGTATCATTCCTCCCTTTTTCAGTTTGGTAATTTTTCCATCTCTTAAAAGCAGCGGCGGATTATGCCCAGCATTCACATAAATCAGTTCCTTCTTTTCATTATCAAGTATCCCCCAAAAAAATGTTATAAAGCTTCCCATCGTTGTATTTTCCGCAACAAGATCGTTAAGAAGATTTGTCGATTCCGCCAATGGAAGATTCATCTTGCAAATCGACTTTAAAAATGCCTGTATGTTTGCCATCAACAAAGCAGCCGGCACGCCTTTACCGGAGACGTCCGCAATTGCAAACAATACCCTGTTGCCGTCAAGTTTTACAATGTCGTAGTAATCGCCTCCAACCATTCTTGCGGATTTATTGAACGCCGCAATTTCAAAATTAGTTAGCGTAGGAATTGTCTTGGGAAGAAGATTATTCTGAATGTTCCGGGCAGTCTCAAGATCTTTTTCAAGCCGTTGTTTCTCCAGTGTTTCTTTGAACAGCCGCGCATTTTCAATAGAGATAATTGCCATACTGCCGAGGGATGAAACAAATTCGATATCCGACTTGCTGTAGAGAAGTTCGCTTTTCCTCTTTCCGAGCAAAATCAATCCTTTAGTCTCGCCTTTAATTTGCATCGGCACAACAAGATCGACTCCTACCTCTGCAAAAGGTTTAAACTGATTCACCAGTTCATTCCTTGAAAGCGGTTTGTCAAATTGGTCGGAACTGCACGTTTTGAGCGCCTGCTTAAGATGATTTTCGTCAAAGCGGTTTTCAAGAAAAGTCACAAAATTATTTGAACATGAGACAACGGCATACTTTGAAACCAGCATCTGTCCAATTAGTGAATACACCAAAAGTTTACCGATCATTTCAACCTGCAGAATGCCGCTGAATTCTTTGCTCAAATCGAACAAGCTGCTAAGCTGGTTTACTTTCGCGTCCAGGTCGCGGTTAACACGTTTTAGCTTTTCAACAACTATGGAATTCTCGATAGCTGTTGAGCCGACATTTAAAATTGTCTTTAAAAAATTTATATCCTCAGTCTCGTAGGATTTGCCAGTAAGTTTTGGACCAAGAATTACAATTCCTTTTAATCCTTCAGAAGAATGAATTTCCTGCATTATGGGAAAATTATTTTTATTAATAAACTCGACGAGCGACTCGTTGTACTCGTAATCGAATTTTGTAATGGCCGGAAAACTTTCCACAACCTGGTTTGAAATCCCTTTCGATATTTTAATTTCAAATGCGTTTTCGTCGTTCAGCAGCGCAATCATTCCCTTTGTAGAATGGAATTTACCGAAGCACGTAAGCAAAATATTGTTGAGTGTAAAGTTAAGGTCGAGGGTAGAATTAATTAGGTTGCTGAAATCAACAAGTGCAGAAAAATTTCTTAGGGCTGCATTGTTATCTAATTGATGCATGCTAACGCGACAGATATTTTACTAAAATAACCTGGTTTTTATTTCCAGAGAGTGTTGAGTACTTTACTTCGTCCATCAACTTCTTCATAAGATACATTCCCAGTCCGCCAACGCGTTTCTTTTTGTAATACTCGCTTAAGTTCGGTTCCGGAATTCGCGTCGGATCGAAATGGTTACCGCTATCCGTAATTGATATTGTGAATTTAGTGTTATCGAAACGTACTTTTATAATTATATCTCCCTCGGGAGAATATTTATAGGCGTGTTTAATGATGTTGGTACAAGCTTCATCAACGGCTAAAATAATCTTGCCGGTAACTTCATCGGAGAAGCCGATTTCCTGGGCGGCAGAGCGGGTGAAATCTCTTATCTGGGCAAGATTGTCGGTTGTGCTTTTAACGACAATTTCTTTTTCGAATATTTTATTGGAAGAATTCAAATTCGAACCTTACGGATTAAATTTTGTAATAGCGTCATGTTCGTCTTTATAGAATTCGTAAAGAATCGGAAAGCCAAGGAGATCAAAAATGTTGTACACATTTTCTTTCATGTTCGAAAACTTAATGTCTCCCTTGTTCTCCCTCATGGTTTCAACGTAGGCCATGAATACTCCCAAACCCGCACTGCTGATATACTTCAGGTCGTTAAAATTTACTACGACCCGGAATTGCTTTTCATCGAGCAGTTTGTTGAAAACATTTTCGAGTTCAGGAGCGGTATGGGCATCAAGATACCCTTTCACATCAATCACACTTACGGAACCGACACCCCGTAAGTTGACATTGAAATCCGCCATTAAATATCTCCGCTGTTTATTAATTAATTTTATTCCACTTAAAAATAACTAAGGTTATATCGTCATGCTGAGAATGATCTTTGGAAAACAGACTCAGCTCTTTCATAATAATATTCGAGATGCTGTCGAGACTTTTATCGCAATTACCAAGGATAAGCGATTCCAATCTTTCATATCCGAAATCTTCCTGGTTCGCATTCTTTGCTTCGGGAATACCGTCGGAATAACAAACGATAATATCATTATTCTTTAACTGAATTTCCATTTCTTTTATAGAATTAGTGAAGTTATTTCCGTAATCCAATCCTAGCCCAATACCCGGCGGCTGCAGTCTCGATATGCGTCCTTCGCTGTAGAGAATTGCCCAAGGATGACCGGCACGCGCAAAATTCATGGTTCCTTTTTCCTTATCAATTATTCCATAAATAACCGTGACAAAACTTTTTTTGTCGAGACTATCTTTGAGCACTTCGTTGGCTTTTATAAGAAGTTCCTTCGGGTTGGAAATTATCTTTGCGAGGGATTCGAAAATACCTTTTACCTCGGACATAATAAACGCGGCGGATATTCCTTTACCGGCTACGTCGGCTACAACAAAGGCAAGCCGGTTATTTTCCAATTCGAAGAAATCGTAATAGTCGCCTCCAACTTCAAAGGCGGGAATAAACAGCGCAGAAATTTGTAATTCCTCGGCGCTCGGTACGGTGTGTGGCAGAATTTTTTTCTGAATGTCACGCGCAACATCCAGTTCTTTTTCAAGTCTCTCCTTCTCAATCGACTCTTCAATAAGTTTAGCGTTCTCAAGCGCAACGGCGGCGTATTCGGCAAAGGCCTTTATTGCCTTTCTCTCGTCAACGTCAAACTGGTTTTCCTTTTGGCGCGCGGCAAAAAGGTATCCGTTGATCTTGTTGTGCACTTTGAGCGGCGCAATGGCAATAGAATGAAATTGCTGCGATTCAAGATTGTAACGTTTTAATTCTTCGGACTGCACAATTTCAATTGAATCGTAGGTGCCGAGCCCGGCAAATAAAATCTGGTTCGAAATTTTATCCGCTGCAACATAACCAATGTTATTAACGGAGTTAAGTTCAAGCGCGTTATCTTTTTTTGTTACAAGCCAGGCTGAATTGGAATTGCACACGCGGGTTGTAATTTTTGTAACCGTATCGGCAAGTTCCTTAAAATCGAAGACCTGGGTAATAAGATTTGTAAGATCCATTAACGATGAAACTTCGTCGGCCTTCCTATCGAAAGCTTCGGCAGTAGGCAGATGAAACAATGTGGTGAAAAAGATAATTCCGTAGTAAATGGAGCCGTAAATCATTACGAGACTAAAGATGGTCTGAAACCCAGGTGAAAAGCTGAATAAAAGCTGGCGGGTTACGTGGGTATTGGAAGAGATTGCAAACGTAATTCCGAACAAAGCCGAAAGCACAACAGAAATTCCAAGCAAGTAATACTTTTGACGTTTGGTTAAAAAAGCAATCCATGCAACACGAATCGAATTAAGCGAAATCAAAACTATTGTAACCACATAGAACGCATCGCGGGGGTAATCTAACGACGGATCGAACGACACAAGCAAGTTGGAAAAAAAGCTAAACATGAAAAAGAAGAGCATTGTGTTGAAGTACGTGCTCGGATCTTTCTTCTGCCGGAGAAAGAATAACTCGCGGAATGTTGTGAATATGTACGCAGTAGCGCCGATAAAAACAAAAGCTATTAGAACAGCAAAAAACGAATTGAAGAAAGTAACCTGTGTACTATCCGTATTGTTCGCCAATAATGAGTTTGCAATTGAAACAATAAAGAACAACAATGCAGCAAGTATTCCGGAGTTGAGTATAAGCGAGAGAGGCGAATCTACTCTTGAGCTCAAAAACTGATGAAGATAATTATACAGGAAAAAAATTGTTCCGAAGACCAGCGCCTCGTTGATAACAGACAGTACCGCCGCATCATGTATCGGAAAAATAAGATTAAAAAGGAACAGCATAATGGAAATCAAAATAGCATTTTCCAATCCTCGGCTTTGAGTAAATTTTTTTATCCTTTCCTGCATTTTATCTCGTTATGATTGGTTAATTGCTTCTAGATTGGGTTTGTTTGCGCTTCATTTCTCTTCGCATACGTTCCATGTCTTCTTTGATTTTTTTCTTTATCGAATCCCGCATGCCCGGTTTGTTCAACTTGTTAAGAGAATCAAGCTTAATTCCGTATTTTTCAAGTTCGGAGAAATCAGCTTTGGAAAGACCATCGAGCGCTAAATTCACAATTTCATACGGATCAATAATTACCGGCTCAGAATGACCGTAAGTTGAACCGGCTTCAGGAGGAACGGGAATTTTAATATTTATCTTATTCCTATCGAATTGCCTTTTTAATTCTTTCGACATCTTTCTTAAATTGAACGCAACTTCCCTTAACGTTCTGCTTAAACTATCATGCACTACTTGAGTAATGTGATGCGCTTCGTCGGGAATGACAACCTTATACATATTCGAATCGACCGTAAAGCTGTAATTTTGAGGAATGCTCTTAGCGGCAGTTTTAATTACAGGCGCAAGATTCAGTTTAACGTCAAACTCCTGGGATTTTTTCAAAGCCAGCTCTTTATTTTTTTCCAGTTCGGCAAGTTGCTTATTAAACGCATTCTGATTCCAGGCAAAACTTGTTTTGGCAACCGTATCAGGCGTCATTAAAATAAATTCGTTGTTTGGTGTTTGCCTTGCAGATGTAATTAAGTTTGCAACGTCACCCCGTTCGCTGCCTGTAAACGATTTATGAAATATCTCCTCGGCTTTTTTTCTGTTCACGCTTTGCGAAAAGTTTATGAGATCCGCAAGTACGGCTTGCTGTAATTGATTTATTTTAGGATTTACAGCGAAAGTATTTTTATCATTAACAAATACCGAAGAATAAATTTCTTTTTTATACGAATTAAGGATAGAATCGGCCTCGCCCTTTTCTTTGTTGTTCAATCCCATATACTTAACAAACGATTCATAATTATTTGTGGAAGGATTGAAGGGGAGAGTTCTAACCTCGTACACCTGGCTACCCGAATTTTCATTATTTAGGACGAGAATCTTATTCTTTTCTTTATCCAGAGGAAGACTCTGATACAAAGCAAAATTAAATATATCCTCTTCCGAAATTTGTGTCCTAAACAATAACGGTCTTAAGTTCTGAGAGTAAAACGCGAGAAGATTGCTTTTCCCTTCTTCCAGCATTTCACCAATTTCCCGCCTGTTATGTTTGAAAAAAAACATCAGAACAATTGTAAGTATAATTAGAAAAGCGTAAGGAAAATATTTTTTTAGCGAGTAAAGGAATGATGCGTATTTATCTGGTTTAGAATCCATTTAGCTAAGCTCTCAGTTCCTTTTGATATGGCTCTAAAATTACTTTTAAACTTTCACGTGCACGGAATATCCGAGATTTAATTGTTCCGACTTCCGTGCCCATCTTATCTGCAATTTCTTTATAGCTTAATCCTTCGATATCTCTCATTACCAAAGGCACTTTTAGTTTTTCAGGCAGTTTGTCTATTGCCGATCTTACAAGTTGAGGAACATCAACATTTTCAGAGAAAGGTCCTGTTCCGTATTCCGTATCTGTGTCTTTTATAGGAACAAAAATGCTGCGAACTCTTTTCTTTCTTAAATAGTCTCTGCATTTGTTAACCGTTATCCTGTACAGCCATGTAGTAAACTTCGATTCGAACCGGAAATCCTTCAGCTTGTGGAATACACTGATAAACACGTCTTGAGAAATATCGTCGACAAATTCAACATCGCCGAGAGTAATAAAAACTAAATTTCTCACTTTCTCTTTGTGTTTAATAACCAGCATCCGAAACGTCGAATCGTTGCCTTCGATGAACGCTCTTATTAATGCAAAGTCTTCGTCCTTCTCGTCTCTCGATTCGCTAAAATCAAATTGCTCTTGATCTTTTAATTGATCCATAAGTTTAGACGCTATTAATTATATATTGTTCCTAATAAAATTAGAATTCAATCATTTATAATTTTAGAAGCCGCAACTAATTCGAAAGAACTTTCTTTTTAGTCGAGGATTCAATAATTTAACTACCAATATAAATATTTGTGTACTACTATATCCAATCATCATTTTTTTTGCTTAAGGTTGCATCGAAACGAATCGGCATTTAATTTAAATAATAAATTTGGGAGAAAAAATGAAAGTTAAAACTGTTGAACAATATGGTGCTGTTGTAATTGAATTAAAAGGTAATGTTATGGGTGGTCCTGAAGCACAGGAGTTTAGCGATACACTTCATAAATTGCTTGACGAAGGAAAGAAAAATGTTGTTATAGATTTGGCCGAAACTAAATTTATGAACAGCTCCGGTTTAGGTATGCTGATTAGCGGTTATACCACTATGAAAAACGGCGGCGGTTCTCTTAAACTTGCAAATGCAACCGAAAAAATTGAAAGTCTTTTAGTAATTACAAAACTGATCACTATCTTCGAACATTACACCTCTGTTGACGAAGCGGTAAAAAGTTTTAAATAATAATTATTCTATTAAAGTTACTCCGGCATTCCGCTGCCGGAGTTTATTCTCCTACCAATTTATATCGAGGAAAGTATGAGTGTTACTGTGCTTGTTGGCAGTCAGTGGGGTGACGAAGGCAAAGGAAAAATAGTTGATTTACTGAGCGAACGGTTTGACATTGTCGTTCGATACCAGGGCGGCGCAAATGCAGGCCATACCGTTGAGTTCGGCGATAAGAAATTTATTCTACACCTTATTCCCTCAGGAATACTAAGAGAGAACGTGCTATGCGTTATTGGAAACGGTGTTGTTATTGACCCGTATGCCCTGCTTGATGAAATTAAACAACTGGAAAATCTTGGAATTAGTGTAAAGGGCAGATTGTTTATCAGCCAGAATGCTCATCTAATAATGCCTTACCATAAACTTCTCGATTCGATTCATGAAAGCGGTTCTTCTAAAATAGGAACTACCGGAAGAGGAATAGGACCATGTTATATAGATAAATATGCGCGGAAAGGAATTAGAATTGTTGACCTTCTGGATAGAAAATTCCTCGAAGAAAAAATTAAAACTAATATTGAAGAGAATAATATAATTCTGAAGAAACTCTACAATCACGAAGAACTTGACGTAAATAAAATTACAACCGAGTATCTTGAGTTTGATAAAGCCATCGACGAATACATTACGGACGTTCCCTTGTTTCTTGCGAATGCAATTGAGGAAGGAAAATCAATTTTGCTCGAAGGAGCCCAAGGCACTTTGTTGGATGTTGACCACGGTACATATCCTTATGTAACTTCTTCCAATCCCACATCCGGAGGTGCAATTACAGGTTCGGGCATTCCGCCTACAAAAATCACTTCAATTGTTGGAATAGTAAAAGCTTATACAACACGCGTTGGTTTAGGTCCGTTTCCAACCGAGCTTGAAGATGCAGACGGAGAAAAACTTAGAAAAATTGGAGCCGAGTTCGGCGCTACTACAGGCCGCCCGCGCAGATGCGGTTGGTACGATGCATTCCTTGTAAGTTATTCGAGAATGATAAACGGTATTGAACGCGCCGCAGTTATGAAACTTGATGTACTCAGTAATTTTGATGAAATAAAAGTTTGTGTTGGTTATGAAATCAACGGAAAGAAATTGAAATCGTACCCGACTAATTTGAATCAGATGATGCAGGTAAAACCTGTTTACGAAACACTCAAGGGCTGGAACACTGAATTATCGACGATTACATCTTACAACAATCTTCCTTCCGAGGCAAAAGAATATCTTCAATTCATTTCTCAACAGAGCGGTTTTGAATTGGGTCTTATTTCGGTTGGACCGAATAGGAACCAGACGATTGAATTATAGACAAATTTTTACATTTTCTTTTGTTTAATAAGCAATATTCATTTACTAAATTTTGCTTACAATTATTTCTAAGCGGAGTATTGCATGAAAATGTACACGCAGCCTTCCTCCATAAACCTTAAACTAGCTTTAGTCATAATCGGGGCAGCAATAGCTTTCGGAACTTTATATTACACACAAAACCTTGTTAATAAACTACAGCAGAGAGAAAAAGAAATAGTGCAGCTTTATGCCAGCAGTCTTCAGAGTGTTGCAAATACAGAAAATACGAACGAAGATTTCACATTTATTTTCCAAAATATTATTCGCAGGATCGACTTTCCCTTAATACTTACAGATTCAACGGATCAATTGATTTCTACGAAAGCAGGATTCGGCTTTAGAAATATTTATCCCGATCCGAAGTTATCCGAAGCCGAGTTAACGAAATTTCTGAAAGAAAAGATTAACGAACTCCGCGTTGAACATCAGCCGATAGAAGTTAAGCTGACAAACGGCATGGTAATTCAGAAAATTTATTTCGGCGATTCGGATATTATAACAAGACTCCGATACTATCCATACCTACAAATAATTTTTGCGCTGCTTTTTATAATAATCGCTTATTCCAGTTTCAGCTACATTAAAAGGAGCGAGCAGGGAAATATTTGGGTGGGTATGTCGAAAGAAACGGCACATCAATTGGGAACGCCGATTTCAAGTTTGATGGGTTGGAATGAAATGCTGAGAATGAATTTCCAGAATCCAGATAAAGTGCTGGATACCGCCGACGAAATCGAAAGTGATTTAAACAGATTAAATAAAATAACAAAACGATTTTCAAAAATAGGTTCCAAACCGGAATTGAAGATCGAGTCGCCGTTCGAAATTATTCACAGGGTAATAAATTATTTTCAAAGAAGACTCCCCCAGCTTGGCAAAAATGTTGAGCTTGCTATCGACGGCGACTCCGGGCTTAAGGCCAATCTTAATGCCGAATTGTTTGAGTGGGTAATTGAAAATCTAATTAAGAACGCTCTCGATGCGATTGATCATAAAAACGGCAAAATTCGTTTCACCGTCGGATCTTACAAGAAAAATATTTTGATCGAGGTTACAGACAACGGCAAAGGAATTGAGTACAGAAAATGGAAAGACATATTTAGACCGGGCTACAGTACAAAACGCCGTGGGTGGGGACTTGGGCTCAGTCTATCAAAAAGAATTGTTGCCAATTATCACAGTGGAAAAATTTTTGTTAAAAATTCCGTCATCAATGAAGGCACTACATTCAACATCCTGCTGAAGCGGGTGAATGATGAAGACCTTTGAGCTGTAAATTTCAATTATAAAAATTCAACGCCGCTTCGGTTCTTATGCATAAGAACAATATTGGAGTAATTCCCAATATTAAGCAGAGAGGAAAACAAACTACCTATTAAAAGATTAAAATCTCACAAAAATTTTTGGTATACCATTTGTAAAATAAAGTCATACTCCTAATATTGATTAGATTCACCCTCCTTTTTAACATATCAAGCTGCTATGGTTTGCCCTCAACCATAGCGGCTTTCTTTTTAATGGCTTCTTCAAACATTTCAAGTTTGTTCTAAATCAGAAAATCGAATTTTGGTACCATTCTAAATTTAGGGTACTGGTTAAAAATTCTGCATTTCCATAGAAAGCTCTATTTCGTGTATCAACTTCAAAAATTGCCTCAGATTTATCATAAAATTGTCTAAACATAATCTTACTTATATGACTATTACCGGGCATTTTTTACAAATGTCCAATTGCCCTTTGAATGAAAATCGAGTCTTAACCGAATCGGTATTGAGTTTATAACGACTTTAGAGCGCACTTGGAGCGCATTTGAAGCGTAATTGAAAGAATTTTAGTAAGGGTTTGTTTTAAGTTAACTGCGAAATTTGTGATTTCCCAATGATGTAAATATAAACCCCGAAGAATATACATTCTTAACCGAGCCGAGACCAAAATAAATTAAATATGTTACAAATTTTCTAATATGAATTAGACAAAAAATAATTGGAACCAAGGAAAAAAGAAGAGCCGATTAATTGATAAAAATCTACTGCATCTGCATAATTAAAGCAATGCATTTTTGAATGGATATAGGATTTCATTCTTTCGGACTATTTACGATTTTTATGAAATAAGGACACTGCCTGAATTTTTACTTAATTTTGCATTCAACAATTGAGAGAAACAATGGCATCCAAAAAATCCAAACGTCCCTCGTGGGATGAATATTTTTTAAAGGTCGCAATGTTGGTTTCGGAAAGAGCAACCTGTCCCAGAATGCACTGCGGATGCGTGCTTGTTAAGGATAAGCAAATTCTTTCGACCGGTTACAACGGTTCAATTCCCGGCGACGAACACTGCGAAGAAGCCGGCTGCATGATTGTAGACAATCATTGTGTGCGAACCATTCATGCCGAGATGAACGCAATACTTCAGTGTTCGCAGCACGGCATAAGCACAATGGGTGCGACCGCTTATGTAACTAATATGCCTTGTACAAATTGTTCCAAGGCGCTAATAACCGCCGGCATTAAAGAAGTTGTAATTTTTTCCGATTATCACGATACGCTCGCAGAAGAATTTTTCAGAAAGGCGAAGGTAGAAATTAAACGATTGCCGGTTCCGGATATACATATCGATTACAACCTGGAAAGTTTTTCATCGGCAAAGAAATTCAGGTAAGCCCGTAGAGCTGTTGCTGTAATTATTTATAAAAAGAGTTATATTCGCTGCCAATTAACGAGATACAAAAGGTTGAACAAAGAAAGTCTGCAAAAGTATTTAAAGCCCGAAAATTTTTTTAATAGAGATTTAAGCTGGCTGGAATTTAATAGAAGAGTTTTAGAAGAAGCAATAAATCCTTCACTACCGCTTTTAGATAAAATAAAATTCATTTCGATATTCTTTTCGAACCTGGATGAATTTTACATGATCCGCATAGCTGGAATAAAAGAACAAATCCGCGCCAAGATCATCGACACTTCCATTGACGGTTTTACGCCAAGAGAACAGCTGCAGAAAATTGAAGCGGCTCTTCAGCCGATGCTGAAAGAAATTTACGCTCTCTGGCAAAACGAAATAATTCCACAATTAAAAGAAAACAATATCTTTATCTGCAAACTGGATGAATTAACAAAAGAGGAGCGCGATTCTCTTGACGAATATTTTTTAAAAGAAGTTTATCCAATACTTACGCCCTTGGCTTTCGATCCGGGCAGACCTTTCCCCTATATCTCAAATTTAAGTTTGAGTTTTGCCATACTTGTTAAAAAACCTACGGGTGAAAAACTTTTTGCGCGCGTTAAAGTGCCCAGTCTTCTTCCGCGATTGCTTAGGATTGAAACAATTGTAAAATCAAAATCCAAAAACGGAAACAACGCTCAACGGATAAAATTTATTTGGATCGGGGATATCATCAAAGCCAATCTTGGATTGCTGTTTCCAGGTCTCGAGGTGCTTGAAGCTTATCGGTTCAGAATTACAAGGGATACGGACCTTGAAATCCAGGAGGACGAGGCCGACGATTTACTCCAGGTGATTGAATAAAATATTAAGCAGAGAAAATTCGGCTCGGTGGTCCGGCTGGAAGTTGAAAAACAAATGCCCGATTACATGATTGACACGCTTGTGGAGAATTTGGAAATAACACGAGACGACCTGCACATCATAGACGGGATTCTTGGATTAAGCGATGTCTTGTTTCTTAGCGAACTTCAACTGCCGCATTTAAAGGAAAAATCTTTTCACCCCGTCACCCCTTCAATTTTTGAAGAAGAAGAAAATCATTTTAATCTGATCAGAAGAAAAGATGTAATACTTTTTCACCCATATGACTCATTTAATCCTGTTGTTGAATTTATTAAACAAGCGGCGCTGGATCCGGACGTATTGGCTATCAAGCAAACATTATACAGGGTCGGCACAAACTCTCCGATAGTAAAATATTTAATTGAAGCCGCTGAACGGAAAAAACAGGTTGCCGTACTGGTCGAACTGAAAGCAAGGTTTGATGAGGAGAACAATATATTCTGGGCGCGCGAACTTGAAAAAGCCGGCGTTCACGTAGTTTACGGTTTGGTGGGATTAAAAACACATGCCAAGATGACTTTAGTTGTGAGAAAAGAAATTGACGGAGTCAAAAGGTATGCTCACATCAGCACCGGCAACTATAACACCGTAACATCAAAAATATATACCGACATTGGATTATTCACAGCGGACGAAGATATTTGTGCGGATGTTTCCGAAATATTTAATTACCTAACCGGTTACTCAGAACAGAAGACATTCAGAAAACTTATTGTGGCTCCCGTCAATAAGAGGCAGCGTTTCCTTGAACTTATAGAAAGAGAAATTAAAAATGTAAAGGCAGGCGGCAAAGGCCATTTAATTTTCAAAATGAATTCTTTGGTGGACCCCCTTTTGATTTCAGCTTTGTATGAGGCCTCAAACCGCGGCGTTAAAATTGACCTGATTGTGCGCGGCGTTTGCTGCCTCATTCCGCAAGTACCTGGCTTAAGCGAAAATATAAGAGTAATAAGCATCGTCGGCAGGTTCCTCGAACATAACCGAATTTATTATTGCTACAACAACGGTGACGAAGAAATTTACTGCAGCAGCGCGGATTTGATGCAAAGAAATCTTGATAGAAGAGTTGAAATTTCTTTTCCTATAAAAAGCGAATCTTTGAAACAGTATTTAAAGAGAACAATTTTAGGCACGTGCCTCGAAGATAATCTTAAATCCAGGGTACTTTTACCGACAGGGAAATATGTTTTCAATCATCCGGTATTTACTGAAAAAACACTCGGTCACCAGGATTTAATGATGAAGAACGCGATGAGAAACCATAAAAAATTAGCCGTAAAAGAAATATCTCATACCTAAGCCAGCCTCACTTATTTGGCGGCAATTTATTCCAATTTGAAACATTCAAATCATAACGAATGCAACCTTGGTAATAATTCCGGACATAAAATTTCAAAAATGTTTATCAATTATGAATCTTTTATACTGTAGTATTGTTAAAGACTTTGGGTTAGCGTCTTGATTACTTGAAGGACAATTTTGAGAGTGTATAAAAAAATTTTATATCTGCTGGTGCTGCTGTTCATGTTTATAGACGCAGCTAACATTGTAGATTTATTTACAAGTTCTACCGTAGTTCATTTTGATGGTGACAGTCCGGAAATTTCGGATCAGATCAACTCATTTACCTCCAATCCGCTTGAAAATACAATATCAAAATCAAGAAATAAGAAAAACGATTCCTCCCAAGAATTTATTTACGATCAAGACAGCCCTTCTGTTTTTTTCGACACCGCTGAAAAGTGTATAAATCTTATTCCCTTCCATGAAGAACAAAATACTTCCTTTATAGATTTTTCCAACTCAAAAGATATCTACCTGCAAAACCGCCGATTGCAGATTTAAAAGTCAACTGCGGCAATTCTACAAATCAAAATAAAAAACATTACACGCAAAGATGATTCCTACCGGCTTGCACGGATGGAACCTGACTTTGCGTCATTTATCAACGAATAAAAATACGTTTATGAAAAACAATAAATCCGTTTTTACCGGTTTTGTTTTTAGTTTGCTATTCTTTGTTATCAACGGAAATAACGCCGTTTTTGCCCAACTAAATGATACAACGCCGGATACGCTTAAAATAA
>DAIEQA010000185.1:0-1928 GCA_027348115.1 Ignavibacteriales bacterium
TAATGACACATCGGACATCTTTCCAAGACAGTTTGCTTATAAAACCAATCGCATTTAGGACAGCACGCCCATTCTTTTGACGCGATTTTCTTTTCAATGTCGACGCGTTCCAAATCCGGAAATTTTGTATTAGAGATTTGCTGATTCATAATCTGGTTGAGAATAATCGCTGGTTACCGGTTTTTGTACAGCGTACTTTCTCATGGCATAGCAGATTGCTGCTGCCATTAATAAATCGAAGTGTCGGGTTGATAAACCTTGCTTCGCGGTGCCCAGATCATCGGCATCAGTGTAGGTGAACGAGCGCATTTCTTTTAAAATCCTTTCATCCTCAATCAAGAGTTGGCCGCTTTCAAACGCGGACTTTAAATCATTCAAAATCGTATACTTGGTGGCCATATTGGTTTCCCATCCAAGTTCTCCAGTCCCGAGCGGTTTATCAGTTAATCTATCCGGTGGCACCTGCCAGTAAATCTTATCTAACGGATAAATCATCTTGAGCGTTGTCAGACACGAGCCTCCGCTTTCCGAATTTTTTTCGGGAGCAATGAGACAAGTACCAAACATATCACCCTCTCGTTTCAATTCATGCGCAAACTGGTCGGCCGGAATCAAATTATTCGCGTAAGAACCTATTTGACGAATGGGTATTGTTGAAAAATTCATCAAAACTGAAGCGTTACTATCTCCACCATTGCCTTTAGCTGTATCGCCACCAATCGCATAAGCGTGAGCCGGATTGTATGCGCTCCATAACAGAAATCCTGCCTTGTCGTCAGTCGGCTTAACTGCTTTTTGAACTGCAATATCTATCAGTCGGCGATCAAAGAATGTCGAACCAGCTGCGATAGGGTCAAGCATCATTTCAACTTCATAAACTCTATGACCACCGGCGTTTAATTCCCTTTTCTTACTTTCGAGAGAAATTTTTTGTTTTTCTTTAGGTAAATCTTTATTCACCTTTAAAGCTTCCGCATCAGTTGCGACATATTTATCCGGCCAAGCGATATTTCCCTTTTTGTCCACAACCGGAATAAAGCGCACAACACCGCCTGAATTTTCTGCCGCCCTCATCGCGTAAGCAACTGATCCTTCTTCCAAAAGATAGTTGCCAAGTAGAAGAGTGCAAGCGTTTGGAGCCAGTCCGCGTTTTACCTCATCATAGTGAGAGATAACCGCTTGAGTTGTAACCATTGAACGAATAGTTTTTGCGTTTTCAATATCGTCAAACAGAAAGAAATCCGGACGCTGCTCTTTATGGACACGGCCGCGGACACTTTCTTGCGTCGAGTGTGCTTCGTACCGAATTCCTTTGTTGGTAATAAAATTCGATATTCGTTTAATGGTTGCTTCGTCACGAGAACGCGGCGCGTTATAGAGCTGGCCGAAATCATCTATCAATCTCGAATTAGTCTGCATAGCCAACACGACATCAAAAAGAATGCGTTCGGCATTTTCCTTATCATTCGAGTCAACATTGATATAGCGTTTTTTGTTGTAAGCGCCAAGCCAGACTAAACCGATCTTAGCGATACTGGTTTTAGCCGCTTCAGCAAAGGCAACGTGAACCGCGTTCTTAATTTTTCCGTCAACTAAATTTTCAAAGTCCTCGAAAAAATCGTAGTGGAATTCCGGCGTTTTGTAAGTGAAATATTCAGTGAAATAATAGGCGGCAAACAAAAAAAGAGATTTTGAACAAATATACTTCCTTGCTTCTTTGTCGGGACCGTAAAGATACGGTTTAAGTTCGGCTATTTTTTCTTTTGTAAGTCGCATTTCATTCTAATATTGAATCTAATTTATTTTTTAATTCGTCCGTAAACACAGAAATTTCAGTAGGTCGGCCGCCTAAGAGCTGAATATTTTTTGTGGTCTTATCTAGTCCGTCAATCAAGTCGCGATATTTCGCTTTGCTGCGAACCTTGGGC
>DAIEQA010000116.1:0-11486 GCA_027348115.1 Ignavibacteriales bacterium
CAGCAAGCGTAAACAAGCGGAAGTTTATCATCGCGCGTCAATACGGAAAGCATGTTATATTTTTCTTTTCGCTTGCCGTAAGCGTAAGGACTCGCGGAGATATTCAACAATAAAGTAGCGCCGGCGTCTACCAATTTTTTAATCGGGTCAACCGGGTAGCGCCTGTGTTTCCAATAATCTGCATCGTTCCATGCATCCTCGCAGATTGAGATTCCCAGTACTTCATCTTTAAACTTATGAACGAAAACTGCTTTAGCCGGTTCGAAATATCTTACTTCATCGAAGACATCATAATTTGGTAATAAAGTTTTATTCTGTACAAACTGAATTTTACCCTCGTAGCAAAGCAAAGCGGAATTATAAACGCCTGTTCCTATTTTTTCTTCGTAGTCCTCTGTAATAGCGCCAAACACTAACCCAACGCCGGAAGTGATGGAAGCAATTTCTTCCGCCGTCCTTTGAACTGCGTTTCGGAATTCTTTCTTTTCAACCAGGTCCAACGGCGGATACCCGCATAAAAATAACTCAGGGAAAAGAACTATATCGGCGCCGTCGGTTACACCGCGTCTATATCCTTCAATTATTTTTTTCGAATTGCCTGTTAGGTCACCGATAACCGGATTTGATTGACAAACTGCTATTTTCATTTTCTAAATTTCATTTTATCTTTTGGCTAAAATTAGTAAGAACAGTAGTATTTTCAAATTGACAGCGTCATTCTTTTATCTAACCTTTTAATACTAAATGCGTCTTAAGTAACGGAAACAAAAAATGAGGTGATGCCATGAGAGACAGATTATATCGTTCGAGACGCTTCAGAGTATTCGGCGGTGTTGCAGGTGGTTTGGCTCAATATTTTAATATCGATCCGGTACTTGTTAGAGTATTGTTTGTAATTATCACCATAATGCATGGATTTGGAATACTGCTTTATATTATTCTTTGGATCGTTGTTCCCGAAGAACCATTTGAGATGGCATACAAGGTAAATCCAGAGACGGCCGATTCTTCAGCGCAGCCACAAGACTCCGGAGAATTTTTTGCTCAACCTGTTAAATCGAAAGAAACCGGAAGAATCATTGCGGGCGTTGTGCTCATCGGCATCGGTTTAATTTTCTTTGCCGATAGAATAATTCCTTCTTTCGACCTTGGAGATGTATTGCCAATAGCAATGGTTTTAGTTGGTGTTGCCTTAATTTGGAATTCAATGAAAAAGTGATGGAGCTAACATGAAATCCGGACAAATGTTTTGGGGATTTTTTCTTATAACACTTGGAGCGTTATTTCTTTTTACGAAATACGATTTAATCCAAAGCTCATTTGATTTCGTATGGAATATTTGGCCTTTGTTGTTTGTGTTCTGGGGCGCGGCTGTGATGTTTAAGAAGACGTATGTTCGACCGATCATAAGCGCTTTGTTTGGCGTCTTTTTGGCTCTATTAATTTTCGGAATAATCTTTAACACTTTCTGCGGATTCGATTTCCATGATTGGAATAACGGAACTTATACCGAGTACTATAACGAAGATTATGATTCTACGATGAAGACCGCGAGCATGGAAATAAATTCCGGGGCAGGCACGTTTATGATTAACGGAACAACGGATAAACTTGTGGAAGGAAAATCTTACGGAAGTCTTGCCGAATATGACTTCCGTACTTACAAAGAGGACAGCAGCGCAGATGTAGTTTTCAATCTTGATAAGAGGGACGGGAGTTTTTTTAAAGGAAGATTCCGCAACCGGCTTGATGTTAAGATGAATCCGAACCCGATTTGGGATATGAATTTTAATATCGGCGCATCAAAATCGAAATTTGACCTGTCCCCTTTCAAGATTAAGAATATTGAGCTTCATACAGGCGCCACAAGCACAATGATAAAGCTCGGCGATAAATTTGACTCGACCAATGTTCATATCGAAATGGGCGCGGCAAATGTAACTCTTGAGGTTCCTAAGACCACCGGTTGTTCAGTCGGAGGGGATATGGTGCTTATGTCGAAAGATCTACCAGGCTTCAGCAAGCGCAATTCCGATAATTACGAAACAGAGAATTTTGATATTGCAAAGAAAAAAGTCTTTGTAACAATTAACGCAGGAGTTTCTTCTATTAAAGTAGTCAGGTATTAAGTTCGAGATTATTTTTTCCGACTTTTGTAAATCTTGGGGGGATTCCAAAAATGCTTCTTCATGTCAACACAGCCGTCTTTATCAAAAGTCACTCCTTCCGATTGCAACAAGTCCTCCATCAAATGAATGTCCCCAAAGTGTACTTTGCCGGTTAACGCGCCGTAACGGTTTACAACTCTGTGAGCAGGTATATGTGCCTTCGATCCGTTTAATGCCCAGCCAACTGTTCTGGCAGCCGATCTTATACCGCATGCCTCGGCAATGGCCCCGTATGTAGTTACTTTACCTTTAGGAATTTTTGCCGTGACTTTGTAGACTCTATCAAAAAAATTTTCTTTAGATTTTTTATTAGCCAATCTTTACTCACCCATCACTTTAATAATCAATCTTTTTCTTCGCTGGCCGTCAAACTCTGCATAATAGACTTGCTGCCATGGCCCAAAGTCAAGCTTACCATCCGTAACCGGAATGATTACTTCATGATGAACGAGCATGCTTTTGAGATGTGCGTCACCGTTGTCCTCTCCGGTCCGGTGATGCCGGTAATCCGTTTTGAAAGGCGCAAGTTTTTCCAGCCATTCATCTATATCTTGAATCAATCCGCTCTCTGCATCATTGACATAAACTCCGGCGGTAATATGCATTGCGGAGACAAGAATCATCCCTTCTTTAATTCCACTTTTGCGGAGCGCCTTTTCTACTTCGCTAGTGATGTTAATATACTCGCGTTTCTTTGCGGTGTTAAACCAAATGTATTCGGTATGAAATTTCATATCATTATCAAATTAATTCTGAGAAAATTTCAGCAGATATTCTTTTATAAAATTATTGATGTCGCCGTCCATTACACCCTGAACATCGGAGGTTTCATAATTTGTCCGGTGATCTTTAACCATATTGTATGGATGAAAAACATACGAGCGAATTTGACTTCCCCACTCGATTTTCATTTTATTTTTTTCGATTTCATTTGCCGCGGCTTCCTGTTTTTCCAATTCAATTTGATAAAGTCTCGAACGCAACATTTTGAAGGCGTTAGTTTTATTTTGAAGCTGCGAGCGTTCTGTTTGGCAAGCCGCAACTACACCTGTAGGAATATGCGTTATTCGAACCGCTGTTTCAACTTTGTTAACGTTCTGCCCGCCTTTACCGCCGGACCGAAAAGTATCAATTCTCAAATCTGCGGGATTGATATCTATTTCTATCGTGTCGTCGACTTCGGGAATAACAAATACCGAAGCAAATGAAGTATGACGGCGTTTGTTAGCATCGAAGGGAGAAATACGAACCAACCGGTGAACCCCGTTTTCCGCTTTTAGGTATCCAAAGGCAAACTCTCCTTCAATTTCAATCGTTGCACTTTTAATCCCGGCGCCGTCGCCGTCGAGCCAATCTACCAGATTCATTTTAAATCCGTTTTGCTCTCCCCAGCGGAGATACATACGCATAAGCATTTGCGCCCAGTCCTGTGACTCGGTACCGCCGGCGCCAGAATGAATTGTAAGTATACAATTTTTATCGTCGTCTTTTCCGCTCAGCATACTCTTCAATTCAAAATCCGAATATGCTTTGCCGACTCCTTCCAATTCTTTATCTATCTCGAAAATCAGAGTTTCATCTTTTTCCATCTCGGCAAGTTCAATCAACTCGTGGAGCTGTATTTGTTTTTCATTTACTGAGTTCCACGCATCGACCCATACTTGAAGCCCTTTTGATTTTTGCAGAAGCGCTTGCGCGTTTTTCTGATCGTTCCAAAAATTCGGCGCTTCCGACTGCTTGCTTATTTCTTCTATCTGTTTTTCTTTCTCGGCTAATTTAAAGATAACCTCGTAGATTGTTAATCTTCTGTGTGTAGTCGTTAAGTCGCTTTAATTGATCTTCAAACATTATTTCTCCTTTTGATTGCAGCTATATGTTTAGTTGGCTTTATTCTTCTTATTTATTTTCAAACTTCCAATTCCATTCTCAGCATTGCGGCGGCAAGAGTTTTTCCCTGTGCGTCGTGTTTCAAAGACACTGTTCCGCCGCCGCCAAGTGTGTTATGAAGTAAAAAATTCAGTGCGCGAATATTCGGCAGTTCAAATCTCTCCACTTCTCCAAGACATATTCCTTCAAAATGTTTTTTAACTCTTTCAACGGTAAGATGCCTTTTTATTATTTCATAGCCCTTATCGTCAAAGGCAATTATGCCGACATTAGCAGCATCGCCTTTGTCGCCGCTTCTCCCATGAGCTATATCAATTAATTTTATTTTCATTATTATACCCTCCGCGTTTCTCCGCGGATTCTTTGTGCTCTTTACGTTTAAGGATTAAAAGAAGGTTATCACTTTTGGTTCAACCAATTTTTTAGGAATTAACGCTGGCCAGTAAGCAACTACCTCGCTTGGTTTCGGTCTCCCGCCGGCAAAGCCGGTAACGCTTGGAGGACCGGTTAATATTAACGGCGCAATTTCTTTTCCAAATCTTTCTATCGAGTTATAATCGGTTCCCCTCACAGCAACTCGAAGCATAATTTCATTAATTTTATCTTCATCGATTTCCGCGGAGAGAGGCCCATGACACGCATTGTAACCAATAAATTCTGTTCTTATCTCATCGAATTTTAAATCCAAATTTTGCAGCCGCTTGCGCAAAATTCTATCTGCCGCCTTTGCCTTAGTTAATGCTTTCGGCCACGAATAAGTCAAAGAGCCCGAAGCAGAATAACCGCTTAAGTAAGCGCATGATACTTTGTAGAACTCCGTCGCCGGTTCCCCGGTTATTCCAAAAACTTGCACTCTATTAGGCCTTATCTCTTCCAGATGAACAGAAGTAAAGTCGGCTACGCAATCGGGGGTTATATATTTCTTAGGATCGCCAATTTCATAAACAAGTTGTTCGGCAATTGTTTCGAAGCTTACTTTTCCGCCGAGCGATTCATGCTTAGTGATAATTACCTTACCGTTCGGATAGGCCTCAGCAATAGGAAACCCGATTGACGCTAAATCCGGTATGCTTTCCCAATCTCCTAAAAAGTTGCCTCCGCTTGCCTGGCCGCCGCATTCCAAAATATGACCGGCAATTGTACCGGCAGACAACAAATTGTAATCGGTTTTATTCCAGCCGAATTCATAAATCATAGGTGCAAGAGTTAAACCGGTATCCGTTGTCCGTCCAGTTATAACAATGTCTGCGCCTTTTTGAAGTGCCTCAACAATAGGCATAGCTCCAAAGTAAACGTTGGCGCTCAACAGCGAATCTTTAACTTTCGTAATCGATTCACCGGTTTCCATATTGTTTAGTTCGCAGCCGGCAGAAATTATTTCATCAAGTTTATCTTTAATATTATCGCCGGTAACAACGGCAATTTTTACATTATCAATCGATAATTTTTTTGCGACTTCAAGAATCGCTTCCGCACACGCCTCGGGATTTACACCGCCGCCGTTAGTAATTATTTTAATTCCTCTTTTCTTACAGACAGGAAGAATTCTCTCCATTAATTCCGGAATATCTCGGGCATAACCAAGTTTAGTATTTTTATTCTTCTGCTTTTGAAGAATAGACATCGTAACCTCGGCAAGATAATCCATAACAAGGTAATCTATATGGCCGGATGTCACTTGCAGGTAAGGCGCGTCTATTAGATCGCCCCAAAATCCCTGGCCGGATGCAATTCTGATTTTTTCTTTCATAAGTTTTATTTATGATTGAACGAAAGTTAACAAAAATCTTTCAAAATGATTTGAGAGGCCTTTTCCAAATCGGACTCTGAAGTAATTTGCAACCAATTTATTCTTTGATCTTTTCTAAACCATGTCTTTTGTCGTTTAGCAAAACGCCGCGTGTTTCTCTTAATTAATTCTATCGCTCTTTCCAAAGTGATTTCGTTTTCGAGATAAGAAATAATTTCTTTATATCCGACAGTATTAAGAGCGTTCATTTTTTTGCCGAATCCAAGAGACAATAAATTTTTTACCTCTGCCTCCAAACCATCCTTCATCATTCTGTCGACACGATTCTCAATATTTTGGTACAGAATTTTTCTATCCCAGTTTAGTCCATATTGAATAAATTCCAATTCGGAATCTCTGGAATAAGATTCATGAAATTTCCAGATCGGCTCGCCGGTAAGATGAAAAACTTCAAGAGCCCTCATCACCCGCTTCCAATTTTGCGGAAGCATCTTAGCCGCGCTTTGAGTATCAACTTTTTTCAACTCATTATATAAATATTCATTCCCGAATTTTTCTCTGTTTACTTTTAGTTCCTCCCGGTATGCTTCATCCGCGTCAACGGTATTAAAAATACCATCGACTAAAGCTTTAATATAGAGACCAGAACCGCCTACCACAACAGGAATCTTTCCCGCCGCATGCAGATCATTAATTATCTTCAGAGCATCTGTTTCAAATCTACTTACATTATATTCTTCAGCCGGATCGCAGCAATCGATAAAATGATGCTTTACCTTGTTGAGCTCATCAATGCTTGGCTTTGCAGTGCCAACGTTAAGAAATCTATAAATCTGCCTGCTATCGGCGGAAATAATTTCGGTGCGCAGCTTGAGCACAAGCGCAATCCCGAGTCTCGTCTTACCCGAACATGTAGGACCGACAATTACAATTACTTTTCTTTCCATCCGTCTTTACCGATGAGTGGAACAAATGCAAAATAGGGAACTTCCTTTGTTTGAAATTGATCTTCCGAAAGTTTGGTTATAATCTGAAGCGTTTGCGTTTGCTTATCGCCAATAGGAATTACAAGCTTGCCGTTCACAGCAAGTTGTTTCTTCAGGTTAACCGGTACGGTAGGTCCTCCTGCCGTAACAATTATTCCGTCGTACGGCGCAAAATCACTCCAGCCGATGGTACCGTCGCTGCATCGCGCTGCAATTTTATAATTCAGCTGATCGAAGATTTTCATCGCCGAGTTATAAAGATCATGATGACGTTCAATAGTAAAAATCCTTGCGCCCATTGCATAAAGAATTGCCGCCTGGTAACCAGATCCTGTTCCAATTTCCAAAATCTTCTGCCCGGCTTGAGGATCAAGCGCCTGCGTCATATAAGCAACAGTGTATGGCTGAGAAATTGTTTGTCCCAATCCAATCGGCAATGCAACATCCTTGTAGGCATGCTGTTTCATTATTTCGGGAATAAATAAATGTCTCTCAATATTTAAAAACGCGTTCAACACACGCTCGTTGGAAATACCCTTGGATTTTAGAATGTCAACTAATTCTTTTCTTTCAGTTTCGTACATTTGTAAAGTAGATGTTAAATTGGCAAGGCAAAGATAAAATTTAATAGCGAAAGATTTCTTAAAAACAAAACGGATAAAAAATATATGTTGGATATTATACCCGGCGCTGTAATAATAATGGGCATGCGAATCTGCGACGTAACGATAGGGACATTCAGAATCATATTGGTTTCGCAGGCAAAAAAATATTTGGCCGGATTAACCGGATTCTTCGAAGTGCTGATATGGATATTCGCGATGCGTTATATAGTGCAGCATATGGATCAAACAATTAATTTAATTGGCTACGCACTTGGTTACGCCATCGGAAATGTTTTGGGAGTCACTCTTGAAGGAAGGGTTGCGCTCGGCTATCTTCAAGTTAATATAATATCTCGTCATCATACAGATAAGATTGCAGATAAATTAAGACTCTCAAAATTTGGCGTAACCATACTTCCCGCCGAAGGCAGCGCCGGAGGTGTTTCCATTTTGATCGTGATAATACGCAGAAAATTTATGAAGAATTTGATGAAGATCGTCGAGTCGACCGACAAGCACGCGTTCATTACAGTGCAACAGTCAAGACCCTACCGAGGATTTATTCATGGGTCAAGAGTATGACAATTTTTTTTACCTATTGTTGCAATTAATAATGCCCGGATGTTATATTTACACCACATTTTTTGAAGTTCTTAAAAAATTGAACGCGGGAATAGCTCAGTTGGTAGAGCGCAACCTTGCCAAGGTTGATGTCGCGGGTTCGAGTCCCGTTTCCCGCTCTAATATCCCGATTCAGTTCGGGATTTTTTTTCTTTGTTCTAAACTTTACTGAAGGGATGTGGAATTTTTTTCTGCATTCTTCGTTCGCACTCAGAATGGCGCTGTACCCAAGTGGCTTAAGGGGAAGGTCTGCAAAACCTTTATTCGTCGGTTCGAATCCGACCGGCGCCTCTACTACTAGCCCGAATATCAAAAAATGTTCGGGTTTTTTATTTTAATTAAAACATTTATTGACGGTTTTTCAGAAGGCCCCGGAGGAATAGCTTTGGCAGACCCCTTCGGGGGAATCCGAATTGCATTCCGGCGCTCAAAGCTATTTTTTAATTTTGTTTCCTACCTGCTTCATATATTTCGTTCACTACTTGACCAATTTTAACAAATTATTATAATTTATTCTTGCCGGATTCGTTAATATTCGTCAGATTCAATAAATTTACGTTCGCAAAGAAGAGAAATTTATGCTCGACCCGAAAATATTTTATAGAAAACTAGATTCTATTCTTTCCAAGATCGGTCTTGAAAAAAGCGGTAAGGATTTTCTTTTCCTGATCGTAAATGAGCTGGAAAAAACTTTTGGCGAAGACCTTAAAATAAGCAACGGAAGAATTTACGAGGAACGAGGCAACGAGTATGTACTCGTATCGCAGCTAAGCGAATCGTTAAAAAAGGTAGCCCAACAAATACCGGCATCTTCAAATGCTCTTCAGGCTTTGCTGAAAACGAAGACATACATTTTTGATAATCCGTCGCTGACAATTGATAAATCGGTTAACAGTCATAAAGAATATCGCATACCTGCGGCTATACTTATTAGAGGCACCGAAGCGACATGGATTTTTATTTTTGATTTGAAAAGCGGATGGATAAGAGAAGAAATCGAATTCTGTTTAAATGCGGTTCGCACGGTTCTAAATTATCGGCTTGTCTCGGAAGCGGCCAAAAATGAAGTAGAGCAAGCCGCGCACATCCAGCAAAGTTTGTTGCCGGCAGTTCCGCCGGAATTTCAAGGGTTTAAGATTGCCGGTCATTCTCAACCTGCCGAACTTGTCGGCGGCGATCTTTATGATTATTTCAATTTCGATAATGAGGTGCTTGGCGTTACAATTGGCGATGCAAGCGGTCACGGCCTGCCCGCCGCTTTACTTGTCCGCGACGTAGTAACCGGTCTGCGTATGGGATTGGAAAAACATATGAAGATGGTTTACACATTCAAAAAACTAAACAAGGTTATTTATCAAAGCGTGTACTCAACAAGATTCATTTCCCTCTTCTATGCTGAAATTGAGAAGGACGGTGAAGTTCTTTTTGTTAACGCGGGCCACCCTTCCCCGCTGCTGTACAATGGAAAGAATTTTACCGAATTAGAATCGACGGGTTTAATTTTCGGTGCGCTCCCGGAAATTCAACTTTCTCGCGGGTACGCAGTTATGAAGCCCGGTGACGTACTTATACTTTATACCGACGGTATTATCGAAAGGAAAAATTCGTCGCTCGAAGAATTTTCTCTTGAAAGATTGAAGAAGGTAATTGCGAATTCTTATGAGAAATCGCCGATTGAAATAAAAGACGAGATATTTAATGCTTCGTTTAATTTCGCGGATGGAGCAGAATGGGAAGATGATGCGACACTTGTAGTTATAAAACGCGAGAAGAGCAGTTAAGTTTTCACAGTATAGGTTTTAAAAACGAAAAGCCCTGCATTGTGTGCAGGGTTTTTGATTTTATTGAGCGAACATTTTGTATTGCTCAAACATTGTTAATGCCGTTTCAAAGTCGAACCTGGTTCGTATTAAATATGCCTGATCTCTCTTTGCAAGAGGTACCTCGTCCTCCCATTCCATGTTGGAATTCAAAATTTTATGTTTGGACATATCTTCAATTGCCCAAGCGCCTACGCCGTTTTTTCTCGATTTCACTACGAGGAAAATTAATCCCTCCAGTTGAAATTTTACGGCTTTATTAAACCATTGTATTTTTTCTTGATCGCTCAACATTACCAGCGTTAATTATTTCTAATTTACTATCGAAAATTTTAGGGGAAATTTTAGGATGAAAAAATGGAGCTGCATTGGATTTTAATAATACATCCTTAGCAATCAATTAAACCGGGCATTACAAAATTAGCTTGCCGATGAGCAAAGCATGGAACGGCAGCCCGTTCTATGTATTAATTTATTTTTCAATTATTCTTATTAACGAGGTACCTTTTAATTTTTTGCGTTGTAGTTTTTTCGAATTCGTTTTCCCTAATGTAGAATTTTTTTATTTGCTTGTGCGAGGCAAGCTGCTTATTTGCTTTTTCTACTTCCTCGGCAATCGTATTATGAAGAAGTTCGTCATTTATTTTAATCTGCTTCACCTCGGCTAATTCAATAAACATTTCGGCGTCAACAACAATCTGTGCTGAAATAATTTCTCCCTGCTTGGAATCTTCTTCACCGGAAACAATACATTCCAATATATATGGGCTGCGGTTCAGAATATCCTCAATCTCTTCCGGGAAAACATTTTTACCGCTCTTGGAAATAATTACATTTTTCATGCGGCCGTTGATGTGCAGAAAACCGTCTTCATCAAAATAACCGATGTCTCCCGTTCTAAACCAACCTTCGCTAAAAGCGTCATTAGTCGATTTTTCATTTTTATAATAGCCGAGCATTACACTCGGTCCCTTTGCCCAAATTTCACCGGAACCGTTTTCATCGGGAGCGTTTATTTTAATTTGCACAGACGGCAAAAGTAAGCCAGCGGCATCGTCTTTAAAAGCATCGAGCCTGTTTAATGACAGAATCGGGGATGTTTCGGTTAAACCATATCCTTGAATGAATGTGAATCCGAATTCTCTTAATCCTTTTGCAACTAACGGATCAGGCGCTGCTCCTCCGGCAATAAAAATTCTTACCGAGCCGCCGAATTTTTCATGAAGCTCGTGGAATATTTTCTTTTTAATATCATTCATACCGATCATATTAAAAAGATTAGTAAATTTCACAAGCGGCGGGACAATAATTGATTTGACCTTATCTTCTTTAATTCCCTTAATGATTCTTTTAAACATTTTATCATACAATAACGGCACGCCAAGTAAGATAGTGGCTTTTACTTTTTGAAGATCATCGACGATAGTTTTAAGAGAGCGCGCGTAATGAGCTGAACCGCCGGCATACAACGGGCAAAGTAAACCGCATGTGCATTCGTATGTATGATGCATGGGAAGAACCGAAAGGAATTTATCTTTATCTGTGATTAGAATCATACTTACCATGTCAACGAGGTTGGCCGAAAGATTTCTTTGTGTAAGCATTACTCCTTTGGCCCTTCCCAACGAACCGGAAGTAAAAATAATTTC
>DAIEQA010000201.1:0-24842 GCA_027348115.1 Ignavibacteriales bacterium
AATGGGTCCGTAATTATCTTCGTTGAAATCGCTTCCCTTTGGAAAAATTCTTGGATTGGGAATTCCTTTTGGCGTGCAGTAATTATTTATGTATTGAATATGAGACGGACGCGGTGCTTCTTTGCCGTTAACAAAAACAACTTTGTCAACTATCTCGATAGTATCGCCCGGAACGCCGATGCAGCGCTTAACATAATTTGTAATTTCGGGTGATGCCATTTCGTCCCTATCGCCCGGATATTCGAAAACAACTATATCTCCGCGGTGCGGGTCGCGTAATGCCGGCATTTGAAAATAAGGGAGTTCGATATTTGTAAACGGTACGTTCCTTGGGGAAGATGAACCGTAAACGAATTTGTTAACGAAAAGAAAATCTCCGACTTTTATAGTCTGTTCCATTGAGCCGGTAGGAACGCGGGAGGTTTCTATCAAAAATGTTTTTATAAGAAATGCCGCAACCGCAGCGAACAATAAATTTTTCCAGAACTCTATTACTCTTTGTTTTTGAGTTTTTACAACCGGCTTCTTTGGTTCTTTCTCTTCTTCTTTTTTGAATAACGACATGATTCCTTCACAGAATAATTGGTTATAACTTTTAGATTATTTCTTTATGAACTGCTTTATTGAATTTCTTGCTCTTGCCCGCCATCAATACGGCAGGTAAATTCTTTGTCACTCATCAATTTGAAGTACGGCTAAAAATGCTTCCTGCGGAATCTCGACATTTCCAACTTGCTTCATTCTTCTTTTACCTTCTTTCTGCTTTTCGAGTAATTTACGTTTTCTCGTTATATCGCCGCCGTAGCATTTTGCCAAAACATTTTTACGAAGCGCTTTCACGTTCGTTCTCGAAATTACTTTTGCGCCTATAGCGGCTTGAATAGCAATTTCAAACATCTGACGCGGGATAAGATCCTTCAGCTTAGAGCAGACTTTCAGGCCCCAGCTGTACGCTTTTTTATCGTGAACAATAATTGAAAGCGCGTCAACCTTTTCTCCATTCAACAATATATCAATCTTAACAAGTTCCGATTGCCGATAACCGATAAATTCGTAATCGAAAGAAGCATAGCCGCGGGAAATCGATTTCAGCTTATCATAGAAATCAAAAATTATTTCCGATAAAGGAAATTCGAATGCAAGATCGGCGCGGGTCGGATCGATATACGTTGTGTTTTTATATATACCTCTTTTTTCTATTGCAAGCTGCATTAAGTTCCCAACGTATTCGCTTGGAGTAACTATCTGCGCTTTAACGTATGGTTCTTCAACATGCTCTATGTCTCCAGGCGCGGGCATATCGGCAGGATTATCGACAATTATTTTTTCGCCGTCGCGTTTGAATACCCAGTACTCAACGTTGGGAAGAGTAGTAACAATTGATTGATTAAACTCGCGCTCAAGCCGTTCCTGAACAATTTCCATGTGAAGCATGCCGAGAAAGCCGCATCTAAAACCAAAACCAAGAGCGGCGGAAGTCTCAGGTGTAAACACTAATGCAGAATCATTCAATTGAAATTTTTCGAGAGCTTCCCTGAGATTTTCATAATCATCGGAATCGGTGGGATAAAGTCCGCTGAACACCATCGGTTTAATTTCTTTGTAGCCGGGCAGCGGATGCTCGGCTCCTCCGCGCAAATGAGTAACCGTATCGCCGACCTTTGTATCGTGAACGTCCTTAACGCCGGCAATTAAATATCCGACATTACCGGCTTGAAGTTCGCCCGTTCTAATGCGGCCTAATCTTAAAGTGCCCACTTCCTCGGCCAAATATTTTCTATCGTTGGCAAAGAATTTAATTTCATCCTTTTCTTTTATCACGCCGTTGAACAAACGAATGTAAGCCACCGCGCCGCGGTATGAGTCGAATATCGAATCAAATATAAGCGCTTGAAGAGGCGAGTTCTCGTCTCCCTTAGGAGCCGGAACTTTTTGAACCACGGCTTCCAAAATTTCTTCGATGCCGATTCTCTGCTTTGCGCTTGCCGGAATGATTTCTTCTTCTTTGCAGCCGATTAAATCTATGATTTGTTTTTTAACCGCGTCAACCATTGCGCTTGGTAAATCAATTTTATTTATCACCGGAACAATTTCCAGTCCCGCATCAATAGCCATATAAAGATTGCTTATTGTCTGCGCTTCAACTCCCTGCGCCGCGTCAACAATTAATACCGCTCCTTCACATGCGGCAAGCGAACGCGAAACCTCGTATGAAAAATCAACGTGTCCGGGAGTATCGATAAGATTAAGTGTATAAACCTGGTTATCCTTTGCCCGGTACTTCATCTGGATTGCGTGCGACTTAATTGTGATTCCCCGCTCGCGTTCCAAATCAAGACTGTCGAGAAGCTGTTCCTTTGCCTCCCGCTGGCTAACTGTGTGTGTAAACTCTAAAAGTCCGTCTGCAATTGTGGATTTACCGTGATCTATGTGTGCAATTATGCAAAAATTGCGGATGTTATTCATATACTTTCAATTTTGGTGCGAAAATATATGAAAATAGCGAGGGTATTACAATTTACTTGCAGCCAATTGAATATCCTCAGTACTAAATTAACTCGTTGTGTGGATAATTTTATAAACCGTTAAAACGGTTTGACATTTAGCTTTCTTCTATTAACCCACGGATTAATCCGTGGGTTAATGAAAAACCAAAAGCTACACTTGAAACTGTTTTACTTGTCCGCCGAATCTTTGGCGGAACAGTTTTCAAGAAGTTGTCTTTTAATTCATGCTATTGGTTAAATTAATCAATACTTAAAACTGAATAATTAACCAATAAAGGATAATCGCTCAACCTCAAAGTGATATACGTTTAAGCCAGAAGCCTAATCGCATATCCTCCCCAGAATGTATTTATTACCTAATTTGGATATTTGCTGATCCTTGTAAGGATCGACTTTATACTTAGAAAGTCGGACGTATATCCCTTACTGGATAGCCGTTTAGTCTTTTAGGGTAAACTTATATCCCAAATAGGTTGATTGATGATCTAGTAAGGGATATAAATATATGCCCTATTGGATATGCTGAC
This sequence comes from Ignavibacteriales bacterium, assembly GCA_027348115.1. Lineage (GTDB taxonomy): Bacteria > Bacteroidota > Ignavibacteria > Ignavibacteriales > Melioribacteraceae > Fen-1258. The sequence continues at coordinate 3,035 of DAIEQA010000201.1, forward strand.
ACCCCCAAGAGGATATCCGTTGAACCCATCGTGGATATAAAATTTTGTTTTAAGGCCAAAATGAAAGGATCGCAGCCATTAGCATTGAGTTGCTGAGGTATGCGACCCATTGATGCAAGATTTAATTACATAGCCGGCGGTGTCTGCTGCTGGTCAGAATTCTTATTCCTTTTTCTTGAAAAATAAGCCTTCATTTCATTATAAATTGCGTTTAGACCCGGGATCTTATCTTTATGATTTTTGACCTCGCTATAGACTTCAAGAGCTTGAGAAAGCGAGTCGCTGCCGGCAGCAAGTATAGTATCGTCGACGGCTTGTTTTAATAATTGCAATTTTTGGCTTAACGGTTCAAGCGCTTTCATAAGATTGAAATCCTTTTTGAAATCTTCACAGTTGAATGTGCCCGGCATAATTTCGGGATGTTCGGTAATTACATTAGCAGATATTTCAACAACCGGGCGCATTCCGTCGCCGAGTTTTAGAATTGAGACCCTGTCTTGGGCTGAAAGAGAAATTAGGAATGGCATTTTGCTATGGATGGACTCGAGCGCGGTATTAATTTCCGCTGCATCGGAAATTGTTAATTCGGCATTAACAAGATTCTGTTCCATTTGTTACCCTCTGTTAGTTATTGATTTTTTTGAGACGCACGCGGTGCGTCTTTACATTCATGTAATGCAGAGACGTTCGATCGAACGTCTCTACCAAACAATTTTATTTTATAAGCAGCATCTTCTTTGATTGAGTGTAAACCTGTCCTGAGCGAACTTGTCCGCCGTCATTTTGGTAGAGCGAAGGATTATTTGCCGTAATTGTGTAGATATAAATCCCGCTCGGCAATCTGCCTCCGGAACTTGCGTTAAATTCAACGCTATAATATCCCGCCGGTCGATAATCATTTACAAGCGTCGCTACCTCTCTTCCTAGAACATCATATACTTTTATTGTTACAAAACTATTTTGGGGTAAATGATAATTAATTGTTGTTGAAGGATTGAACGGGTTAGGATAATTTTGATATAATTCAAAATCATCAGGTATTTTTTTTGTTAAGTCTTCTTTTACATCGACGGGGGTTCCTATCTTTTTCCTGTCTATTATTGCACCTATTAAATCAAATGGGTATGCGGCATCATTATCTCTATAAATCATCCCCATACCATAAGCTAATGTTTCATTGTGATCATGAAAATCATAATACACATTATTATTTTTTATTCGATAATAAAATGCATACGTCTTTAACCTGGTTTTTATCCCCAGATAAGTTCCGTCATTAACACTCAGCAATTTGCACCATACACCCGTGTTCATATCAGTTGAATCACGACGAAATACCCACCACCAGTCGCCAATTTCCGCATTTAATTTGTACTTGTATTCTGCATTACCAAGTGTATTCTTTGGATCCAGTATATAAAAATAATTAGTATCGATGCCCCGGTCAGGTCTATCGCCTGTATGTTTTACGTCCATCCAAAAGAACCGATTGCCCGAGTTATCTATAGAATCAGCAAAAACCTGTTCGGAATAATAATAATCTGGTCCCCCTGAATAATACCAATAATTTCCGGTTGCCATAGGGTAGTATTGATACGGATCATTATACTGAGCTTTCAAAAACGACACATATGCTAATAAAAGAAAGACAAAATATTTCTTCATTTTTCGTTCTCAATTGTTTTAGCATATTCTTTCTTGAAAATATTCAAGAAATAGATGTTATATGTAAATTCAGCTAGATCATACTCCTTCACATTTATAAGTTTAGCGATTCTTTTATTTACGTTATACTGGCTGCAATAGAGCCATATATAAATTTTCAAAATTTCTAGTTGCAGTAAAGGGGCGGGAAGATAATATTTAGCGCGGCAGCAATTCATTAAAAACTTTCCCAAGAAATTTTTAATTGGTTAATTTCTAAAAGTTTAGTTTTATTTTATTGTACCCGGTAATAATATAGCACCGGTAATTGTACTATATCAACAGTACAATTACCATAAATTTAATAGAGAAAGATTTTTACACTGTTCGCAATCTTCCGATTAACCGTCTTTTCCGCCGGATTATTACCGAACCGGTATGTATTACGGCTTTTTGTTAATTTTGCTATGAATTAGTTTTAAAGGCAATGAAAAAATTAATTGTATTCTTTCTCTCAGCGTTAACAATTACTTACGCGCAGGATTCGCTTAAAACTGTCCAGGCAGATTCCATCAACGCTCCCGGCGCAAATGTTATCGCGGACGTAAATTTAAATTTTCCGCTTGCCTCCGCACCGGTATTGGTAAACGATAAAATTTTCTTCGCCGGAAAAGACGGCTCCTTAGCGTGCTGTGATACTACCGCCAGAATAATTTGGAATAATAATTTAAATGTACAGATAACTTCCCGGCCGATAATTAAGGACAGCACAATAGCTCTTGGCGATTCCAACGGTGATATATTTTCACTCAATGAAAAAACCGGCAACCAAACACAGTCGATCGGATTGGATAGGGCTATATCTTCCGACTTAATTACTTTCGAGTATAAAGGCGATATAGCACTTGCTATGCCTAAATCGACCAGTTCAAAGAGCGTTATAGTATTTGCTACGCAGGAAGGTCACCTTCATTGTTATGATCTGGAAACTTTGCAGGAGTACTGGACAAATAAAGACGCCAAAGATACGGTAAGCGGAACGCCTCTTTATATCGACAACAAAATTTTATTCAACAGCGCCGACGGATTCCTCTACTGTATTGATGCTGGCAACGGCTTGCTTATCTGGCGCTGGAAAGAATCAGCTGAATCGAGTTTCTACAAATCGAATATTGTTACTGACGGGAAGAGCGTATTTGTAGTTTCCAACAATAACGATGTATTCGCCATAGATCTGCTTCTTGGAAAGCTTACTTGGAAATCGAAAAATATAAAGGTGCTTCCCGCGCTTGCCTTATCGAGAGATAAAAAAATTCTTTACGCCTTCACATTCGACAAGCGGGTTCTCTTCTTTTCTGCCGCTGAAGGAGCCGTTGTTAGAGCGGTAAAACTTGAACAACCGTTGGATGAAAAACCGATACCGGTTTTAGAGCGCGAGGGTAAGTTATTTTTTGCACGATCAAACGAATTAGTTGCAATTAACAAAAAATATAAAGAGGAACCGGTATTAAGCTTCAGCAGTTCACCGATTAATTACCTGACTCAAATCACCGATACGAAATTTTTGGTCTCCGATACGAACGGCAGATTTATAATTTTTACTTTGAGGGATAATTGAAAACATTCGAAGGATTTATTTTTGATATCGACGGGACACTTACATCTACAAACGATTTGATATTCGCATCGTTTAACCATGTAGCTGAAAAGTACCTCAACAAAAATTTCAGCAATGAAGAGATAGTCTCGCAGTTCGGGCCTACCGAGGATGTAATTCTTAAAAACTGGATGAACGATAAATACGAGCAAGCCCGTAAAGATTATTTTCATTTTTACACCACACAGCATAACGCCATGGCGGATATTTACCCCGGTATAAAAGAAGTTTTGGAAATGATAAAGTCGCACGGTTACCCGATATCGATATACACAGGGAAAGGCAAGGATTCGGCGGAGATCACATTGGAACAAATCGGCGTTCGTAAATTTTTTGATATGATAGTTACCGGCGACGATGTAGCAAATCACAAACCTTCCCCGGAGGGAATTCAAAAATTTTTAAGCGCTTTTAATCTTACCCCGGCAAAAGTATTAATGATAGGAGACGCCGCGGTCGATGTAATGGCTTCAAAACAAGCGGGTGTAAAAAGCGCTTTGGTACTCTGGGATTCTTACGCAAAAGAAAAATTTGCGCACTTGGATGCGGATTATAAATTTAATTCCGTTGAGGAGTTTGCGGAATTTCTGAAAAAAGTAATTTGACTCAAATCTTCAATGCTAATCAATTAAGCAGGATGTGATGCTGAATCAAAATTTATCTTCTCGCGAGCCAGACCTGAGGATTCTGATAATTTCTTTCGCTCCAGATTTCGAAATGTAAGATATTGCCTTCGAGACTTTCATTAACCGTTCCTAAAAAAGCGCCCGGTTTAATGCGCTCGCCTTCTTTAACCGATATATTACATACATGCCCGTACACCGTTCGATATTCGTCGCGGTGTGTGAGAATAATAACACTGCCGTAACCCGGTATCCAATTGATTGCGGAGACCACTCCTTCCGCTACTGCAAGCACACTTTCTTTTTTATTTCTTACTGAAATATCAATTCCGTAATTAAGTGTAACCGTATTCAGTTTTTCATTGCGGTTTTCCCCAAAGTCGCGGACAATTCTTCCCTCTTTAACGGGCCATCCGAGGCGGCCTTTAAGCTGGCCAAAATTTTCGAAGCCGCTGTAATCGAAATCCTGCACGTATTTTTTATTCGCGGCTTTATTCTCGTAAGCCCTGGTTTTCTTCAACCGCTCGGCTTCAATCAATTTGGCAATAATATTTTTGATTTCAATTTCTGCTTTCCGTTTGCCGGAAATTTCATTGGCAATCATTTTTTTATCGCGTTTCAAGACGGTTAAAAGCTGTTTCTTATCTTCCTCCCGCTTCTTAAGAGAGTTTTGTTCGTCCTGTTTTTGATTGGCAAGATTTTCTTTTTCCGCCCGTTCCTGTTCCAGACTTGCTTTCAAACGGTCGAGAGTATTTTTGTTGTCGCTTAATTGTTTAAGCGCTCTAACGTTTTCTTCCGAGATATACTGCAGGTATTTATATCGTTTAACAGCTTGGTTGAAGGATTCGGCATTAAAAATAAATCGCCACATTGAAAGGCCCCGGTTCTTATAAATCCAAACAACATATTTGGAATATTGCTCTTTCAAATTGGCCATCCGGTTGGATATCGTATTTATTTCAGCTTCGGTTTCCGCAATAGCCTGCTCTTTTTCCTTCTCCTCGCCGAGTAGATTATTAATCAATCTGCTTAAAAGAAGATTTTGCTTATTGATATTTTCGAGGGTCTGAAGAGATTCCATTTCCTTCAGCGATTTATTTTTAAGCTCGTTCTGGAGAGACTGGATATCTTTCTTAAGTTTATCGAGCTCCTTGTTTTTTACACGGATGATATCTGTAGTCTGCGCTCTTAAACCGCAAAGCGCCAGGAGGAATAAGACGAGTATGCTTTTACCAATCGATGACTTTAGCATCATTCGGAATATCTATTGTTAAATTCCCGATTTCAGTATTCACGTCCACTGTACGGTATTCTATTTTTATCTTTTGATTATTCTCTTGCTCATTAAGGTCGATCATGTATGGAATAGGCGTATCCTCGAGGTCATGAAAATCGGAATACTTTGCATTGATCAAATTTTTTCCGCTGAAATCGTTCACATTGTATTCGGTAATGCCGAGATCCTTTTGCCTAATCGTATAAATACTGGATTTAGAGGCAGAGGAATCGTTGTAAGTTAACCTATAAAATTCGTCATTCGATTCGTAATGATCGGGATCGCGGCGTAATTTATCTGTAAGATTAACCGAGCCGGTAAGAACATCGAGCAGTTCGCCGAAAGAAATATTTATTTTCATCACCTGCTTCATGGCAGCGGAGTTTAATTTGCCTTTATAATAATTATTGTTGATCGCATCGTAGAACTGAAAATTTTCCTGCGTTATTAGAGCTGACGCGAGATCAATACCGAATGGTCCGTAAAAGGAAACTTTAATTGAGTCCGGTCTTTTTATCTCTACTTTAAAGCTGCTCTTGGCGTCCATATCGGCGGTTTTAATTGTAATCGATCCGGCGCCTTCCATGGTTTTAATTTTCCTGCGGTTGGCTTCGAGGCGTTTAATTAAACGGTCCGCAGCTATAACCCTTTCTTCCACCATTGGTTTTGAAGGAATGCAACCGTCTATAAATAAAATAGAAAAAACAAAAAGCAGACTTAATACAAGAAAACCTTTTTTCACAATTCACCTTTCGTAATTTTTTGTTTCAGCTCGGAATTATTTTCATCGAGCGACAAAGCTTTTTTCCAATAGTCAACGGCTTTGGATTTATCTCCGAGTTTATAATAAACATCGCCAAGATGCCCAAGTATTGTGGAATTGGATTCTTCCATCGAAGCCGCTTTCTCAATGTTTTCTTTTGCCAAATCGAACCGATTCAGCATGAAATAAATCCAACCGATTGTATCGAGGTACGAGGCGTTCTTTGGCTCCTGAGCAACGGCTTTCTTAGACATTTCCAATGCTTCATGCAATCTTATTCCCCGTTCCGAAAGTGAATAAGCAAAGTTATTCAAAATAAGAGCGTTGGAAGAATCGTACTTTAACGCTTGAGCGTAAAGCGAATCCGAAACATTATATTCTTTCTTCGATTCGTAAATTAATCCAAGTATGCTAAGCACCTGAATATTTTTAGGATCGATAACAAGAGCTTTATTCAAAGGAACCAAGGCCTCATCGTCTTCCTTCAGCTGGTTCAATGTATAACCTAAAGCCGAGAGCGTTGTAACATCGTCCGGATTTAATTTAAGCGCGTTTTCCAAAGCTACTTTAGCTTTAGCGTGCTGATTTTCCTGCGACAGCGATAATCCGTAAATCAAATTAATCACAAAATCATTCGGAAATTTTTGAACGCCTTTTCCCAGGTAAGTAATCGCTTCATCGTATTTTCTGCTATCGAATAACAATCCTCCAAGCCGCTGCCAAACCTGCGCGTTCCATTCCGCTAAGTCGGCCGCTTTCTTGAAGTAGCCGATAGCAAGCGAATCATTCTTTTCTTTTATCTCGATCTCGCCGAGATAAGCATTAACCTGCCAATCGGAAGTATCTTTATTAATTGCTTCAAAAATATTTTTTGCTATGTGCACATTGTTGGAATCTTTGTCGGCAGTTACAAGAAACGAGGCGCCCATTTTTATTTTAGTTTCGAAGCTGATCTTCGGATTTTTAATAAGCTTGATATATTCCTTGGAGGCATCGTTCCATTCGCCTTTATCGAGAAGAATTTTACCTTTGAATTCCAGCAGGTTCGGATCATCCGGAAAACTTATTAAAGCTTCGTTGAGCTTGCTTAGAGTTTTATCGTAGTCTTTTACCTTTAAGTAAGAATCTATTAATGCTTTTTGAAGCTGAAGATTGGACGGATTAAGCTTCAGCAGTTCCTCCACGGTTTTAATTGTTTCGGTAACATTTCCCATCCTTTCGTTCAAATCTATCAACCTTACAAGAACGCTCCATTCCGGGCCGACAATATCGATTATTTTTTTATACAACTTTAGAGATTCGGACGGTCGTTTAGCTTCTTCCAGCTGCGCAAGACTGAAATACGCGCCAACGTTGGTCGAATCCAGTCCTATAATTTTATTAAAGGTTATTGCCGACGAATCATCCATATGCGATGAAGAATAAATTGTAGCAAGCAGATTGAGATACTCCACATTAGAAGGTTCTTTATGAGCAGCCTGCTGCGCAAATCTTAATGCGGAGGAAAGTTTATTCATAGCGTAATAATCTTTAGCAATTGAATAAAAAATTCCGCCCTGGGGGTCGAGCTTTAACGCTTCCACATATTTATTTATTGCCGCTTCGTATTGCCCTTTAATCTCAAGGATGGAGCCGTCAATAAATTTTTCCTGCGCCAGTTTCTGTTTATCAAGTTGATTTATTTGAATCTCTTCATCGCTTGATGTTCCGGTTTCTTTTACTACCTGCTGCGAACATCCGGCAATTAGAGCAATAATAAGTGCAAATACAATTTTTTTAGTCATAGCCGTCATTAATTTGATTCAAAAAATAGTTCTTCAAGGTTTGAATCACAAGGGTAAAGATTGAACGGTCATATTCATTTGCCTATCTTTGCAAAAAATTTTTATCAGCATGGATATATTCGATTTAGCGGTATCATTTACTTGGGAATACGATAAAGAATTCCTCGACAGAATTGAAGAATTGTTTCAGGGTAAAGGATTGAAAACTTTTATAATCAATCGTTACAATCTTCAAGAAGTAATTGACGGGATTAAGAATAAAGATATCCATTTCAAAGCGTACATGGACCGGGCATCGGACGAGGATCCAAATTTTCTTCAAGCGGCGCAATTAATTCGTAGAAGAAAAGGCGTTATCATTAATCCGCATGACAAAGTTGTAAGAGCAATCGATAAATGTAAAATGCATAAAAGACTTCTTCGTAAGAAATGCCAGCTGCCGAAAACTTTTTTAGTGCCATCGTACAATCATCAACCGGAATTAAAGCTTACTATAAATGATCTTGAGGGTCTGAATTTTCCGTTTGTAATTAAGCCGGCGTTGATTTCAGGCGGCGGAGAAGGCGTTATTAAAAACGCTATGACAATCGAAGCGATACAAAATGAAAGAATAAATAATCCATTTGAGAAGTATTTAATTCAGGAGAAGATTCTACCAAGAAAGATAAACGGGCGCCGTGCGTGGTTCAGGGTAATTTGGGCCTTCGACCGGCCTATTCCTACATGGTGGGATGATCAGACTCATATTTATAAACGGGTAACAAAACGAGAGATTGCCAGGTTTAATTTACTTCCTCTTGTGAGAATTACTTCAATGCTTGCAAGAATTACCGGGCTGGATTATTTCTCTACGGAGATTGCATTGACAAAGGACCATAAATTTGTTTTGATCGATTATATAAACGATCAATGCGACATGCGTTTAAAATCCAATCACATCGATGGAGTACCGGATGAAGTTGTAGATGAGTTTATCGAACGGATGCTGAAAAAAATCTCTTCGCTTTAAAAGTTCATATCGTCTTCAACAGTTTCCAAAATGTTTAAATAGCTCCGGTAACGTTCGCCGCTGATTTTTCCTTCTTCCACAGCCGATATAACTGCGCAGCCAGGTTCGTGATAATGCGTGCAAGTATTGAACCTGCAGCTTTCCTGGTATGCAAGAAACTCTATAAAATAATGTCCTAAGTCTTCCTTCCTAATTCCATACGGATCAATCTCGCGAATGCCCGGCGTATCGATTATGAATGTATCTCTTTCAATCTTTTTCATTATACTTGTGACCGTGGTGTGCTTTCCTTTCGAAGTAAAATTACTAATCTCACCAATTTTAAGATTAATACCCGGATACATTTCGTTTATTAAAGACGATTTGCCTACACCCGATTGTCCCCAAATTAAACTCGAAGTTCCATGCAAAGCTTTTTTTAAATCCGCCAGTCCTATCAATTCTTTTACGCTTGTGGAGAAAACCCGGTAACCTATTTGTTCGTACAAATTCGACCAAATATTGATCTCGTTTGATTCGTCAAGATCAATTTTATTTATGACAATAATTACTGAAAGATGAGAACTCTCGCCCGTTACAATTAAACGATCGATCAGGCGGTTATTGAACTTTGGCGATTGAGCGCTCGACACAATTACTAGATTATCGATATTTGCAGCAACAACTTGTTCCAGCCGTTCCCCCCTTTTCCCGGCGCCTTTAATTTTGGGGGCCTTGCGGGAAATATAATTTTTGCGCGGAAGTATTTTTTCAATTACGCCGCTGCTGTCGCGGTTCAATTCGAACTCTACTTGATCGCCAACAACAGCAATATCAACGTTAAATAATTTGTCTTTCTTTAATGAAAACTCTTTTTGAAACCGCCCTCGAAGCGAACACCTAATTTCTTCGCCGCTCTCATTATAAAGATAGTGATCCTTACTTTCTATCTTAAAAATTGTGCCTAGAATTTTACCTCCGCAAATAAAAAAAGCACCTTAAAGATAAGGTGCTCTAAAAGCGATGTCAATTTGCATTAATCGTAAAATTCTAAAAGAAGTACTTCATTGTAGCGGCAAAATTATGATAAGTAATATCCTGATAGGTTGTCGATACATTGTATGAGTAATTATCTCCGATATCTTTCCACCAACCATAGACGTAAGCTAAATCGAATGCCAGGTTCTTATCTGCCTTAATACCTAAACCGACTGTTGCATATTTTTTATCATATTCCGACGGATCTCCTTTAAAGGGAGAAGGCATTAGCATAAAACCGGCTCGTACAATAACCGGTGAATGCGGAATTACGTACTCTGCGCCTGCATGAATATTGACAACGGTTCTGAATAAATCTTTTATTTGATTATTGTTATCTGTTCTAGTCTGCGCATCCAATCCGCTGCTGAATTCCATTTGCGTATAATCGATCAAATTCGCGTCGGCGCTTAAGGTCAGTCCGCGATCGGAATACGAACCGCCGACAGTAAATTCGAACGGCGTTGTTATGTCATATTCGCTGTTGTAATCAAACGGTGGATTTATTGTGTACGAGGTATTAACAAAATCGCTTTGTCCGTTAACGGTGTATGTCTCTTTAATTGTGAATGTCTTTGGGAAACGAATTGTAATTCCGAGATTAAACATATCGTTAAGTTTTGCAAGCAAACCGATCTTTGCATCCCAACCGGAAATATCCCAATTCAAAAGCGTATTCCTATAGAAAGATAAAAATCCTCTGGTGGTAGGGTCGTTGGGATCTAATTGCAAACCGGAAGGATAGTTTCCCATAAAATCGTCTTCATAATAATCGTTTGTGCGTTTAAATGTTCCGCTGAAAATATCTATTGTAGCTCCAACGAAAATATCTTTTTCAATTTCCACCGCACCGGAAAAGAACCAACTGTTGATGGCGCCTTCTTGAAGAATTTTTCCACTTTGATTTAACTTCCCGTTGATTAAAGTAGTATCCATTGTGCTTGTTACGGGATAGCTAAGGCCAAGTTCGTACGTAAAATCATTATCATCTCTGAACGGAGAGAACGTTAAATCTTGTATCATGGAAGTATTGCCCGGATTATATCCGTCAAATTTCATGCTTCGGTTAAAATCTTTTGATTGAGAATAACCAAGGGCAAATACCAAACTGCCTTGCGCGGTTGGAACCGGGAATACAAAACCAAATTGACTTAACTTTGTAGAGTTACTTGAATAGCTAGTTTGCTTTCCAAAAAATGTTGTGTTATTGCTGAACGAATTGAAATTTAATCCTCCGTCAAATTCCAAATTCCGAATTAGACCAAAGCCGGCTGGGTTGAATGTTCCTGCCGAGAGATCGTTGCTTAATGCAGAGTAAGCGTTACCCATTCCCAAAGATCTTGCGCCGCTTAATACGCCTGGTTCACTTAAACGCAACGCATCGTTGAAATCCTGCGCATTTATAACCCCGCCAAGGAGAAAAAGCATCACCCAAATTTTTATATTTTTCATTTTATCCTCGTAAAAGTTGAGAAACAGCATCAATAAATATTTTAACATTACCTTTACCTTCTTCTGCCGCCATCACCGCCGGAACGACTCGAACTACCGCTCGATGAAGAAGATGATGAAGATGACGATGGTGGTGGACTATATGAAGGTCGAGAAACAGGCGCTTGTGCCGGCGGATTATAAGCCGGTCTTCCGCCGCGTGAATTGTTAGGTTTGCTGTATTCTACTCTACGCCCTTGTTCACTCGAACTGTTTCTACCTCTGGATGATTCCGATGCCCTTGGAGTATAATAGGCCGATGGTCTTCCGCTACGTTCAACCCGCTCTCGTCTTCGCTCAACCGATGTAGTATTTCTATTAGTGTTTGTCGGCTTGTTAATTCTTGTGCTCGAAGTTCCAGAATTATTATTCCCTTGAGCGTTGCGGCTTACTCTTACTCTATTAAGATCAACACCGGAAGAACGACCATTATAATTATTTCTATTAGTTTCGTAGGAACCCGCTCCTTTTCCTCTTTCGCCCAGGTAATAACCTCTTCCGCCGGAAGATCCGCGTTCGCCGGTATTGTTCCTAAGTCTTGTTATTGTATTTGTTCGATACTTATATCCGGGATAATTCCCATTCGGATAATAGTTATAGTAGTACGGATAGTAATTATTATATCTCCACCAATACGGATAGTTTCCGTACCAATACCCGGGCGACATATAATAATAACTTCCCCAGCCGTAATAGTCGTACCAGAATGGATCGTAGTAAGCGCCAATAGAAAATCCATAGGAAGGATAATAACCCCACAAATAATGACGATAGTTAGAATAATATCCGTCATTATAATTATTGTCGCTATAGTATCCTTCGTCATTATAATAACTAGAATCTTCCTGGCTATAATAGTCAGTAGAATCCTGGTAAGCTTCATCGTTTTGATTGTTATTATCGTCGGAAACATAACGATCATCGCCGTATCCTCTAACCGCGATTTGTGTGTAACACCCGCCGAGCCATAAAAGCGGAATTACAGCTAAAAGTTTGATAATTGTTTTCATGACCTTATCCTTCACTAATTCTATATTCTTCTAACAAAAATTATACCCTTAATGGTTTCAAAAGAAAGGTAGAAATGACGCCGAAATATCTATATTAGGCGTGATTGTACAATAGAGTATACTGATGTGTTTGCAATTAACTACAGGGTGCTAAAACAAACTCTTTACGTACTCGACAAAAATTCCGCGGTCTGCTTTATTGCTCACAAATTTTTTATTTTCAAGGAGGTCTCTAAGATTCAACCCTAAAGTTAATCCGTCGCCCACAGACCATCTAAGTCCCATATTTAAATAGCCGTTCCCTTTTCCAAGCGATTGGCCGGTATTATCGTTAACCGCAAAATCATATTCCCCGACTAGGGACACTCTTCCGCCTATTGTTTTTTCAAATCCAATTCCGAGATCAAGATCTTTATCGGCATCGTCTCTTTCTAAAGAATAGTTAATTACGCCATGAATACTTAGATATCCAAGGAACTCAAAATTTTTTGATGCAGCAGCAAAAAATCCAGGCGATTTAATTTGATAGCGATCCAGAACTTTATCATAAAATCCTTTCCCTTGCGAATCGAAACCTAAAGTAATTGCCGGCAGGGTTTGGCTTTCATCTATCACTCTTGCGCGAATATTCACACCGGGTAATTTATACCAATCGATTTGGCCAGAGCCGATTATATTACTTCCGCCGTAAGAAATTCCAAAACTAAATCCATCAAACACACCGACTTCAATTTTCGAAATAACAACGCCATCCGGCATAACATCAAGGGTAACGCCGCTGAATCCCTTCTGGAGTATCCCGGCGGTCGGAAGATCTATCAAGCTGCGATATTCATATTTGGCATTTGTCCCGCTGGTTCCCTGAGCATTTACATTCAAGGTTAAAAAGAAAAATGATAATAACACTGAAGCGATTTTTTTCATTTGGATCCGCCGGTTTTGTCTATAATAATTTAGATATAATTTTATTGGAATTCATCCGTTAATTATTTGTCTTGCGGTTATTTTTTTTGAATGAAGTTCCTGTTTTACCGTCTTTCAATTCAATACCTAATTCGTTCAAGCTGTTCCTTATCTCGTCGGCCAGCAGATAATTTTTTTCTCTTTTCAATTTATCTCTGACTTCAAGAATTAATTTGATTAAATCCAATTCTAAATTTTCCGATTCACTTATTTTCGTATTTGGTTCATTTAGTATCCCCAGAATATTGCCGGCTGTATCAACGAGGAATTTTTTTGCTTTTAAATAAAATTGAATATCCACGTTATCGTTTTCCGCAAGAACTTTATTTATGGATTTAACAAAATCGAAAATAACCGCAACGGCTTGAGGAGTATTGAAATCATCATCCATTACGGAAATAAAATCAGCATAGTATTTCTGGAATTCAAATGTGGGATTCATACCACCGGGCGAATTTATTTGAATTCTTTCGTCGATTTGCTGAGACAGATTTTGGATTTTTTCTGCACCTTTCTGCGCGGCAGCCAATAGTTCATCGCTAAAATTAAGAGGACCGCCGTAATGAGTTTGCGAAAAAAACATTCGAATCGCTTCTGCTGGATATCTCGCTAATACATCTCTGGCTGTAAAAAAATTACCGAGAGATTTCGACATTTTTTCATCCTGGATATTTAGAAATCCGAAATGCATCCAGTAACGAACAAATTTTTGATGATAAGCCGATTCGCTTTGTGCAATTTCATTTTCGTGATGAGGGAAAATTAAGTCGTTTCCGCCGGCATGAATATCAATTGTATGACCCAGATGTTTTGTACTCATTGCCGAACATTCGATATGCCAGCCAGGCCTTCCTGTTCCCCAAGGGCTTTCCCATGACGGTTCCCCTTCTTTCGCTTTTTTCCATAATGTAAAATCAAGAGGATTCTTTTTCTGTTCGTTAATCTCAATTCTTGCACCGGCCTCAAGTTCGTTGATTTTTTTCCCGCTTAACAGACCGTAATTAGGAAATTTTGTTACATCAAAAAAAACATTTCCATCAACATTATAAGCTATGCCGCTTTTTTCTAAATTATCTATAATATTTATCATATCGAGAATATGCTGAGTAGCGTGCGGATAAACATCGGCCGGCATAATGTTCAATTTTTTCAAATCGTCAAAAAATGCCTTGATATAAAAGCCGGCAATTTCGCCCGCAGTTTTTTTCTCTTCTATCGAGCGTTTAATAATCTTATCGTCGATATCCGTTAAATTAAAAACAAATTTAACTTTATACCCACTAAATTGAAGATATCGTCTTACGATATCGGCCATAATAAATGATCTGGCATTTCCAATATGAAAATAATCGTAAACCGTAGGCCCACACATGTACATTGTTACGGTTGGGGGATTGAGGGGAATAAATTCTTCCTTCTTCCTTGATAAGGTGTTATATATAAGCATTTTTACCCGAAAATTTGATTGAAAATATAACAATAGTCACTTCGTTTATCAATTAAACAGAGATGCAGGAAAACCGATAATAAGAGGAGAATTTTTTCTTAAAAAAATATTAATAGACTTTGACATCTTTATTATTATTTCTATATTCCAAATGTAAAATTAGAATAAAAAGCAAAAATCTCTTTTTATCTATATTTCAGATTATGATGTCTAATGAAAACAAATGAACCAAAAATCTTAAATCCATGGAGGATGTTTATGTCCGAAAGATTTACAAAAATCCTAGTTGTTATGTTCCTCTTCTCGACAATGATTTTTGCGCAAACTCCTGTCACACTCAATGTTACTCCGTATGGAGTTTCTGAAGCAGGTGCCGCAAAAGATACTAACGATATTTACAAATATCGATTTACAGGTCTTCATAACGTCGGTGCGGGAACAATGATGTATATTCAGGTAGAAAGATCCAGCGGGAAACTTGTTTCTCCAACTTGGTCTACGATCCAGTATCCATCCGGTTCAAAACCAGTATTTGGAAAAACAGTTGACGTACTTGATGATTCAACACAAGTAATTCCGTTTACACCAGATAAACCTGGAAAGTATATTGTTCAGGTTGTTGACGGCCAATTTGTAGGCACAATGACAATAAACGCCGCAACTTATGTCGGCTATAAGAATTCTATTATTAACGGTGTTGATACTCATGTTACATGTAATACATGTCACTCCGATAAAGTAACTGCGTTCGAGCAAACCGGTCATGCATCTATGTTCCAAAGAGGTGTTGATGGAAGTGTAAGCAGCCACTACGGTTCAAGCTGCATTAGCTGCCACACAACCGGTTACGACGATAACCCGACAGCTGTTAATAACGGCTTTGATGATTTTCAATTTACATTTCCAACTGTGCTTGCGCCTGGAACCTTTAACCAATTAGTCACCAGTTATCCAGATGCAATGCAAAGAGCCAACATTCAATGCGAATCTTGCCATGGTCCTGCCAGCAACCACGTTGGAGATACAAGAGATTTCAGAATGGAAGTATCTTATGATTATAAAGTTTGCGCTTACTGTCATGATGACGGTAGCCATCATATCTTCCCGGTACAATTTGCGGTTTCATTGCACGCAAATCCTGTTAACGAAAGCGGCCCGGGTCGCGAAGCTTGCGTAAGATGTCATACCGGTGTTGGATTCGTACAATTTTCGGATGGCGTTCAAACTACAGATCCGTTGTTCGATAATTCATTTACGCCTATTACTTGCGCCGCATGCCACGATCCTCACGATGCAACAAACCAATTCCAATTAAGAAAAGTTGACGCTACGATAGTAGCCCCAGGCGGCAAAACTCAAGCAGTTACCAATGCCGGTCTCGGTACAATTTGCTTCAACTGTCATCAATCAAGAACCGAAGCCAATGCTGCTGTTGCAGGTGCGGGAACCTCTTCCATTAATTTACGTTTTGGGCCACACCACGGACCGCAGGGCGATATTCTTGAGGGCAACAACATGTTGGAATTAGCCGGTGTTAAATTAGCAACTACAAATCATGTCGGCGCTACACAAGATGCTTGCGTTAAATGCCATATGTATCCAAATACAACCGCAAACGGACAGGTTATATTAAGCGGTAATCACTCATTCGCTATGGCTACACCAGATGGAGTTGATAACATGGCTGCTTGCGCTCAATGTCATGGATCAACTTTTGGAACAAGCTTTGACCAGGCTAAATTCTTCTACAATGGAAACGGCGATCTTGACGGCAACGGAGTTGTTGAAGGATTGCAAGTTGAAGTTCAAGGCATGATCAATCAAATTATGGCTAAGATGCCCGGAAAAACACCAGACAAAACTTGGACTAAAGACCAACTAAGTGCATACTGGAATGCCATTACTGCACAAGAAGATAAGAGCTTTGGTATTCACAACCCGAAATACGTTGTTACTGCTTTGTTAGGCGCTATGAAGTTGGTTGGAATTGTAACAGATGTTCAATCAAATACAGAACAAATTCCAACGGATTTTGTAGTTTATCAGAACTATCCGAACCCGTTCAACCCGTCAACAAACATCAGATTTGCATTACCAAAAGAATCTCATGTTAGATTGACCATATACGATATTACAGGCAAAGAAGTTGAAACGTTGGTTAACGATCAATTAGCAGCCGGTACCCATACAATTGAATGGGCACCAAGAAACATCGCTTCCGGTATTTATCTCTATAGAATCGAAGCCGGAAATTTTGTAAAAGTTAACAAGATGATATTCATGAAGTAATTTCTGTTTCAATAGGATTCAAGAAAGACCCGGCTAGTCCGGGTCTTTTTTTTATCCGGGTGAAATTCCCCTATCTTAATTTTGATATATTAGTAAGGCAAAAAATTTTTGAGTTGGTTATGAGAATTGAAAAGGACTCGATTGGAGAAATTGAAATACAGGAAGAAGCTGTTTATGGAATTCATTCCGTAAGGAGCTCGAACAATTTTCCTAAGTCCGGCGAAAAAATTCACCCTTATCTTATCAAAGCTTTTTTACAGGTTAAATTGGCTGCAGCCGAGACTAATTATAAATGCGGGTTATTATTCAAAGAAAAATTCGATCCGATACACGACGCAATCGAAGAGCTGATTATCGAAACCGAAGGATACATGAAAGGAAATTTTGATTCTATTTATGATAAGATAATTGTCGATCCGTATCAAGGCGGTGCGGGCACTTCTTTGAACATGAATATTAATGAAGCGATCGCAAACACCGCTTTGAAGATAAGCGGAAAAGAGTACGGGGATTATTCGGTCATTCATCCGTTAGACGATGTTAATATGAGCCAATCCACAAACGATACTTTTCCTACCGCTCTGCGAGTGGCCGCAATTTATTTGCTGCGGGAATTGGCAGATTCATTCGCCGGACTTCAAAGCTCTCTTCAAAAAAAGGAAGACGAATTTAAGAACGTATTAAAACTTGGCCGCACTCAATTTCAGGATGCGGTTCCGATAACGCTTGGACAGGAATTCGGCGCATACGCTCAGGCAATTGCCCGTGATCGCTGGCGATTGTATAACGCCGAAGAAAGACTTAGATCCGTTAATCTGGGAGGAACCGCCGTTGGAAATTCCGTAACGGCGCCAAAAGAATATGTGCTTAACGTAAACAACACATTAAAAAAAATAACAAAGCTGCCGGTTGCCAAGAGCGAAGATTTAATCGATGCGACCCAAAACCTGGATGTATTTGTGGAAGTTCATGGAATTGTAAAAGCCGGCACTGCTTCATTAATAAAAATAAGCAACGATTTACGATTCATGTCCAGCGGGCCAAACGGCGGAATTGGTGAAATAATAATTCCACCTAAGCAAGCCGGTTCCAGCATAATGCCCGGTAAAGTCAATCCGGTAATTTTGGAAAATACAATTCAGCTTTGCGAACTTGTTAAAGCTCACGATCTAATTATTTCAAATTTAGTCTCCGCGGGCCACTTGGAATTAAACGCTTTCGTTCCGATGATAGCTCATACATTCTTAAAATCTTTATCCTTACTTAGAGACTGCAATCTGAATCTTGCAAGCAATTGTATAGACGGTATAACAGCCGATGTAGAACGCTGCAAAACTAATTTGATTAATTCATCCGCTATTGCGGCTTCTTTAATTACAACTTTCGGATATGAAACAATTCAGGAAGTAGCAAAGTATTCTTACGAACAAAAAATTCCGTTTGTAAAAGCATTAATGAAAAGCAACTTGTTGGAAGAATCGGAATTATTTAATATCATATCAAAAGATTTGGGGATAGAACTTGAATAAAGTCAGCCAGTCCGAACGGATTCATCTTGCATTTGTAGGCAAAAGAAATGTCGGCAAGTCTTCCTTGATGAATAAATTTATCGGTCAAGATCTTGTAATTGTAAGCGATATTCCCGGAACGACTACCGATCCGGTAAAAAAATCGATGGAGCTGCTGCCTTTTGGTCCGGTAGTTTTAATCGATACAGCCGGTATCGACGATATTGGAGAACTTGGTGAAAAGAGAATTTCGAAAACGCTACGAATAATATCCGAAGCCGATTATGCGCTGCTTGTTTTAGACTCGCAGGAAAAAATTTCCGAAGAGGAAATAAATCTTATAGACCATTTGACAAAACTGGAACTCCCCTTTATTGCGGTGTTAAACAAATCAGAACTCGGAATTAATTATGATCTTATTGAGGATTTAAGAAAGCTAGGAATAAACTACCACACGGTTTCATGCGTAACTGGTAACGGCATTCATGATTTAAAAGAAAAAGTTTCCAGACTTTTACCCGGCGAAGAAGAACCTCCTTTGGTCGGAGACTTAATTAAGCGGCACGATGTTATAGTGCTCGTTGTGCCGATTGATTTAGGAGCGCCTAAAGGGAGATTGATAATGCCGCAAGTTCAAACTATACGCGAATCGCTGGATGTAGACGCCATTGTAGTTGTTGCCAAGGATAAAGAGCTGCGCGCTGCGCTCGGCAAGTTAAGTCAACCTCCAAAATTAGTTGTAACGGATAGCCAGGCTATTATGCGCGTTAACGCCGATGTTCCTGATGACATTCCTCTAACCACTTTTTCAATATTAATGGCTCGATACAAAGGCGATCTTTCCGAGTACGTGAAAGGATTACAAAGAATTGAAGAATTAAAAAACGGCGATAAGATTTTAATAGCGGAGGCATGTTCGCATCACGCACAGGAAGACGATATCGGCAAAGTAAAAATTCCGAGATGGCTGCTTCTTCACACCAAGCGCGATCTTCAAATTGACGTTGCAAGCGGTCATGACTTTCCCGAGAATCTTTCCGAATACAAATTAATTGTTCATTGCGGCGGCTGTATGCTTACAAGAAAGGCAATGCAGGTAAGAATAAAACAAGCAAAGTTTGCCGGTGTGCCCATTGTGAATTACGGAGTCGCAATTTCATATATGCATGGCGCAGTCCCGCGTGCATTAATGCCGTTTGAGGAAGCAATATCCGTTTGGAATAATCTTATAAAAATTTCTTAAGGGCCGCGTTCAAAATTTTAGTCTTTTGATAATACCGGATTTTCTTAAAGACTAATCTCCGGATTTCAGCATTCTTACAAGCTGAACAAAATCATCCGGCAATTCCGAATCAAGAAATATTTTTCCCTTTGTATTGGGATGAATAAATCCTAGAGTTTTAGCGTGAAGCGCTTGCCGGGGCATTATATTCAGTAGATTATCCACGCGCGCCTTCATCTTAGGCAACGTAGATCCGTAAACGATTACTCTTCCCCCGTACGCCGGGTCTCCGAATATCGGGTGCTTAATATGCGACATGTGTACACGTATCTGGTGGGTTCTTCCGGTTTTTAATTTCAATTTGATTAAAGAAGCAAACTCGAATTCCTCTATCACTTCGAAAAATGTGTGGGCATGTTTGCCTTCCGATTCGCTTACCGAAAATATTTTACGATCTTTTGCCGAGCGGGCGATATTACCGATCACTTCCCCTTTTTTGTTTTTGAACAAACCCCAGCATACAGCCCAATATTCCCGGTCTATTGTATGATTGAAAAATTGCTTGGCAAGCTGGGCATGGGTCCATTCGTTCTTTGCTATTAAAAGTAATCCGCTCGTATCCTTATCAATACGGTGAACAATTCCAGGTCTTCCCGGATCATTTAACGAGCTTAGCTTTTTTGTATGATGAAGCAGTGCATTGACAAGTGTACCGGTATAATTACCCAATGAAGGATGCGCAACCATTCCGGCGGGTTTATTTACTACAAGAAGAAAATCGTCTTCGTAAACAATATCAAGCGGAATATCTTCGGCTTCGGTTTCCTCGGGTCGAGGAGAAGTTGGTATGGTTAAAAGTATTGAATCGGAGGAATTGACAATATAATTCGGCTTAACGGTTTTACCGTTTACAGTAACGCAATCGGCCCTAATTAATTTTTGAATTCGCGATCGGGTTGCGTTCTCAACTGTATTGGCAAGAAAAATATCGATGCGTTCTTTTTTCTTTCCTTCCGGCACCTCAATTTTTATTTTCTTCTCTGTTACTATCCTGGACATCGCTAAGATTCATGTTTGTATTTTCCGCTACTTCAGAACGTATCTCCTCGGAATCCGCATTTATATTCAGATCATTTCCTGCCGGAGTACTTTCAAGCTGCACCTTGGTTTTTGCTTCTTCCGTCGATCGGTAAAAGATTAAAAGTAAGATCACGCCAATAGTAACTGCCGAATCGGCAACATTAAAGATAGGGAATCGATCGTACGTCCTTCCAAAAATTGTGAAGTCGAAGAAATCGAAATTAAAAAAGTCGACCACTCTGCCATAGAAAATTGGAGCGTAACCGTAAAAGATTCCATAAAAAGCTCTATCTATAAAATTTCCTATGGCGCCGCCGAGAATAAATGCAAGAGCAATGCGGACAACTAATTTCTGCTCTCTCGATTTCCACAAATAATAAAGAATGCCAATTCCGGCTATCAACGAAAACAGGGAGAGAAATAACTTTGATATATCGTTTACATCGATGCCGAATGCTATTCCCGGATTTTCCACAAAAGTAATTTTGAAAAAATCTCCGATTACGTTGAAGCTTTCTCCTATCCTCATTCCTCCTGCTTTTATATTAAGCAAAGGAATTGTGCCGCCTTTAATTAGAAATTTAGTTACCTGATCAGTAATAACAATGAACAACGATACGAACAGTACTCTCAAATTAATTCTCTCTTAACTGGAACTGGATTAAATTGTTTTCATTTTTTGTTTTACCTGCAAACAATGCTGCGTATGCGGCACGGCCATCAATCTATCCTTAGGAACAAGCGGACAAGTGGGACAGAGATTCTGCGGTTCGTCAATACATTCGATGCAGATACCGTATGTGCCGTTATCGATACGCTGAAGAGCGTCGTCGAGGTACCCTAGAAATTTGTTTTCCCGCTGCGCCCACAGATATAATTTTTCTCTTTCCATGGCATCCGTACCCTGCTCTGCCATGTGAAGTGAGTAAGGCGAATTCTCGTTTACGTACTGGCCGGTAGTCGGGTCCATCATTTGATCTTTAAGAACTTGCAACTGTTCTATAATCTCATTTCTTTTTTCAAGA
>DAIEQA010000206.1:0-4973 GCA_027348115.1 Ignavibacteriales bacterium
CGAGATAAACATAGACAATAAAACGGTGGGAAATATTTTGATAGCAAACGTTTCAAATCCAAACATGCTCGATAGAGCCGCAGGATCGAATTTTGCTATCGATAATCAACAACTCGAACCGGAATCGACGGACAATTTTGCAATATCCCAAGGTTATCTTGAAGAAGCCAACACAAATCCTATTATCGAAACGGAAGCAATGATTCAGTTGAATAAAGATTACGAGTCAGCCCAAAAAATTATGAACGCACTCGACACTTCTCTTGGCGAGGCAAACGAAATTGGAAAAGTATAAGGAGAATAAAAATGTCAACACGCGCATTAAGAACGGCTGCATCCGGCATGTATGCGCAGCAAATTAATATCGAAGTTATTTCTAACAATATTGCCAACATCAATACAACCGGATTTAAAAAGAACAAGGCAGACTTCCAGGATCTGATGTACCAGGAAGTAAGCGTTAATCCTTTAACTTCTTCGACGCCGGGAATAGAAGATACTTCCACATCGAAAATTCAAATTGGAAACGGCGTTAAACCGGCTTCTACACAAAAAATTTTCAAGCAAGGCGATATTACCGCTACCGATAATCAGCTCGATATGGCAATTCAGGGCGAAGGATTTTTCCAGGTAAGAAAAAGCGACGGATCTTTTGCCTACACACGCGACGGATCTTTTAAACTTGATGCCGACGGTAAAATTGTTACTTCAAGCGGTTACGAATTGGATCCCGGTTTAACAATCAACTCCGACGTTACAGGAATAACTATTGCGAAAGACGGCACAGTCACAACATCCGACAACAAAGGCAACACTGCCGTTTTGGGAAATATCGAACTCGCGAGATTTATAAACAACGGCGGTCTTGAAGCGCTTGGCGATAATTTATACGCTGAAACACCGGCTTCGGGAAGACCAATTCTTGGAACGCCCGGCACCGACGGCTTCGGCGATGTAAATCAAGGTTATCTTGAATCATCCAACGTAGATATTGTAGAAGAAATGATTTCTATGATTGCGGCACAGAGAGCGTACGAGATCAATTCCAAGACCGTTCAAACGGTGGAAGAAATGATGACCATGGCAAATAATTTAAAACGATAATTACCTTAATGATTTCCTTAATCTCCATATTGCTTACTCTGTTTTTGGGCAACAATAAATCTTTTGACGCCCAGTTGAAGAATTATTTGGATGCCAAACTTAAGTCGTACGATAAATATGAATTCCAGGTTGTGCGCTTGCCGAATTCCTATTCTAAAATTGAAATCAATAAAGGAAAAGAATTTCGTATTAACAGGGGCTACGGATTAGTGCCCGTTGATGTTTACACAAACCGGAACTCGGTAAGTTCTGCCATGATTACGGTGCGAGTAAAATTATTTAAGAATGTTTTTGTGGCCGCACAGAAGATAAATAGAGATCAAGCGCTCTCGAAGAAAATGTTTGTTCGTAAAATTGAAGACGTAACTAACATAGAAGGTTCGTTTGTAGAAAGCGAAAATGAATTATCGTTATATAGAAGTAAGTTTGCTTTTCGGCAGGGTTCTGTTCTTGTTAAAGAAATGATCGAGCCGATTCCGGTGGTAAATGTCGGCGACAGAATGCTTCTTCATACTGGCAAGAACGGCGTGGATGTAACATTGGATGTTGTAGCCAGGCAAGAAGGATGCCTTAATGATATTATAAATGTGCAGGCAGACGGAAATGTATTTAAAGCTAAAATAATAGACCAGTATAATTTATTATTGGAAGAATAACATTATGAAACGGTTTTTAGTAACAATTATTTTTTTAGTAACTGCTCTTGTTAACGGTCAGGATATGAGAAGGAACGCAGCGTTTTCATTGTTCTCTGATAACAAGGCAACCCAGGTTGGCGATGCCATTACAATTGTAGTGCTTGAATCCACACAAGCTTCTAACAATGCCGCCACTACCGCGGGAAGAAAAAGCGATTTGAGTTTGGATCTTTCGGCCAACACCGGCACAAAAGCTACCGCCGTTAACGGTGAATTAAAAACAGGCAACGATTTCAGCGGTCAGGGGTCAACTCAAACTTCCGGCACTATAAGCACAAGAATCAGCGCAACTGTCGATTCGATTCTTGCCAACGGAAATTTGGTTATAAGCGGCAATAAAAAAATTAGCATCAACGGCGAAGACCAGGTTATAAATATTAGAGGAATAGTACGAACATCCGATATTCAACCGGATAATTCTGTTCTTTCGTACAACATTTCGAACGCTGAAATTACTTTTAAAGGAGACGGGATTATCAACAGCGCGCAGAAGCCGGGTCTAATAACAAAGTTTCTTCATTGGCTTTTTTAAGTGCATGAGGCAGAGGATTTAAAATGAAATCAAAAAAATTATTCTTCATATTTTTTATCATCTTCGGCATACAATCGATTTTTGGGCAGAGGATAAAAGATATAGCTTACATAAACGGACAAACGGTTGAGCAGGTTATCGGGTACGGTCTGGTTGTCGGGCTTGCTGGTTCGGGCGACAGTTACCGCTCGTCGTTTACTATTCAATCCGTTACGAGCATGTTGAAACGATTTGGAATTACCACGCCTCAATCGGATTTAAAGACAAAGAATGTTGCGGCTGTAATTGTTACGGCAACTCTAAATTCAAGTTTAAAATTGGGAGCCGATTTTGACGTTATGGTTTCATCCATGGGTGACGCTACAAGTCTTCAGGGTGGAACGCTTCTAATGACTCCTCTTTCCGCAATGAACGGGCAGGTATACGGCTTTGCTCAAGGTCCAATTTCCGTTGGCGGTTATGATATTAATACTTATACCGGCAACCGCATTTCAAGAAATCACACTCTTGCCGGAAGAGTACCGAGAGGCGGTGTCTTGAAGCAATCTATGGCCGAACCGGAAATCTCCAACGATGTAGTTTCGGTATATTTAAACGATCCGGATATAACTACTTCCGAAAATATTTCCAAAGCTATCAATCAAAAATTCGGCAGCGAAATATCGAAAGCCACTGACGCGGCCGAAGTAAAAATTACTGTCCCTGCAGATAAAAAAACTAATATGATGGCGTTTCTTTCCGACGTTGAAAACATTACAGTTCAAGTTGATGAAATTGCCAAAGTTGTTTTGAATGAAAGAACCGGTACGGTAGTGTCGGGACAAAACGTAAAAATTCAACCGGTAACAATCACCCACGGAAGCTTAAATATTACAATTAGAAATTATCCTATGGTGTCTCAACCGAATCCGTTCTCTCAAGGCAACACGGCTATTGTGAATAATATGATACCGTATGTTCAGCAGGACTCTACAAACACAGTTGCTATTCAAGGTGCGAGCAATGTTCAGGAAGTAGCCGCCGCGTTGAACTCGCTTAAAGTATCGCCGCGAGATATAATTTCTATATTCCAGGCGCTCAAAGAGGCCGGCGCGTTAACAGCAGAAGTAATTATAATGTAAGATGGACCAGTTAACATTAAAAATAGATAATCCCCAGAAGCAGATCTCAAAAATGACTGAGATCCCTTCGCGGTACGATCGAGCGCAGAAAGAAAAGATCGCTTCCGCTACAAAGCAATTCGAAAGTTTGCTTACATCCATGATGCTTAAAGGAATGGATAAAACCACCGGAGGAATGCTTGGAGAAGAAGGTTACGGCAACGACATGTTCGATACGATTTTCGAGCAGCAGATTGGTTCTTACATGTCCGAATCAAAAAGTTTGGGAATTGCCGAAGTGTTATATAAAAAAATTACCGGTGAAGAAATGACTCCGGAAATGAGGTACAAAATTTCGCATCGTGCAACTGAAATTCATGCGCCTGGTAAAAATGCGTCTCCGGCTTCATCCTCGGTTAAACCAAGCAGCGAAGCTATTAAGAGAATCGATCAGTTCGAAAATCATATAGACGACGCTTCCAAAACATTCGGAGTCGACAAAGATGTAATCAAATCGATCATCATGACCGAATCGGCGGGCAATAAAAATGCGGTTTCCAGCGC
This sequence comes from Ignavibacteriales bacterium, assembly GCA_027348115.1. Lineage (GTDB taxonomy): Bacteria > Bacteroidota > Ignavibacteria > Ignavibacteriales > Melioribacteraceae > Fen-1258. Next base: position 3,999 of record DAIEQA010000206.1, read on the forward strand.
AAAAGCCAAGGGTTTGATGCAATTAATGGATTCAACGGCTACCGATATGGGCGTTAAGAATGTTTTCAATCCTAAAGAAAATATAGCGGGCGGAACTAAATATTTCGCTCAAATGCTTCGACAATATAGTGGAGATTTGAAATTGGCACTTGCTGCGTACAATGCCGGTCCGCAAAATGTTGAAAAATATAAAGGCGTTCCGCCGTTTGATGAGACAAAGAATTACATAAATAAAGTACTTGGTTACTTAGATCATTTTAAAGAGAGTGAACAATGAGCACGAAATTATTATTAGCATCCCTGAAAACACAAGATGCAAATTTGAGCCTACTGATAGATGCATTAGAGATGCAGAAACAAGCTATTATAAAGAACGATTACACTACTCTTGAATCGGCAATTAATAATGAGCAGAAAATTCTTATGGATGTAGAGCGAGAAGAAACTGCGCGCGGCAAAGTTGTTAAAGAATTGGCAAAGAGTATGAATTTAGATGTACATGATAACTCTCTCGAAAATCTTATCAATCAAGGCAGTACACACTTTGGAAATGATTTAAAAGAATTGAATAAAGTTAGAGTTTCATTAAAAGAAAAGGCACTCAAAATAAAAAGCACAAATTCTCAGTTGAAAGATGTAATTGAATTTTCCCGCAATATGATTAAAGAAACTATGATGATGCTTGTTGGTCCAAACAAACATGCAATTGTAAATAAGAGAGTCTAAAATGGGTGTAGGCAGGTTATTAGATTTATCAGTCAGCACGATGGGAGCGTATCAAAGCGCAATTGATATTGCTTCTCAAAATATATCCAATGCAGGGAGTAAAGACTACACAAGACAAAAAGTAGTGCTTGCATCAGAATCTGTAAACAACGGTCAAGGTGCCGGTGTTAAGGTTCAAGACGTACTTCGTGTTCGCGATGAAATTCTTGATAGCCAATTAAGGAAATATCAATCGGCTTATTCCGATAG
>DAIEQA010000120.1:0-2304 GCA_027348115.1 Ignavibacteriales bacterium
AAATTTGAAGCTGATTCAATATCATTTCGTCTTGGAGAAATGCTCAAAGAAGAACGGACAAAAGCTAAGTTGACGCAAGAACAACTCGCAGAAAAAACCGGGACGAAAAAAAGTTACATATCCCGGATAGAAGCCGGTAAAAGTGATATACAGATATCGACGTTCTATAGAATAATTGAACTTGGTCTAAGAAAAAGGTTAACAATTTCTATCACTTAATTTCTTTATTTCAAAGGAAGTAAATATTTAGTTCAGGTTTGCTCATCGTAGGCGGCGTTTTGCTTCTCATCAGTGCTTTAACTGGCATACTAGCTTTATCAGCATTTATTCAGCGAACAGCTCACGGAGCGGGTTTGCTTTTTGCTGATGTGGAAATATTTATCCTAGTTGCATTTATTACTCTCCTTTTTGGTGTGGTGATGATAGTGAGCGTGAGAAAAATAAAACGACGGACGCAACTTTAAAACTACCGCCGCTTAGTCTGCACCTTTTTTCAGTGCGCTCATTTGTTTCGCCATTTCCGTTGCGTTATGGTCATTCAACAACTCCAGCTCACGAATGATGTTCTGCAAATTCTTTTCATCACGGTTCTGACTGAGTTTGTATGACGCTTCAATCTTTTCAATCTTCACTTCGAATCCGACGATAGCTTTCATATGCTTGTCAACATAATCAGCCGGGAGTGAATCCAACAGGCGGGGATTTGCGGAAATGGTTTCGTACTTGGAAGTAATTCGATCCAGCATGCCGTGCAGCTCTGCTCCGTCAATAATTTTTATTTTACCGCTCACCTGCACGCTCATGTAATTCCACGTCGAAACGTTCTGGTGATCATACCAGGATGACGAGATATAATGATGCACGTGGGAAAGAAAAACCACAAGAACGTTAGTATTGGTTTCAAACGTTTTCCATTGAGGGTTGGCTCTGGCGATGTGTCCGCGCAAAACTTTTTCACCGGCTTCGTTTTGTTCAAGCGCAATCGGGATGTGAGTCGCAGCAGGATACTCGCCGCCGGTGATCAATGTTGCAAATCCGTTTTCGGAAATAAATTTTTCAATTTCGGCATCATCATCTACACGGAAATATTTTGGAACGTACATAACTAATTTTTCCTTTTTTTGTAGAGCGATTCTCTGGCTCGTCTACCTTTGGCAGAATCGCTCACTTAGTTTTACAATCTTTACTTAGCGTGCGGACGAGACGGAGTCTCGTCCTACAGTTCGTGTAGGTTATAAACCTAAAAAAATACTTTTCTTTATTGCCTCAACAAATCGGCGTGCCAAAAGGTTCTCGCAATAGACGCCTCTCAATTTTACTTCTTCTTTGCGCCCGCTGTGGGCAAAATCTCTGAGATTGATTTTTTGTTTAACCGCAAAGGACGCGGAGCCCGCCTAAGGCGGATCGCTAGAGCGCAGAGAAAAAATTGATGGTTATTTTTCCTTAAACGAGAGTGTTATCGGCACGCCTTCAAATCCGAAATTCTTTCTTACCATTTTTTCAAGAAAGCGTTTGTAGTGATCAGGTATGAATTTGTGGTTGCTGGCAAAAAACATGATGATCGGGTAATGTTCGCCCACCTGTGTAATGTATTTTATTTTTACTTCCTTACCCGTCGGTGAAGCCGGCGGCGGACTGTTTTCTATTTCCGGTAATAAAACTTCGTTCAGTTTGTTCGTTGGAATTTTCTTATGCCGCTCTTCGTGAATTTTCTTGGCTACTTCGATCAGCTTAAAAATTCTTTGCTTGGTTAACGCAGAGACAAACATTACCGGCACGTAATCGATAGAACCGATTTTATCTATTATCGCATTGGCGTAATGTTTCGCCGTGTTAGTATCTTTTTCGATAAGGTCCCACTTGTTAACAGCGAGGATCAAACCTTTTCTTCTTCTTACCGCTTCTTGAATAATTTTCTGGTCTTGATTTTCTACGCCGAGATTTGAATCGAGCAGAAGAATTGCAACATCGCAGTTCCATAATGCTTTGTAAGTTCTAACGTTGGAAAAGAATTCAATATTCTCCTTCACTCTGGATTTTTTACGTAGTCCGGCGGTATCAACTAGTACAACTTCTTCACCGTAATATTTTAAAACGGAATCGATACTATCCCGCGTGGTACCGGGAATATTCGTGACGATACTTCTATCGAAACCAAGCAGTGCGTTAACGAGTGAAGACTTGCCAACATTCGGTTTGCCGATTATTGCGAGGTGAAGACGCGGATCTTCCGTTTCGTCTTCACTGGAAAAATTCAAATGTTTTTCGAGATCATCAAGAAGATCGCCGAGGTTTCTACCGTTG
>DAIEQA010000237.1:0-3929 GCA_027348115.1 Ignavibacteriales bacterium
AAAAGTTAATCATCTTAGCGAACGTTTCCTCGCGAACAATTGTATCCGGATTGATTAGCAAAAAATATTTTCCGGCTGCCGTTTCCATAGCTTGATTGTTAGCCCTGCCGAACCCGACATTTTTTTCGTTTACAATCAAACGTGCACCGGGATATTTTTCCCTTACCGCTTCAACGCTTCCGTCGTCCGAGGCATTATCTACAATTATAATTTCCGCGGAATAATTTTTTGCGGCTTTTTGGATAGAATCCAGAAGGTTGAGCAGAAATTCTTTTACGTTATAGTTAACAATAATAATTGATAGATCAATCATCACACGGTTAATTTAATGAACCGAAAATATTTTTCAATCTTAATTTCCAAACCATAACAATTGCTTCGCGAACAATCTTCTTAGACATTTTCGAAGTTCCTTCGACGCGGTCGATAAATGTAATTGGTATCTCAACAAGTTTGAATCCTTTTTTCCAGGCTTTGTAATTCATCTCGATCTGGAAAGAGTATCCGTTAGAGCGAATTTTTTCTAGATTGATCGACTCGAGAACCTTCCGCCTGAAACATTTAAAGCCGCCGGTGCCGTCTTTTACAGGCATTCCGGTTATTATCCGAGTGTAGAGATTGGCGGAATAGCTTAACAATAATCTGCGGATCGGCCAGTTAATTACCCTTACGCCGTAAATGTAGCGGCTACCAATTACAAGGTCGCTCTCTTCAAGTTTGGCAAGAAGATTCGGAATTTCTTTTGGGTCGTGAGAAAAGTCGGCGTCCATTTGTATGGCCGCATCATAACCGTTATGCAACATATATTTAAAACCGGCAACATACGCAGTACCTAAACCCATCTTGCGTTCACGTTTCAAGAGATGAACACGTGGATTTTCGTCGCTCATTTTTTTTACATACTCTGCAGTGCCGTCGGGTGAATTATCGTCGACAATCAGGATATCAATATTAGAATAACTTTCCAATAGTTCCGGCAACATCTTCTTGATGTTATCTTTTTCGTTGTAAGTGGGTATTATAACAATAGCTTTCATATCACAAAATTTTATTCGTAATGTCCTTTACCAAAAAGAACTACAAACACGGTTCTAAAAATGATTTTAAAATCCATTCTCAAACTCATGTTTTCAATATAAAATAAATCATATTTCAGTTTAACTTTAACATCTTCAACACTCTCATCGTATTTATGTTTCACCTGCGCCCAACCGGTTACGCCCGGTCTAACTTTAAGCCGTCTCTTATATAGCGGAATTTCCTGAGAAAGTTTTTCTACAAAGAAAGGACGTTCGGGTCTCGGTCCGACAAAGCTCATATCTCCCTTCAAAATATTTATAACCTGCGGAATCTCATCAATCCTTACCCTGCGAATAAATTTTCCTACATTCGTAATACGCGGATCGTCCTTCATAGACCAAACCGGTCCAGTGTGTTTTTCGGCATCTTGAACCATCGAGCGGAATTTATAAATCTTAAAGACCTTTCCGTTCTGGCCCATTCTTTCCTGTTTGTAAAATATCGGCCCTTTCGATTCCAGTCTGATTGCAAGAGCGGTCAGCAAAGTTATCGGCGAAGTAATTACGATTAAGATAAACGAAAGAATAATGTCCATCAGCCGTTTTAATTTTTTCTCCCACTCCGGCATCAGTTCGGGCATCACGTCTATAAGCGGCGAACTGTAAAGCTGGGCAACCTTGGCTTGTCCGCTTATTATATCGTATAAATCCGGGGCCATTTTAATTTCCACATTTTTTCCCTCGCAGCGCGAAATAACTTCCAGGATTATTTCATCCTCGTGCCGCCCCAGAGAAATAATTACATTTTTGATCTGATACTTATCAATCATCTTTTCCAAATTATGAAAGGTATCTGTTACATAAACGTTTTGATATGATTTTTTCAACTCCGAGGCGTCCACGCCGGCATAAGCAACTATATCGAGCCCAAGAGCGCGGTGCTTTACAATCGAATCGTGAATCTCATTGGCTTTGGAATTGAAGCCGACTATAACCGCATTTCTTCTGCCGATACCTTTAATCAATAGTCTTCGTTGAAGTGCTCTTATAAAAAGTCGTCCGGTACCGACAAACCCAAGGAACATAATCCAGTACATGAAGATGAAAAATTGTACCGAAGTATGAACGCCGCTGGAATAATCGTCGTAAAGAATTAAAAAGAAAAGGATGAACACGCCAACGAAAGATGCTTTGAACAAGGTTGATATTTCATCGAAGCGGGACATTGCAAACCAGGTGCGGTACATTCCAACAAATGTAAAAACGACGAGCCAATAAAAATAGACTACAATCATCGGAAGCAGAACATCGGGTTTTGCTATCAGCTCAAACCATCCGCTTTCGACCCGTACAAAGACAAAAACAAGCCATGCAAGGTTAACGGTTATAAAATCTGCAAGCAGGATTAATATTTTTTCAACTTTCTTGTTCATTTTTTCACTGATTATAATTTACATTTACTTCAGCTGAGAGAAAACTTTTTCTGAAATAAAATCGCCGATAGATAACGAAGCTGTAGCTGCCGGCGAAGGGGCGTTGCATAAATGAACAACTCTTTTATCTTCGACGATATAAAAATCATCAAGCAATCCGCCGTTCCTATCGCAGGCCTGCGCTCTTACCCCGGCGCCTCCGGCAATTAAGTCATCGCTTTGAATTTCCGGAATTAATTTTTGAAGCGCTTTAACAAAGGCGCCTTTAAACAATGACCGGTAATACTCGTTCAGACCCATTTTCCAATTTTTTCTTATTACCGAATGAAACCCGGGCCACATCAACGTTTCAAAAGAATCTCTAACATTAAAACTCGTCTTGGTGTATCCTTCTCTTTTAAAAGCCAAAACCGCGTTGGGTCCGCACTCAACTTCGCCGTCAATCATCCTTGTGAAATGAACGCCGAGAAACGGAAATGCCGGATCCGGTACGGGATATATAAGCGATTTTACCAAATCTCTCTTTTCCTCTTTGAGTACATAATACTCGCCACGGAAAGGGATTATTCGCAAACTTAAATCAGGGTGAGTCAATTTTGCTATTCGATCTGAGAAAAGTCCGGCGCATGTAACAATTATATTGGAATTAAACATACCGTTGGATGTAACAACTTCACATCCGTCATTCTTAACAATAATATTTTGAACGCTTGTGCCGAAACGGATTTCGCCGCCGGATTTTTGAATTAGCTCAAGATACTTTTGCGAAACTTTAGTGTAATCAATAATTCCTGTTTGCGGAACAAATACACCCGCAACACCATTGACATGCGGTTCTCTTTCTTGAAGCTCATTCTTATTAAGTTTTCTTAACCCGGTCAAACCGTTTTTGTTTCCCCGTTCAAAAATATTCTCCATCGCAGGAATTTCATTTTCGTTCGTGGCAACAATTATCTTTCCGCAGATATCGTACTTAATTTCATTTTTATCGCAGAAGTCAATCATCATTTTATAGCCGCGTACGCAATTCTGAGCTTTTAAACTGCCCGGCTTGTAGTAAATTCCCGAATGAATAACCCCGCTGTTATTGCCGGTTTGATGCTGGGCGACAGAATTTTCCTTTTCAATAATCAATATTCGAAGGCCCGGATTTTTTTCCAAAATCTTGAGAGAGGTTGCAAGTCCAACTATTCCCGCGCCGACAATAATCACATCAAATTTTTTCATTTACCTTTGCGTGGACTCCCAGATTACGCTGTGTTGTTTTCTAAAAAATTTTATTAATCCCATAGCAATCGCAGCATTTGAGATCACAAAGAAATAAGGTAAAGAAAACATCATTATTCTGATTTTAATTAACGACATCAAGAAGCCCATAAAGGCAAACAAATAGAAAAATAATTCCATCACCAACAGCAGGAAAATTAACGAATTAGTTTTAGCAAGGAATAGACTCAGCACGAACAGCAGAAGAAGC
>DAIEQA010000122.1:0-9945 GCA_027348115.1 Ignavibacteriales bacterium
CTGTTTATTCAAAGATAATCAAACTTTGCCTTATACTTAAATAATTGAAAATGTGTTCCTGGTGTAAATTTTTCCGGACAACTGCATTCGAAGCTTTTACCTCAGCTTTCAAAAGAGAGCCGCTTTAGTTATTTTTTCGAAGTGTTTTTATCAAGTTTCTCATTCCAAATACCAATCGAGAGATAACGTTAACCGGGAATTATGAAGCAATTATTAATTGAACTCATCAAGAAAAATTTTGCGTCCATTGTTGAAAACTGGACGGCAAAGATATTGCCTCTGCTGAAAGATAAGCTTTCGGAATCGCAGGTACGCACCTTTGTAGAGAGCAGCTTAAGCACATTTATCGAAATTTCCGAAGGCGGGGATTATAAGTATGCCGATGAATATTTGATCGACATTTATAATCTTTTTTCTAAAGCTAACTTAAACTTGCTGGAAGTAAGCCAGCTTTTTAGCCAGGCAAGCTTTGCAATTTTCCATCCGCTTGAAACCGATGCATCGAGCAACATCGACCCGATGGTGATGTTCAGTTATATAGATGATTTAATAGAACAAATTTTTGCAAGGTACGGCATGCTTCTTCAGGAAACAAAGATGAAGGAGCTCGAACATGACCGCGACCGTCTAGCATCCAAACTCCAAATCAATCAGGAGTATTTGAACAGCATCCTGCATTCGTCGGATTCCGCTATAATGGTTGTGGATAACGACGAAAAATTTATTTCGTGGAATAAGGGAGCCGAAAAAATATTCGGGTACTCCGAAGCCGACGTCTTGGGAAAAGATTCTTCCTTGCTTCTGCCCCACGGAGAAAAATATGCCGACGAATTACGCTGGATACAGGAAGTAACTAAAAATACAAGCCGCGCGCAGATATTCGATACTGAAAGAAAAACTAAGGGCGGAGACATTATTAATGTTCGCCTTAACGTTTCAAGTCTGCCAAACCAAAAAGGAGAATATAACGGCCGGTCTGTTATAATAAAGGATTTTACGGAGTTCAAAAGATTGCAGGCGCAGATCGATCAATCGGAAAAACTTGCCGTTATTGGTCAGCTTGCCGCGGGTGTTGCGCACGAAATCGGCAACCCGCTTACTTCTATTTCGGCGCTGGTGCAAATTCTGCAAAGAAGAAGCCAGGATCAATTTATGAACGAGCAGCTTGCGAGCATCAAAGAAAATATCGACCGAATAACAAAGATTGTTCGCGAGCTGGTAGATTTTTCCAGGCCGCCTAGTTACGAAACGGCTGTTCAGGATATCACCGATATTATTAAAACGGCCCTCGGCATTGTTAAGTACGATAAGCGCGTTCGAAAAGTAAAATTCGACACCGACTTGAAACCCACGCTGCCGAATGTTAATGTTGCCGCAGATCAACTTTTGCAGGTGTTTGTAAATATCCTGATTAACGCTCTTGATGCCGTAGAAGGAAACGGTACAATAACGCTTAAATCCAATTTCGATCAGAAAAATGTTTTTGTAGAAATAGATGACGACGGCTGCGGGATGGATGAAAAAACTGTCGAGAAAATTTTTGACCCGTTTTTTACAACCAAGGATGTAGGCAAAGGTACAGGTTTGGGCTTATCCGTAAGCTACGGAATTATAAACCGGTTCAACGGAGAAATACGAGTAAAAAGTAAATTGAAAGAGGGAAGTAAATTCACAATACTGCTTCCTATTGAGTCCAATTAGAGGGAGAAATAATGTCTGCAAAAATTTTAATAGTCGACGATGAAAAAACAATCCGCGATTCGCTTAAGATGGTTTTGGATGAAGAAGGATTTTCTACCGAGACCGCGGGCGACGGCGAAGAAGCGCTGCAAAAAATAAAGGACAATGAATTCGACGTTGTTATTACAGACATAAAAATGCCAAAGCTGGACGGCATGCAACTGCTGGAAGCCGCATCAAAGATTTCTCCCGAAACATTTTTTATCATAATGACCGCTTACGCCTCCGTTAAAACCGCTATCGATGCGCTTCGCAACGGCGCTTATGATTACCTGGTCAAACCGGTGGAGTTTGACGACGTGATAATACGCGTTAAAAGACTTGTAGACTACAGGAAGCTTTCTCTGGAAAATAAAATGCTGCGCCAAAGAACTTCTTCCGATGCCGGATTTACAAACCTAATCGGTAAATCGGAACCGATGAAAAAGGTTTTCGATATCATTCAGCAGGTGGCGCCTACAAACAGCAACATCTTAATTATGGGAAAAAGCGGAACCGGCAAGGAATTGGTAGCTAAGGCAATTCATTACAACAGCAAAAGAAAAGACAAAATATTTTTGCCCATCAATTGCGGGGCTATTTCCGAAAACTTAATTGAGAGCGAATTGTTCGGCCATAAAAAAGGATCGTTCACCGGCGCATCGGACGATAAACAGGGACTTTTTAAAGTTGCCGACGGCGGTACGCTATTTCTTGACGAAATTGGTGAGCTCCCGTTAAACCTGCAGGTTAAACTTCTCCGCGCAATCGAGGACAGAGAATTTATTCCCGTCGGCGGAGTTAAATCCGTAAGCACGGACGTGCGCATAATTGCCGCCACAAATCAAAACCTTTTTGAAAAAACAAAGACCGGCGAATTCCGCGAGGATTTATTTTACCGGTTGAATGTCGTCGAGATAAAGCTTCCTTCGTTAAATGAAAGGAAGGACGATATACCGCTCCTGCTCAATCACTTTATAGAAAAATACTGCAACGAGATGGGAAAGAAAATTTTAGGCGTCGATAACGAGACAATGAAAATTTTAATGACTCATGATTGGCGCGGCGGCGTGCGTGAGCTGGAAAATGTTATCGAACGCGCGGTTATTTTTGCAGCAAATGAATATTTAACAAAAGATGATCTTGCGGAATATCTGCGCGGCGGGAACATTCCTCTCGGTTTTCCGGATTCCTTAAAAGAAGCGTTGAGCAATTTTGAACGCGAACATATTACACGAACGATAAAAAAATACGAGTACAACAAAGAAGAAGCAGCTAAAGCTTTAGAGATCGGCCTGTCGTCGCTTTATAGAAAAATGGACGAATTAAATATTCCTACTAAATCGCCAAAAGACGAAAATAGTTAGACACGGGAACCGTCAACTTTTCGGTTAATTCTTTTTTGAAAAACGACAATCAGAATTCTACGCTGACGCCTATTGACGGAAGAATTCCTATCGAAGATTCATTATCGACCTGGTTCTTACTGTAATCCCATCTAATCGTGTTCGTATTCTTGTTATTATATATGTTTTGAATATCCAAATAAGTAACCAATGCCCAGTTTTCAAAATTCCATCTTCTATCAACTCTTACATCAAGAGAGTGAACTGATTTTAATCTGCGCGAATTATAATTCGCAATGGTTTGTGTGCCGTCATTGTTAAACGGTGTATAAGGATTGCCGGAAGCAAACCTGAATCTAAAAGAGGTTTCCCATTTATTACTGAAAATATATCCGCCGGTTAGATTAATAATCCAACGTTGATCATAGCTGCCTGAGCGTTGAATGCCGTCGAGAGGGGTAAAAAAAGCTTCGCTCCATGTTACGCTAATAATTCCGTATTGTGGTATCTCCGAGGCTTTTTTCTGCATCGAGAATTCAATTCCTTTTACGTTACCCTTTCCGGCGCTTACAAGCGGATCCAAACCAAACGAGGCAAAATTATCATCGCTTCCCCCGTATCCTGCACCTGTATTTGACAGCACTAAATAAGGCCGTAATGTACTGGCCGGGTAATCGCTGTAATCTTTATAAAATCCTTCAACTTTGAACCGGAAATCCTCGCGAAGTCTTTGTTCATAACCAAGAATATATTGATTAACATTTACCGGCTTTAAGTTTTTATTCGATTCATAAGCCGCAAGCCAGATATAGGAAGGACTCTGACGGTAAATACCCGCGCTGAAATTAATGTTCGATGATTCATTCATTAAGTAGGAAAATGAAATTCGCGGGCTGAAATAAAATTTTGTATTGATGCCGTTAAAATAATCACCTCTTATTCCCGCACTCAGGCGCAGACGGTCAAATAAAAGATCGGAATATTGAGCATAGAAAGCAGATTTAAAATAATTTCTTGCTGCAACGAGCGATGTTATATTCAATGTATCGCCAAAGGTTGTAACAAAATCCGGAAGCTTAACATCAGCGTTAAATTTAATTGTGGCGGCAGAAATACCCGCGTTTAATTCCGAAGTCTTGGACATTTTATAAACCATGTCCGTTTTAAATTCGTTCTCCCCTTCCCTGGATTTGTTTAGAAAGACGGGATTGAAAAGAGTATCCCGTTGTGCGGAATCGTAATCCGAAAAATTTCTGCTGAGCGAAAAAGTTATAAATCCATTATCGAAAAGATGACGAAACGAGATTCCGGTGACGTATGTGTTCTGTTTGCTTCCTAGAATTCTAGAATTCTCATAACGGTCATCTGCATTTTTGTTATTAAACTTCACATTGTCGAAAGCGCCGATGAAAAGGTATGAAAGACGGTTTTTCGAATCGTAATCGTAGGTGAATTTCGCAAGGACATCGTAATACTCCGGCACAAAATTGAAACCCGCGGCGTTAAAAATAAAATCGAGATAACTTCTTCTTGCTGAGAAAATAAAATTTCCTTTTGAACCAATAGGTCCCTCAAGATTAATTCCGAACTCCGACGCGGAGATAGTTCCCTTGCCGCCTATGCGGTCGGATCGGCCGTCGCGTAAATCGATATTAAGCACAGAGGATAATTTATCTCCGTAGGCGGTAGAAAAACCACCGCTGGAAAAAGTTGTCTCTCGAACAAAATCCAAATTAATAAAACTGATAGGTCCGCCTGTTGCCCCTTGCGTTCCGAAATGATTTATATTGGGAACAACAAATCCGTCTACCACAAAAAGATTTTCCGAAGGTGCGCCGCCGCGAACAACAAGGTCATTTCTGCCCGCGCTGGCCTGCGCAACGCCCGGCAATACGGAAAGAGCCCTAACCACATCCTCAAATCCACCAGGCGCCCTTCGAATTTCTTCGTAACTAAAATTAGCGATGCTGCCAATCTCGCTTGGATTGACTCTAAAAAATTCTGATCGAATGGTTAATCCTTGTAGTTCTACGGGAGATTCATTTAATTGAATAAGTAAATTCACCGGCCGTGCGTTGTTCACAATAACATCCGGAATAGTCACCGTCGAATATCCTATTGAAGAGGCTTTGACTTGATAGTTACCGGTTTCAAGTTTTAAAAAAACAAATTCTCCGTTAACATCCGTCGCCGTACCCGCCTTAGTTCCAATCAATGTAATATTCACGCCGGGAATCGGCTCCTTAGTAACCTCATCAATTGCTTTTCCCTTAATTACCCCCTTTGATTCCTGTGCAAAAATTACCGGACTTAAAACGACCGCCGCTATAACGGAAAAAAATATTTTTCTAATCATATCTCTTAAAATTTTTAATGAACTTAACAATGAAGCCGTGAAATTAGTTTCTGAAAATTGCAATTACTAAAATGCAGTATTAAACGCAATTTAGTATATTTAAGTAAGTTATCACCGGGCATTATACGATATGGAGAACAACAAAATCGATTTTTCCAATCTCACAAATTTTTCGGGCGGGTTGAAAAATGTTTTTTTTGTGGTTAATTCTTTTAACGGTGATGGCAGTTACCAGGTTTCTGAATCCGTTGAAAATATACTGGGGTACACACCGGCGGAAATAAAATCTCTTGCGGAACGGCATTATACGCTTGTCGTAGATGAAGATACTTCCGACGTAAAAAAAAATCTTTTCGAACTTGAGAAGAATTTATCGCTTGAAACCGCTGAATTAACATACCGCATCAAAACTAAAAACGGCAACCTAATTTGGATTAAAGAATTCCTAAGCGTTACCCGGGAAGTAAGCAACGGTAAAATTGCGGAACTTCGCAGTATAGCTGTAGATATTACTGAAGCTAAGTCGCGCGAAAATGAGCTTAACTCTACGCTCGATTCATTGAAAGAATTGAATGTTTCAAAGGATAAATTTATATCAATTATTTCTCACGATCTGAGAGCGCCGTTTACAACCCTGCTCGGATTTTCGGAAATACTTCTTAACGAATCGGACTTAAGCGAAGACGAAAGGAACGAATACCTGCGTTATATTTACGACGCCTCTAAATCCCAGCTCGATCTGATTAATTGCCTGCTCGATTGGTCGCGCCTTCAGACCGGTAGAATAAAAGTGGAACCGGTAAGATTAAATGTAAAAGCGGTTGTCTCTACAGCTATAACTCCTTTAACCGGAAACGCGGTCCGCAAGAATATAGATGTTCGAATCGATATTCCATCCGATCTTTATATTAACGCAGACGAAAGATTGATAGGCCAGGCTATTTTAAACCTTACGAGCAATGCAATTAAGTTTACTCCCGAAGGAAAGGATGTTCATCTTTCCTCCAGCCGCTTTAAAGAAGGGATGATAGAGATTGTAGTAAGGGATGAAGGGCTTGGGATATCGGAAGAAAATCAATCCAAGCTTTTTAGAATCGATCAAAAATTTTCTCTTGCAGGCACAGGCGGAGAAAAAGGAAGCGGCCTTGGTGTAACACTTGTAAAAGAAATAGTCGAAAAACATAACGGGCAAGTATGGTTTTATTCGCAGGTAGGCGAAGGAAGCGAATTCCACTTTACTGTTCCCGAGGCCAAAAATTTAGTTCTTCTTGTCGAAGACGACCACGGGGTTAGAGCCTGGTATAAAAGAATTATTGAAGTTGCACTGCCGAATTTTGAGGCAAAGTTCGCCGATAACGGCTACCAGGCAATTACAATGTACAAAGATCTTTTACCTACAATCATTATCACGGATCATGATATGCCGCTGATGAACGGAATACAACTTGTCGAGGCGATTCAAAAGAAAGAGATGAATAAAACCGTTCCGATAATTGTAATTTCCGCAAAGCTGAACGAAGAATTAACCCGCAGATACCTGAAGCTCGGCGTGGATAAAATTGTGGCAAAGCCCGTTGATCAACAGCAACTTATCAAGATGATTCGCGAATGTCTTTATTGAAATTATTTTGTTATTCCTAAACCGAAGAGAGTACTTATGAATTCGGAATCAGCCGCCGATAAAAAATGGTTTGCTCTTTATACAAAACCGCGCCAGGAATTTAAAGCCGCGGTTAATCTTGATGCCCGCGGCATTGAACATTATATGCCGACTATAACGGTTACAAAACAATGGAGGGATCGGAAGAAAAAAATATCCGAACCTATTATAAGAGGTTACATTTTTATTCACTCCGACGAGAAGGAGCGGTTAATCGCGCTTCAAAATACGGCTATTGTCCGCACAGTATGTTTCCAGGGTAAACCGGCCGTAATTCCGGCATGGGAAATAGAGAACCTCAAAAAGTTCTTATCGGAAAAACGTGATTTTGTTGTTAGCGAACAAATTGAAATTGGCACTAAAGTAAAAATAACCGAAGGCCCTTTCTGCGATGTCGTCGGCGTTGTGATGGAAACTCAGGAGGACAAATGGTTTGCCGTTTCAATCGAGCTGCTTAGACGCTCGGTTATGGTTCGTCTTCCGCAGGAATGCGTAGTTAAAGTTCTCGAAAAGTAATTTATTTCATCTGTATTTTTTTTGTAAATTGAATTAAAAGTTGGAATCCCTTTCGGCTATGATCGATCAAAAAGAATTAAACAATTTTTCAATCGGCGAAGAACTTACATTGTTTCTTATCGTCAGCAAGAGCGAAGTGAAGACCGCGAAAAACGGCAAGCCGTATTTAAATTTGGAGCTTCGTGATAAATCTGCGGCTCTTCCCGCAAAAGTTTGGGAGAAAATAGACAGCATAAAAGATTCGGTCAAAGAAGGCGCGATTGTTAAGGTGCAGGGATTGATAGAAGAATTTAACGGGGCACCGCAAATTAAAATCGATAGAATTAGATTAGCGCAGGAAACCGATAATGTTAGTGCCGAGGACTTTCTGCCCAGGTCGAAGCGGCCTTTGGAAATAATGCTTAATGAACTGAACGGCATAATCGGCTCAGTTCAAAATCCTTTTTTGAGCCGTATCTTAAAAATAATTTTTACTACCGATAACCTGGAAAAATATACCAGGACTCCGGCGGGTAAAGCATGGCATCATGCGTATCTTCACGGACTCCTGGAACATACGCTTGAGATTGTTCGTATTTGCGATTTGATGTGTTCAATCCACCCGGAAATAAATCGCGATCTTTTAATTTGCGGCGCGCTGCTTCACGACTTCGGAAAAACCGAGGAGCTTACTTATGATTCTGTCTTCGATTATTCCGACAAAGGGAAATTTATAGGGCACATAATGATTGGGGCGCTTAAAGTTGAACAAGCCGCCTCTTCTATACTGGACTTTCCTTCCTTGCTAAAAGACCAGCTCGTTCATTTAATTTTAAGTCACCAGGGTAAGCTTGAATTTGCCTCGCCGGTAGAACCGAAAACTCTTGAAGCAATCGTCTTGTACCAGGCCGACGAACTAAGCGCAAAAACCAACGCGTACAAATCTGCAATAGAGGCCGAGAAAAATAAAAACAGCACATGGACAAAATTTTTGCCTCTTGCCAATACCTCGCTTTACATTCCAGAAGATCCGACCCAAATAGATAACTAATCAAATAATCAATCGAGGAAAAAAAATTATGAAGAAAAATCAAAACGTATGCTTGATTGTTTTTCTTTTGGTCCTTTCATCATCTGCAAATGTGTTTGCACAGTCCGCTGATCAATTAATTGAAGAAGGCGATAAATATTATAAACAATTCGACAACCAGAAAGCGTTGGAAGTTTTTAAGAAAGCAGAAAAGATCGACCCGGACAATTTTGAAGTGCTTTGGAGACTTTCCAGAACATACGTTGAGATTGCCGAAAAAATGCCGAGCGGCACAAGCGATCAGGAAAAAGCGCAACTCGATACCTACCAGAAAGGTCTCGATTACGCAAACAAAGCCGTTAACAAAGATCCGCACAACTCGATTGGATATTTGCGGCGCGCAATTGCAAACGGACGTATTGCGCTTTTCAAGGGTATATTCTCCGTGGCCGGGGTGGTTAACTCCGTTAGAGCCGACGCAGAAAAATCGATTCAACTTGGAAACGGAGGCAATTTTGTTCAAGCGGTTGCTCACTATGTTCTTGGAAGAACACACGCCAAGACAAGCGAAAAATGGAAACCGGCGCGTTCAATATTGGGATTGGGCTGGGCAGATAACGAGATTGCCATTCAAGAATATAAAAAAGCTATCAGCTTATACCAGGGTTACTTAATGTTCTATGTTGATTATGCCATCTCGCTAATTCGAGAAGACGACTACAAAACTGCAAGAGAAATGTTGAACACCGCCATCAATTGCCAGAAGCAGCATCAAGACGATGATAACCGCCGTGCAGAGGCAAAAAAACTTCTTAATGACATTAAGGACGAATAATTTTATTGTTGACCTCGGAGGCCAATCGCTTCGGCCTTCGAGGTTGCATAATTTATAACTATGCATTTCAAGAAAGAATTTATAGAACGGCTTCGAACAGCTAAGAAAATTGTTTTCTTTACCGGCGCCGGAATTTCTGCCGAGAGCGGAATTTCTACTTTCCGCGGTAAAGACGGAATCTGGAATAAAATGAAGCCGGAAGAGCTTGCCAACTTTGATTCCTTTATGCGCAATCCCGATCTTGTTTGGGAATGGTACCAGCACAGAAGAAATATTATCAATGAGACCCAACCTAATAACGGCCACCTTGCAATCGCCTGGTTAGAAAATTTTTATGATGTAACCGTGGTTACTCAAAACATCGATAACCTGCACCGGAGAGCAGGATCAAAAAAAATATTGGAACTGCACGGAAACATTGAAAGAAATTTTTGCGTCGACTGTCACGCTTTTTACAATTCGCCGGAACTCGAATTAACCGTTAACGCTCCTAAATGCAAAAAA